>RDXI01000124.1 GCA_004292795.1 Bacteroidota bacterium | reverse complement strand
GTATTCAATGCCTCGCAAGCCGTTTTCATACCTTTGATACTGCCCACAAATTGCCAATAGACTTCTTTGTTGTACGGATTGCCAAAGTTCAAGTTATTCGTGATAGCCACAGGCTCGCCTCCCGCACACACTACGTTCCTTGCCGACTCGCATACCGCAATCGCACAACCCACTTCGGGATTGGCGTGTACGTAGCGACCATTGCAATCTACCGTTATCACGATAGCACGGTCAGCCTTACCTCCTCTTGGGTGCTTCACCAACACCACAGCCGCGTCAGCAGGCGAGTTCGTAGAAGCGTTGGCAGTGCCTACCATCGAGTCGTACTGCTCATATACCCAACGCTTCGAGGCTATGTTCGGGTGCGAAAGTAGGTGAGTCAAAATTTGGGCAAACTCGCCTGCAGTTGTAGGCTCGCCTACCGTATTGATGTCAAATTTCTGAAATTCTTGGAAATACGCGGGTTCGCTCCATTCGCGCTTATAGACAGGTGCGCCACCACCCAATACCAACGACTCAGCAGGCAAGTCAGCTATGAGTTCGCCATGTTGATAAAACTCAAGGCGTTTCGTGTCCGTAACTTCGCCTATCTGCACACAATTCAAATCCCACTTTTCAAAAATATCGAGAATGGCTTGTTCTTGCCCTTTTTTCACGACCACGAGCATACGCTCTTGCGATTCTGAAAGCAGGATTTCCCAGCCGTGCATATTTGCCTGACGCAAAGGCACTTTGTCAAGGTCGATGCGCATACCATGCTCGCCTTTCGCGCTCATTTCGGCAGTGGAGCAAATCACACCCGCCGCGCCCATGTCTTGCATACCTATCACGTGTCCCGAAGCTATCACTTCTAAGCTTGCCTCCAAAAGCAATTTTTCTTGAAAAGGGTCGCCCACTTGCACTGCAGGCAAGTCTTTTATCGAGTCGGCGGTGATGTCCTTCGAAGCAAATGCGGCTCCATGGATTCCGTCCTTGCCTGTAGCCGAACCCACGATAAAAACGGGATTGCCCACGCCATACGAGGTAGCCGAAGCCATTTTGTCCGTTTCTACGATACCAGCCGAGAAAGCATTTACAAGCGGGTTGGTATGATAACATTCATCAAAAAAAACTTCTCCGCCCACTGTAGGCACGCCAAACGCATTGCCATAATCGCCAATGCCTTTCACCACGCCACGCATCAAAAATTGGGTGCGCTCATGCGTAGGATTGCCAAAACGAAGCGTATTCAGTTGGGCAATAGGTCTCGCGCCCATTGTAAAAATGTCGCGGTTGATGCCACCTACGCCTGTAGCCGCGCCCTGATAGGGTTCGAGGGCGGAAGGGTGATTGTGCGACTCTATCTTGAAGGCACACGCCAAGCCATCGCCAATGTCGACCAAGCCTGCGTTTTCTTGCCCTGCTTCTACGAGTAGCCCGCCAATTTCTTCGTCTTGAAGCCAAAAATCGCCAAAAGCGGGCTTGCCTTTGTAGGGCGATTCCTTCTTTTTGGACTTAGGCAAGGTCTTGAGCCAGACAATAGAGTTTTTGTAGGAACAATGCTCAGACCACATGACGGAATAAGCACTCAATTCGGTGAAATTGGGTTCGCGCCCCAATATTTCTTTGATTTTGTCTAATTCTTCAGGCAATAAGCCTAACTTTTGCGCAGTTTCGAGGAGGTTCATGCGTGCAAAGTTAGTGAATTATTGATTTATTGAGTTATCGAATTATTGAATTATTGGGCGGTGTAGGATTTGGGTTAGGTAGGCAAGCCTCTATTTTTGAGGTATTTTTTGAACTCGTCGAGGTGTAGCAAGCATTTTTCATAGTTGTCTTTTTGGACTTCTTGAAAAATAAAAGCATCATCAAACCCATCATAACGTGCTTCACGCGAGTAGTTTTTGAGCCTTTTGTAATGTTGCCAAGCCCAATCTTTGATATGCAAAGGGTATTGTTTGGCTTTGCTTTCCATTTCTTCATGTGTACTACCCGCGTCTGTTTCTAAGTAGCAAGCAAAAGCTCGAAGGTAGTGAACAGCTATGTAAAAAAGTGTTGTAACGCGCCAATCATAAAAATCTTCGCCTATTTGTGCCAAAAATGCCTCGTTGTGTTTGGCTTGGTTTAGGTTTGTTTGTATCTCGTTCATGTCGTTTGGGGCTAAAATTCTATCGTTTTCTCTATGTTCAGGCGAGGCACTAGGTCTTGCCTAACGAAATAAAAACGAAGCTCAAAATGACCGCCTTGTTCTTCATATTCATCAGAGAAATTGAAAAAGGCTTGCCTATTTTCTATAGTGTCGTCTTTCAGTACAAGGGCATAATGCAAGGCATTGCTTTTAAGTCGATATGCTCCTTCTAATAATCTTGCAAGACTTTGCACAAAAAAAGCTATTTCTGCTTCAAGTACAGACATATCATTATGGGAGAAGCCAAAAGCAGAAGGAATATCTCCTATAAAGGGTATGGTTTCAGTTCTCATAATCAACACAATTTTTACAATATTGAACGAATGGCAGGCAAGTTTAGTATTCTGTGCAGTAGTTCTGCGTGCAAAGTTAGTGAATAAAAGAGTGAATGAGTGGGTAAGTGAACGAGTGAATTATGGGGCGGTGTGGAGTTTGCTTGGGTAGCTAAGTTGTTGTAAATCAGCGTTTTAGGTGGGAAAATGAAAAATATTTTAAAAAAATGGAGGAAAAATTTGGTGGTTTGGAGAGTTTTGGTTAAGTTTACGGTATTGCATATTAGATATAACATCATACGCGATATTTCACAAATGTAGTAGAATAGCAGGTTTTTGTCCAATTATTGTTAATTTTTACTGTCATGTTTCAAATACAAGGGAATTTCACTGTGAATGGAATACCATTTGCGGATTGGTTCAATCAAAAAATGTTTGGAAATACATCTTTTCCTCCTCCGCCTCCCATTTTTCATGCTACTTTTTTATATCCCTATCAAGTTCAAAAGGCTAGTTTTGAAGTTGTAATGTCGCATTTGGCAGATTTTACAGGCAAGAATAGCATTACTATGCAAGAATTTATAGGACATTTTTCGATAATGTACAACGAAACGGGTGGCTTATTTTTGCCCCTTAGAGAGGCGTATCAGACATCAAGTCCTGCTCGATATTGTTTTGAGGGTGGAAGTAAATATAGCTACAATCAACAACTTCTTGGGAATCGATTGGCGGGCAATCAATTAAAATCTTGGGGTATCATCACATCAGCTACTGATGTGGCAACTTGGAATGGACAGATTTTCCCTATCAATGCACCTATAGAGGTAATCAAAGCGTCCTTCAAATGTGATTATTTTCGTTTCCGTGGTTGGGGCTTCAACCAATTAACTTGGCGGAACAATTATTTGAATCATCTGCAACCCTTCTTGCCTAAGCCTATTGATGAATATGAGTATGAGGAGTTTGAAAAACTGTTAAGTACAGATAACCTGAGTTTGGCTTTTAAAGTTTTTCATAGTTTTGCACAGTCGTCGCCTTCAGTCATAACAAATTTGGCAAATGGTGATTATGCAGGTTATGGTATGTTGGTGTCAGGATGGCGTGATTATGTCAATTATTTGTATATGCCTCGTTGTCAAAACCTATATAATACGCTCAGTCAAGCCAACATTGCGAATGTGGCTGTGGCTTGATGGTTGGATTTCCCGCCTTTTCAGGTGTTAGAAACGTTGTCAAATTTCAATATCAACACGCATTTTCGTTCAGCATTTAGACACCTGAAAAGCCAAGCTAAGAAATTTCTTTTCGGGTGTCGAAAAATGAATGAATAAAAAAAAAGAGTGTGAAATAAAGGTTTGTCATTCATTTTTGTAACACCCGAAAAGGCATTTTTTCTGCATATTCAGGTATGAGAAACCCTATTCCTTTAAGAAAATAGTAGCTTTATTTTTAGTAATATTTTCATTTTTTCATACTTCATATTTTCAAAAATATTCTTCTTTTTATTGATTTTTTCTTTTATGTACCTACTTGAAGAATCGGCTGAAGGCGCGGAAATGCGTCAAAAAGTCTATAATATGTTGGTTTCGAGTGAAAAATCTTTGGTTGAGCTTGCATTACAACTGATAGAAGGCGGAGGTATGCACGCTGACTTTATTCCGCCTGTATATGTATGGGCTTTAGACAAGATGAAGTTTTACCCTGTAGAGGAGGTCATTCAAAGATGGCTTAATTTGCTTGTGGGTATGTTGCCTGATTCATATTTGGAGTATATCCGAGATGAACGAAATAATTTGGGGAAATGGGCGGGTTTTGTATCGAAAATGCAACAACAAAATGCTATGCCCGATTTGTTGCCTACACTCATCAAACATATTTTCTCAATTAAAAATGAATGTGCAGACATTTGTTGGAAATTGTGTTTATTGCCCAAAAAACAGATTTTAACGCGTTTGGTTACCTCTGAAAAAGAGTTATATCTAAGTATCTTACACCTAAAAGAACTCCCACAAGAATTAGCAGAAATAGATGTAGAAACTTTGGTACTATATAATGTTCCTTTAAAAAAATTGAAAAAAGCTACTTGGCAGAACAAAAACGTAGAAATTTTATATGTAGATGATAATATACAACGCCATACACTTAATTTATTGAAAGGCTATTTTCCTAATTTTGATGATAGTATTTTTTACAACATTGGGCTTGATTTAGCCCGCAATGTAAGCGCAGATGCACAGAGAAAAAAACAACTTAAAAAAGCCAAATTGTATGCTTTACGAGCTATAAATTTTTTGCGTATGGTAGGCAAGGAAAATAGAGATTTTGAATATTACCATGCACGCGCCCACGCTTATAGCAATGCAGGTATGCATCAAATGGCGTTTGTGTGTTATGAGCATATCAGAGAGGTATATGAGCCAGATGATTACAAAACCTCTTATTACAACATGGCTTGCAATTACGCGCTCTTAAATAATTTGGAAAAAATGTTGATATACCTTGCTAAAATGATGGTTTTTTATCCATCTAATATTCGAAAATTTATTATGTCAGATACAGATATGAAAGCCTATTATAAAAATAAGTTATTGCTTTTTCTTATAGATAAACGTGAAGAAATGGATAATCATATATTTGAAATTTTTGTAGAAAAATTTATAGAATTACTAGAAAAAGAGTAAGGCTTATTTTCAGGTATTTTCGCAACAAAAAAGCCCCTTTTGAGGGCTTTTTTTAGTAGGTAAGAACCCTTTCGAAAATGGCAGTCATATTTTTATCGTCAGTTTCATAACAAGTCTTGGTTATCCAATTTCCCTTTTCGTCATACTTGTAGGTAAAAAAAGTTTTCTCTACGTGCTCTACTTGGGTACTTTTAGTTTTGAAAGACGTGATAATCTCCTCGGTGGGGTTGCCCTTGTCGTCATATTTGTAGGCGGTTTCCGACATCACACCGAAGCGTTCAGAAGAACGTATAACCTTAGATAGATTGCCTTTCGCATCATATTTCCACGCTTCTTTTACGATGTACGTGTTGTCTGTGGCATCATAGATTTGTACCTCGACAAGTTTTTTCTGTGCGTTGAACACCTGCACACTGTTGTCTATCTTCGTGCCATCACTGAAAGCGCGTTTTTTCTCCCTTTTTTTGTTTGGCACATCAAGCTTGTAGTACGTAGAGGCAAAACGGTAGCCATCAGCCTTGTAGTTGCTCTCTTCGGTCAGGTCACCATTATCGTCATAGACAAAATAATCCCTGCCACGCATTTGCTCTTTGTCGTCATAATACTTCGTTTCTGCCAAGTACCCTTTGAGGCTAAAGGTGAATTCGGTTTTCCCTCTGAGGCTTCCTTTTTCGGGCTTGCCTTCTTTTTGGGTGATGCGAAATTTACTCTCTACCAAGAACGTTACCTTGCCTTTGATGTTCATTTTGGCAAGGTCAGACTCGGTAAGTTGGGCAAGGGCGGTTTGCGCAAAGCAAACAAGACATACAACTGCAATCGTTTTCATATTCGAGGACTATGTTTAATTTGGGGTTACAGGGCAAAGTTACGCCCTTTTGGGGCTTGGTAGGCAAGCAATTTATAAAAATAAGCGTGTGCCTCATGAAACTTCATTTTGACTTTACAAGACTGCGCTTTAACTTCGCAAAAAACTTACCGTAATGATACAATTCGACTTCGAAAAAACCTACACGTTGGAAGATGAGCGTGTGCTGTTGCGCCCCTTGCAGGCAAGCGACTTGCCTGCTTTGATACCCTTCGCGGTGCAAGAACCTGATATTTGGCGTTATTCGCTTGTGTCTGCGGCAGGCGAGCAAGGTATGGCACGCTATATAGACTTGGCACTGGCAGGTAAGCAAGCCCGACAAGAATATCCGTTCATTGTGTTCGACAAACAAGCCCAACGCTACGTGGGTTGTTCGCGCTTTTATGATATACAGTTGGAGCATCAAACCCTGCAACTTGGCTACACTTGGTACGGCAAAAGTTTTCAAGGCACAGGCTTGAATAGTCATTGCAAATTCTTGATGTTGCAATTCGCCTTCGAACAGATGGATATGTTGCGTGTGGAGTTTCGTGCAGACACAAGGAACGCCAGAAGTATCAACGCCATGAAAGGCATAGGCTGTACGGTAGAGGGCTTTTTGCGCAATCATCTATTGAGGCATGACGGCGAGAGGCGCACAAGTATTGTGTTGAGTATCTTACAAGAAGAATGGCAAAAAAACGTAAAACAAAACTTGGCAAGAAGATGTAAAAATTTGCACAAATAACAAGATTTGGTTATCTTTGTATTCAAATAACAGTCAAAAATGCAAACGTTTTACGATATTGCCTATCCTATTGAGAGCCAACAGCAGGCAAGCATAGAGTCGCTTATGATAACCTACGATGGCACTACGCCCATCGAAGCCTTGCCTACTTTTGTCAATCTCAAACACTTAGACCTTACGCTCATAAAACCCTTGCCTGATGATGAACTATTAGGCAAGTTAATTTCTTTGGAAAAACTGACTTTGCATTGTTCGTATGCCAATCTGAACAATATAAAAGTAATTTGCACTTTAACCAAACTTACGCACCTTGCGCTGTATAGTATCAGCAACCCAGCGTTTCAAATTCCTGAAGAAATAAGCAACCTTAGCAAACTCATACAGTTCACGCTATATGATGTCAATATCCAAACTTTGCCCCCACAAGTCGGTCAATTAACCGCCTTAGAAGAACTGTATATTACGTATTGCAAGCGTCTTGAATACCTCCCCGAAGAGGTGTATGCATTGCCCAATCTTGCCATGCTTGTGCTACAAAATACCTCTATCCAATGTTTGAGTAACCGCATAAGCCAGCTTACCAAACTGCAACAATTAGATGTGGAGAGTAGTCAAATAAGCGAACTGCCTGAAGAATTGGTCGCTATACCTTCGTGTAAACTCATTTTTGATAATTCGCCTGCGCATGAAAAAATGGGCAACAACCGCGCTAAGAAATATGCCCACTTCATGCAAAAACTCCAGACTGAAGTAGCCGACATAGAGAAAAGAAAGGCATTTTTCAATCTATACACAGGCAGTCATCATAGGGTAAAGGCGCAAAATAAACCTCAATTTGTGTTAGAGGCTATGAATTTTGGCGAGTCTGACTTGCGCGTTTCGGCGGTGGCGTATTGGTACACCGAAAACCCATCACCCTTTCCTGCCCAACAAGAGATGGTCTTGCACCTTACCCCGCCCAAAGATTTCAAGTTGGATTGGGAGGGTGTTACGCCTTTGTTGCAAGAAAACCGCATCACGATTTCTTCGCGTATGAATAAAGAGGTTACGCACTTAGTAGTCGGTTCTTCGATTGTGGGCAATTCCTTAGAAAAAGCCCTCAAAATGCAAATTCCGATTGTTTCGTATGGGCATTTCTTCGATTATTTGCGCCACCTTGACAATTCTGCTTATTTGGACAAGCAAGACGAAGACACGCATCTGATGGCTGAAAATTTGCTGAACCTTTTGCGTAGTGATGACGATTCGAATGTAGATTTGGGCTTGCAAATGGCATTGGGCGGTGGCTTGAATGATTTGTATGTGTATGAAATTATTTTGCTGTATATTTGGGCGTATCAACAAAATGCACGCTTCAAATTGGTAGAGAAAATATTGGAAAAACATTTGCCCATAGATGCGTTCTTGCACCTGAAAACAATGCGACAACTTCAGCGATATGCAAGCGAAAACGATATATCGCGCTATTTGGAGAACATAGCCACGAACCGATACATAGAAGCAGGCAAGTTGGGCAGAGCGTTTTTTGAAAAATACCAAACAGGCAAGCAATATTGTTTGTCACAAAAGGAATCGTTTTTGTGGTATTGCAATCAATATCGCAAAAACAGTGTTTTGCGCCTCAATAATTGCGAACTCGTGAAACTTCCTGACGCGATAGGCGAGCTAAAGGGCATCAAGATTTTGTACTTGCGCGAAAACAAACTACAGAACTTGCCTACCGCTATCACGAATTTGACGCAGTTAGACACGCTTAGTCTATCAACCAATGAAATACAAAGTTTCCCTATAATCCTAACGGATATGCCCAAACTCGCAAGTTTGGATATTTCGAACAATCAACTTACAGAACTGCCTGCCGAAATAGGCAAGATGCAAGCCCTCACTACGCTCAATCTGCACGGCAATAAAATCAGCAAATTGCCTGACGAAATTTATAACTTGCCTGCCCTCCGCTACCTCGAAATAGGCAATCAAAACCCTATTTTCAAAAAACGCAAACAAATTCAAGAAAAAATGCCCTATTGCAAAGTAACGTAAGAGTGAATGAGTGAGTTAGTGAATGAGCGAAATATTTTGTAACTATCTTGTTCTTTTGCTACCATTCATTCGCCTAATCACTCATTCACTTAATCACTCACTTACCCACTCATTCACTCACTCTCTCACCCACTCATTCGCTCCCATGCTTTACAACCTGCTCAAATTCATCATGCGCATTGCGCTGAGGGTGTTTTACAAAAAATTTCAGATAAAAAACAAAGAGCGCGTACCCAAAACGGGACCAATGCTCATTGTTTCGAATCACCCCAATACGTTTATGGATCCCGTTATTGTGGCTTCCACAGTGCGCCCTTCGGTGTATTTCTTGGCTATGGGTTCGTTGTTTGTGTCTAAGTTTGTGAATTGGTTTCTGAACCAACTGCACATGATACCCATTCAGCGCAAACACGACACCAACAAAGTAAAGGTGGACAACAAGGAGGTTTTTCAAAAATGTTATGATTTTTTGGGCAAAAAGGGCGTAGTGCTTATATTTCCCGAAGGTGTGAGCATTAGGGCGCGAAGACTGCAACCCATCAAAACAGGCGCGGCACGCATCGCGCTTGGGGCGGAAGCAGAACATGATTTTAAGTTAGGCGTAAAAATAATGGTCGTAGGATTGAACTACTCAAACCACGAAAGTTTTAGAAGTGATGTATTGGTAAATGTAGGCGAGCCTATCGTAGTGAAAGATTTTGAGGCGCAATACAAAGAAAATCCCGACCATGCCATTCACGCCCTTACGCGCTTGATAAAGGAACGCCTTGAAAATGAAGTGATTATTACCAAAGATGACGAACAAGACGAACTCGCTAAACAGATAGAAATGATTTACAAGCCACAACTCTTTGCCGACATTCCTGCCGAAAATGTGCGCGAAGAAGAGCAGTTTTTGATTTCTAAAGCTATAGTAGATGCGGTGCAATATTTTGAGGAGAAAGAACCCGCAAGAGTGGCAAACTTCAAACCACAAATAGATACTTACCTACGCAACCTCAAACGCCTCAACCTGAATGACGAAGTATTTGCCAAAACCAAACGCGAGGGACATTTATTGGGCGCGAGTGTGCGGAGTGCGTTGTATTTTTTGTTTGGGTTTCCGTTTTTTCTCTATGGCGTGGTGAATAATTATATTCCTTATATCATTCCTTCGCGCATAGCGGCGCGGATTGTGCGCTGGACAGACACAGACGAATATACTGCCCCTGTGATGATGACTTCGGGAGTGCTTACGTTTGGCGTGTTTTATTCCTTGCAAACGTGGCTTTGCTATAGTTATACTGATATTTGGGTGGCGTTGGCTTACCTGCTTTCCTTGCCTATTACGGGCTTCTTTGCCCTTGCCTACAGCCGTATGCGCAAATATAGCTTAGACCGTTGGCGTTTATTAACGCTGTTCTACAAGCGTGCCGACCTTGCAAGTAGTGTGGTAAATCAACGTGTTGAACTCATTGC
>RDXI01000420.1 GCA_004292795.1 Bacteroidota bacterium | reverse complement strand
CCCAATGATATAGATGGCGTATTTGGCGCAAGTGCAGGTGCTACTTTGAATACAGGGGTGGCAAGGTTTGCTACAGATTATGGTTATTTGCGTGAAAATGGAACGTATGCCGCAGGTAATCAGACAATTACTTTTGCACAAGCACGAAGCGCAGGAGCAGGCGAATTTAATCCTGAAGGATTATATGTAGTACGTCATAGCCCTTGGACATTAAAACAAAACTGGTTCTGTTTTGGTGTTGGTTATTCGGGATATGGTGGGCGAAACCCTGATAGCAATGGCGAGCCACAAGCCGCTTACTGCACATCGGGAACGCTTGGTGCAGGCTCTGAGGCTTGTGTGCCTGTATCATTAGAAAATGGACTTATCACATCAGTAGGAACATTTAATACCACACACACGGCAGATGCTTCTACTACAATGGGTGTGCCTTTTAGCCCTTTTAATTCAACAGTTGATGGCTTGCCTGCTGTGCAACCAAGTGCTTCTCAAGCCAATTTTATGATTCTCAATGGTTCGTTCAATCCTGCAGGCAACTTGCCTCCGGGTAAATTGTGGTGTCAAACTGTTGGGCGTACTCCAGCTGATGTAAATGATGTGAGCTACTATCTATTCTCTGTTTGGGTACAAAACATGAAGCAAATTGGTAGTAATTCTGATATACCACAACTTCGTCTAACGGTGTGTGATATGGAAGACCCGAACAACCCTGGTAGTATGCCTGCAGAAAGAGATATTTATACTACTGCAAACGGTGATCCTGGCAATTTAGATGGAAATGCTACTAATAACGCAAGAATGACTCGCCTACCTGGTATTACTGATGTTACTATTGTGGATAATTTAGCTTCTGTAACAGATGGTAATTTTACTAGTGGCAATAGTTCGTCTGGTATTGGTCGTTTGGAAGGGGAGAGCCTTGCGCAAAGGGTTCGCCATATTCCACGTCCCAACAATAACAGGCTATTTGCCCTTGCTTCAGAAGGGGTGCGTCCACCTTCGTATGGTGCGGCTATGACTTGTAACTTGTCATTAAACAATGGCTGGAGCGGATTAGAAAATGTAGCAGAAAATCGAGATGCCCGTTTGAAAATATTAGGTGCTTCGTTCCTTATCCCTGAAAGCCCTGATAACTGGGTGTTGGTGCGTTGTGTATATCGCGCCCCACGTTTTGTACGTGAGATGAACTTGTGTATAGAAAACTTGTCCCTTACTAAGTCTGGCAATGATTTTGGGGTAGATGGCATTAGCTTCCGCAAATGTGATGCGGCAGATGCAGAAACATTTGACCGCTTGCTCAAAGGCGATCCTTGCGCACTCTCCACCGATGGAAAGGTTACAGGTATTCCGCTTACAGCCAATTTGATTGATTTTTCAGCCAATTTGATGGGTGATAAAATAGCTGTAGTTTGGACAAGTGTAGGCGAGGGAACCACCAGTCACTACAAAGTACAACGCAGCATCGATGGTGTAAACTTTGTAAGTATTGGCGCGGTTGATGCGAAAAATGTGGCAGGATACGCCAACTATGAGTTTATCGATACGAACTTGCCTGTAGGTGTAAAACAAATTTTTTATCGCCTCATTATTGTAAATAAGGACGGTTTGGAAAAAAAAGGTTCGGTTGTGTCTGTAGAAATACCATCTATCGAGAACTTTGATTTGAAGTTGAAGCCAAATCCCGTGAGTCGTGGAGGCGAGTTTAGCTTAGGCTATCACGCTTTGCAGGCAGGGCAGGCAAGCATCGTGATAACAGATGTGATGGGTAATCGCTTGAAAAAACAACTCGTAACCCTTCAAGCAGGCAATGGCGAA
>RDXI01000123.1 GCA_004292795.1 Bacteroidota bacterium | reverse complement strand
GAACGCCTAAGCGTTTGCACCGTTTCCGCGCCCTTGCCTACCGTTAGCCCTGCGGAGTACAAAAGCCCTTGCCCAAATTGCGCCTGAAAATCGCCTATAGCTAAAGTTTTGAGCTTGCCTATGTTTTTCAAGTAGGCGTGTGCCGACCAAAAGCCGACTCCTTGCTCGCCTGCATCTTTTTCGAGGGTAACGCCTATGCTGTAGTCATTCGTTTGGCTTACTCTGTAGCGCATATAGAGGCGGTCAGGCGAGCCAAAATAGCGTTGCGAAGGCGTGGCGGACTCGGTGTAGCCTTTTTGTTGTTCGAGGGTTCGGGCATAGCGCGTCAGCAAATAATGTTGGTCTGATTCTTTGGCAATGCGTTTCCACAACGGATTGGCACTCGACTTGTTGGTTTGATTCAGCGTTACGAAGGGCAGAATTTTGTAAATGGTTTCCATGTCGAAATGGCTTATCGTCTGCAGTTCGTATAGGCTCAATAGATTTCCCCACGCTTGCCTGTGTTGCAGAAGTGCGTTGATTTGCAACTCGGACAAGATATATAACGCTTGCAAGTCCTCTCGCGTGGCTTTGTTTAGGTCTAAGGGGTTGGTATAGAGCAAAAACAGCGTTTCATACACTTTTTCATAGTTCAAGTCGTCTTCGGGTTGCGGAAACAGCTCTTGAATGAAGGCATCAAGGTTGATTTCGGGGCGAGGCGTTGATTGGGCGAAGGCAGGCAAGCTCACGCCAAACCAGCAGGCAAGGAGTAGTAAAAAGCGCATATTACAAGTCGTTGCGCAAAATTAGCCTTTTTTGGTGTTTTGCCTCGAAAAATACGCGCTATCGTGAAAAATTAAAGAATTGGTAACATAGCCTTGTTACAAATTATGCAATCATCTATGCACTTTCCTTGCCTGCCTCTACCTTCACGAAGGAAAGCAAAATAATGGCTATCAAAAAATACACGCCTAACGCAATGATGCTATTGCGCATACTGCCCGTAACAAATTCAATCAAACCATAGAGAAAGGGACCAAAAGCAGTTGCCATTTTTTCCACTACATCATAAAAACTGAAGTAAGAAGTAGAGTCTTTTGTATTTTGTGGAATAAGTTTGGCATACGTAGAGCGCGAAAGGTGATACCCGCCCATAGCCACGCCAAACGTGATAGCCATGATGTAAAATTGTGTTTCTGTCCTTACGAAATAGCCATACACACCCAACACTAACCAAAAGGAAAGAATACACAACAACGCAAATTTATTGCCCTTTTTGCTCGAAATGTAGGCGAATAGGTAAGCTCCCAAAATGCCCACTAATTGCAAGCCTAAAATAGTAGGGATAAGTTTGTCTTGCCCTAATTTTAATTCCTCACTTCCAAAAAGCGTAGCCAATAAAAAGATGCTTTGCGCACCCATGCAATAAAAGAAAAACGCCACCAAAAACAATACAGCATTGGGCATTTTTTGTAAAGATTTCCAAACCTTGCCTAACTCCTCAAAGCCTTTGCGCATTAGGTTTTTCTCCTTGTGTTCTTTAGGCAAGGGCTTAGGCAAGGCAAAAAACGCGATTTGCGCAAAACCTACCCACCAAACTGCCACCAACAAAAACGAAATGCGGGTAGCCTCGCCTATATCGGCAATGCCAAACATTTTGTAGTTTTGTATCAAAAAAATGCTAAACGCCAACTGCACCACGCTTCCCAAAAAACCCAATGAATAGCCCTTCGCGCTTATGCTGTCGTAGCGGTCTTCAGTGGCTATGTCGGGCAGGTAAGAATTGTAAAACACAATCGCGCCTGTGTAGCCAAAACTCGCTATCAGGGCGCAAATGATGCCCCATTCGATGTTCTTGCCTACAAAAAAATACAAGCCTGCACAAGCAGTCGCGCCTATGTATGTAAAAATTTGCATCATCAACTTTTTTTGCCCGCCAGAGTCAGCAATGCCCGAAAGCAAAGGCGACAAAATACCCGCAAGCAGGAAAGAAAAAGCGATAGCGAAGGAATACAGCACAGACGACTTGATGGTCATGCCAAAAAACTGCACCATATCGCCTCCAAAAGCTATAGACGTAACAGAGGCGTAATAGACAGGAAAAAGTGCGGCAGTAATGGTAAGGTTGTAAACAGAATTTGCCCAGTCATAAGATGCCCAAGCGTTCAAGATGCGCGGATTGTTTTTCATAGAAGCAAAAAAACAAAAAAACTTTGACAAAGCCATGCTTCATCAAAGTTTTTTATCAAAGTCTATTTATCGAGGTCTTCGTGGTGCGCTTGGTTGCCCACCTGAAGGCGAAGATGGTCTTTCTGTTCTTGGCGTTTCTACTCGTGGGCGCGTAGGTTCAGCTCTTGGCGTTTCTACTCGTGGACGCACAGGTTCAGCTCTTGGCGTTTCTACGCGTGGACGCACAGGTTCAGCTCTTGGCGTTTCTACGCGTGGACGCACAGGTTCAGCTCTTGGCGTTTCTACGCGTGGGCGTACAGGGTTCGAAGGGTTAGCTCGAATTTCGCCATTGATGGTCGTATTTCGGTCAGGGCGCACAGGGTTCGAAGGATTAGCTCGAATTTCGCCATTGTTTCCGCCTATGGTCGTATTTCGGTCAGGGCGCACAGGGTTCGAAGGATTAGCTCGAATTTCGCCATTATTTCCGCCTATGGTCGTATTTCGGTCAGGGCGCACAGGGTTCGAAGGATTAACGCGAATTTCGCCATTATCTACATTGGCAGGGCGACCGCCTTGTATGATGCGTACTTGTCCGTTGTTGCTTGGCGAGATGAAAGAAGAACCACGCGAGCCACCGCCATAGCGGGGACCTGTATTATTGCGAGTCGAGCTTCCCAATGCTATACCGCCATTATTACGGTTTCTGTTTCTATTTCTGTTCCAATTCCACCCGTTGTTCCAGCCATTGTCCCAACCTCTATTCCAGCCCCAACCTGTGTTGTACGACCAGCCACTTGTCCAGCCTGTATAATTGTTCCAAGACATGGTATAAGTCCAGCCATTGTTCCAATTATTGTTCCAAGGGTCATAATAAGGATTGTTCCAATTATTCCAACTTGTGTATGGATTGTTCCATGCCCATGGGTTGTTGTAATAAGTATTATAGGGGTTGTTCCAGCTATTCCAGCCACTATTCCAGCCTATGCTTGTATTCCAGCCCCATGGATTCCCCCATTGGCTTGTGGGGCAAGGAAATTGGTTGTAGGCGTTGTAATAACGATTCCAATCCATGTTATTATTGTTCCAAGACGAATTCCAGCCTTGCCCAAAGTTAGGTTGGGTTTGGTTGTAATTGGGGTCATAATATTGCCCCGAACTCACTACATATCCTTCCTCGTCATAGTCAGGATTGTAATTGTTATCGGGATTTTCAGCAGGCGAGGTAGTAGCTACAGGTTGCGTGGTAACGGGCTGTGGCGTTTCCTCTGCAGGCTTAGGTTTGGGGGTAGTAGCTCGGTCTTTGCTTGTGTAATACACATCATCATCATCTTTGGTAGATGCTAATTGACTTGAGCTTTTGCAAGATGACAAGGCTATCATGGCTATGATGCCTATGTGCTTGCCGATTTGAATGAAGGAGGCTGTTTTCATATACTTTCGCTGTTTGCTTTGTCAAATATACGCCGTTTTTTCTGAATTGTAACAAAAATTACTCGTTTTGCGCGTTAAAACGGTGTTAATGCCTGTTTTTCCACGAAAAGCCCTTTTACAACGCATAACGCGCTTCAAACGCAGGTCAGGCTCTAAGAGCCTGTTCAATTTTTTTTAGCCCCAATGTGAGTTCGGAATTAGATTTAAATATAAAATATTGTAAATCAATGGATTGAATAGGCTTGCTCCAGCGGGGCAACATCTGTGCGCTATTAAGATGTCGCCCCGCTGGGGCTTTGGAAGACTTAAACCGTTGTGCTACAAAGATGCCGCCCCGCTGGGGCTTGTATATAACCTTTTTATTTCCGAACTCACGTTAGCCCCAGAGGGGCGATATCTTTGTAGAAAAGCCGTTCCACAAACAAGAACCTCGTAGGGGCGACATCTTAAGATGTTGCCCCTACGTAGCTTTAATAATCTTATGCAAACGTATTCTTGAATAGACTCTAAGACATTTGAAACATAACGCACAGTGCAAAATATCAACCATTCCTGTACAAAATCTTTTTTTCAATGTTTTTTATTTGCTATTTCAGTAGGCAAGTGGTAACTTTACATAACTTACAAAAACCTCCTATTGTCTGTTATGTCTATCTCCCAACACTACGAACACGCCTTAGCGTTGTTTGAAAAAAACGACTTGCCTGCACTTTTCGCTTACCTACACAAAAACGGTGTGAAAGACCATTTTTTTAATTTGCTTAGGCAAGAATTTATACATGATGGAGCTTCATTTAAGCATTCACAACAGTTAAAAACTTACCTACAAATTGCCTTTGAGAATGTGTCCATAGCGTACAAACACCTCTTGCCTGAACCCTTCCAAAGCGAGTGTTTTTTGGGTAGGCAAGATGAATTGCAACGCATACACGCCTGTTTTTTTGATACCAAACAAAATACGCTCCTGCTTATGAGTGGGCAGGGAGGCATAGGCAAGACTACCCTTGCTTCGCACTATTATCACACCTATCAGGCGCAATACAAGTATATGGCGTGGGTATTGGTGCAAACCACGATGCAAGACGCGCTCCTGCGTTTGGCTGTGCCGCTTGGGATTGACTTTGGAGATGAACTCGACTCAGCTAAAAACTTTCAGACCTTGATAAAGGCACTGAAAGACTTGCCTACGCCTTGCCTGCTCGTGCTGGACAATGCCAATGACAAAGACGATACGCTTGCGCACTACCAAACATTGCGTAATTGCCAAAACCTGCACATCTTACTCACGTCCCGCTTGCCTGCCTTGATGCAAGAAACGCCCTTAGAAGTATTGCCCTTGCCTGACACAGAGGCAGTCGATTTGTTCAAACGACACTATCCTCGCCTACGTGCAGATGAAATGCCTCTCTTGCATACTTTATTGGCGCGGATAGGCAAGAATACCTTGCTCATTGAGTTGATAGCCAAAAATTTAGCATACTTCAATAAGTTCAAAACGCAATATAGTTTGGAAAATATCATACACGATATAGAACAAAGCCTGTTGCGCTTGAGCAAAAGCACCGTGATAACTGCCACCTACCACGCCCACGAAAAAGGCTATAAGCAAGCTCCCGTCGAAGACTTTATCTTGGCTATGTATGACTTGGCGCAACTCACAGAGGAGGAAAACCGCCTTTTATCGGTGTTTGCTATCTTGCCTGCGGAACGAATTGGTTATACACGCTTAGAAACGCTGTACTCATACGAAGATTTACACGCTACACTTGCCTTGTTGGTGGACAAGGGCTGGATAGAACAAACCGAACAAGCAGGCGAGACAATGCTCAAGCCCTATCCTGCCGTACAAGACGTAACACGCACCAAAAACCAAGCACGTTTTTGGGAGGACAATTATAATACTATAAAAATTTTAGAGCATAAATTAGATTATCAAGGCTATCAAGGGCATTTGGTAAATGTTACCTACGAGGAAGCTATGCAGTATGTACCTATTGCCGAGCGTTGCGTACAAATAGCCCAACAAGATAATACTTTACACAGTTATTACGAAGGAGTATTACTAAATAATATAAGTATTTTATGTGAAAATGTAGGTACGTTGTACCAAAATACAGGTAACTTGCCTCAAGCTTTACAGTATTATAAGCAACAATTACAATTTAATATTTTACTTACTCAAAAATATCCTGCTGATGCAAATTGTCAAGCTAATGTAGGTGTAACATATAGTAGATTAGGAAATTTTTACGAAAGTGTAGGCAAGTTTACAGAGGCATTGACATATTACCAAAAAGATAACGAACAATCACAATCATTATGCAATCAATATCCTGATAATATACGTTATCAAAATAATTTAGCAACTTCTCACCAAAATTTAGGCAATGTGTATATAGATTTAGGTCAAAATAAAGAAGCTTTGTTACAATATCAAAAACGTATAAATATTCAAGAAACATTGTGCAAACAAGAGCCTACTAACATAGATTTTCAATACAGATTAAGCATTGCATATGAAAAGTTAGGAGATATTAACCGCATTATGCAAAACTTTGAGGAATCTTTAGTATGGTATCAAAAAGAGTATCAAATTTGTAAAATACTATGCCAAGCACGCCCTAACGAAGCTATTTTTCAAGATGGATTGGCTATAGCGTCTCAATTTATAGGTATTGTATATATAAAAATGCAACAGTATGAAAAAGCATTGTTCTATTTTGAACAATATCAGCAAATAGCACAAACACTTTACACACAATACCTTCACAATACACATTATCAACATTGTTTAGCATCTTCTTATTATCATTTAGGTAAGTTGGCAGAAGCACAAGGCAATACAATAGAAGTGAAAAGGCCGTAGGGGCAACCCTTGTGGTTGCCCTTTTTTAATCAATACACCTTGTAATCAACACACACACATTTGTATAAACAAAAAGGGCAACCGTAGGGGTAACCCTTGTGGTTACCCTTTGTAGCACACACATTATTGTGAAAACACACACATTTGTATAAACAAAAAGGGCAACCACAAGGGTTGCCCCTACGTATATTTTTATAGAAAATGTTATGGTAGGCAAGTAACAAGCCCTGTTTAGAAAAAATGTAGCCATTGTAACAAAAAACCACGCCACTTGCGCAACAAAAGTAGGCAAGTTGCGTTATAATCTATATTGTTTTACCCCTCAACAACCCATATCGTATGAATACCAACGAACAAAACCTTCCTAACACTCCTGCGGAAACTGCAACCATTGCTAAAACCCGTAGTACAGGCATTATGCCACGCGCACAATTTGACGTGCTGACCTTAGCAGAGAACGTACTGAACAAATGGAGCAACACGCCTCAAATAACGCTCCTTTGGACAAACACCGAAGAGTTCAAAAAACTCGTAATAGAGTACCGCAACTTCTTACAAGAGCGCGTAGAAGTAGGAAGCAACAGAGGTTCACAAACCCAGACTTTACGCGACTTAGACAAACAAATCAACAAAGCCGTAGAAGAGGTAAAAATTGGCATTATGGCTAAGTTTGGCAGAGAAAAAGGCAAGGCGTACTACTCGGAGTTCGGGATTATAAAACAAAATAGCAAGTTTTCTATCCCCACAGACCGCAATTTGCGCATCAATGCCTTGTCGCTTTTGGCAAAAGCCGTAAGAAATCACAACCTACAAATAGCGGGTTTTGAAAATACCTTTTTCGAAACCATTTTAGACGACTACACAAATGCCTTTCAAAGTGCGCAAAAAACGGATAGCGTGGTATCTATCAGCGTAGGCAATAAGAACGATTTGCGTAGGCAAGTAGAAGAAGTTATTACAGCCTTGCACGCAGTCATCAAAGCCAATTACCCTAAAACCTTCGAAGGGGAGCTACGCGGTTGGGGATTCCACAAAGAAAAATATTAAAGAGTGATTGAGCGAATGAGTGGTTGGGTGCGTATATAATGTAAATTTGAAAATAAAAAGGCTACCTACAAGCCCCAGCGGGGCGAAATCTTTGTAGCACTATGTTGTAAGATTCTCAAAGCCCCAGCGGGGCGACATCTTACTAATGTAAAGGGCTATGAAAATATAGCCCTATTGTAGCAAACCTATTTAATCTATCAATTTACAATATTGTATGTTTAAATCTAATTACAAACCCACGTTATATATACAGGTAGGCAAGTAACAAAACAAGTATTTTTATATATTCCCATAGTTCGTTGAGTCCGTAACTTTAACGAACTGTTTTTATGCACATACAATACTAAAATAATACTAACATAGATTTTAAATTGCATATAAAATTTAGCTACTACTCAATAGGATAGGGTTTGAAACCCTATCCTACTAAGCTATAATGTAGTTTCCATAGTATAAAGGTTAAACCACTATGCTATGGAAGGCATATTTATTATACAATTTAATCGTTATTTTAGTATAAGATTAAATATATATATTAACTACTTTTGCTTTGTAGAATAGGGTTTCAAACCCTATCTTATTAAGTTTCGTTCCGTAGGATAGGGTTTGAAACCCTATTTTATTAAGCATTGGCTATATTTTTTATGCACTTTAAACTCTATTTTGGTATTAGTATAAATTATTTTTTATAAGATTTGTTGCACAACTTCCTTCTTCACTACTTTTCCCATAGCATTGCGGGGCAAAGCAAGGGCTGTTTTGATTTCCATAGGCACTTTGTAAGGCGCGAGAAATTGTTTCGCCCATTCGCGCAACTCGCCTGCAGTGGGAGCGTGTATTGTGTCTTTCCACACCACTACTGCCACTACTTTATCGCCCCAAGTTTCATCAGGCACGCCCACTACAGCACATTCAGCCACTTGTTCGTGTTGCAAAAACACCTCTTCCACTTCAAGAGCAGACACTTTGTAGCCTCCCGTTTTGAGAATGTCGGTAGAGTTGCGCCCTAAAAGATAATAATAGCCTTCCGAGTCGCGCCTCGCCACATCTCCCGTTTTGAACCAACCATCAGCCGTAAAACTTTCCGCAGTGGCTTCGGGTTTGCCCCAATAAGCTTTGAAAATGTTTTTGCTTCTTACCTGCACCTCGCCTGCTATTTCAGGCAAGTCGATAAGCTCGCCTGCCTCGCCTACCAACCTTACCTGCACACCCGCAAGGGGCAAACCCACCGAACCCGCTTTGCGCACTCCACGCAATGGATTCGAAATAGCCATACCTATTTCTGTCATACCATACCTTTCGAGCAAAAAATGTCGGCTTATTTTGCGCCAAATGTCCAATGTTTTGGTAGGCAAGGCGGCAGAACCCGACACCATAAGACGCATCTTGCCTACTGCGTGGCTATAATTTATGCGTTCTACCTCTGTGCTATGCTCCCACGCCTCAATCAAGCGGTTGTAAATGGTAGGTACAGCCATAAACAGCGTATAATCGCGCTCCACAAAGCGTTTCCACACTTCTTTTGCCTCAAATTTGGGCAAAAAGTCTATAGTAGCACCCACCGCAAGCCCACAAAGCAACACATTCACTACTCCGTGAATATGATGCAAGGGCAATACGTGCAAAATGTGGTCATCAATCGCCCATTCCCACGCTTCGACTAAGGTTTTGACTTGTGATTGCAAATTTTCATGCGTCAGTACCGCGCCTTTAGGCTTGCCTGTAGTGCCACTCGTGTATATCATCAGGGCAGGCAAGTCTGGGGTAGGCAAGGAAATAGGCAAGGACGTTGGCGCGTAATCTGCGAAAATTTGTATATCTATAACCTCTGCCTCATGTTGCCCTTCGAGAGCCTGCACAAGGGGCAAATACGCCTCCGACACAAGCCAATAACTCGCCTGCGCATTGTTCAAAAGATATACTACTTCGGGTGCAGGATAACTCAAACTCACAGGCACAGCCACTCCTCCCGCGAGCCACGTTCCCCACAACATAGCCACATAATCGGCAGTAGGCAAGGCTTGAAACGCGACTCTCTCGCCTTGCAAAGGCTTGTTTGCACGCGCTTCTTGTAGGTAAGAAGCGATATTGTGTGCCTTCGCCCACAGCATTTGGTAGGTATGCTCGCCTGCAATATCACGCAGAGCAATTTTGGCAAAACGCGCTTCTATTCTGTTAAAAAACATACGTCAATAGGAATAAAAAGAAATTTACAAACTGTTGCAAATAGCTAAAAAGTCTTGATCCTTGTGGTACATAGCCCAATCTTCTTCTTTCAAGGCAAGTGACAAATAGTACCACTCTTTTGTTTTTGCCAACTCCGTTAAATAGGCAAGCCCTTGTTCTTTTTCGCCTAACAAGGCGTGTACGCAGGACAGCCAAAATATATTGTGTCCTGTATTCGTGTGTTTATCTCGCAATCTTTGTGCATATAAGTCACGGGCATTGTGTAGAGCAGGCAAGGCTTTTGTTGGTTCGCCATAAAACACCCAACACGCGCCTATATTGTGCCAAAGTTCCGCATAATTGGGACGACATACTACGCCTTTCTCGAAGTGTGGGATAGCCTCCAAGTAAGCAGGGTGCGGATTGGGTTTGGGGTAAATGCTCGCGCCTGCTTTGCGTTTGGCAGTAGTGCCATGTGAGAAAAAAATATTGCTCATTACCACAGGAAAGAAGCGCATTAGTTTCTCCAACACAAGCGGGCTTATTTTGTCATAATCAAAAGCAAGCGAATTAACTTGTGTAAGGTTCTGAAGACTATTAGGCACATCTTCCAAAGGATTGCCCATAAAGTCTAAGTGCCTGACTTGCGGAAAATCTCCTATTTCTGTAGGCAGTTGTTTGAGCTGAAAAGAGCGAAAAACAAGGTTAGTTTGCATATCATTTTTGAGCATATTGCGCAATACCCACCCTGCGGGGCGTGCTTGTGTGTGGAGCAAATACATAGCACCGCGCTTGAGTGTAAGCAAACCCATAACGGCTAAAATGCTTGCCTCCACGCCTGTTTGTTGGGCGTATTCTTCTATATAAGCCATAAAACCGCGCTCCACATCATTTATCCTTTTGTCCAATTCGCGTTGCGTAAGGAGTTTGTGCTGTTTTTGTTTGGCTATCATATCTTGCGGAGCGTATTTGTTAAAAAGCAACTTGGCTTGCATACGAATAGTGGTTTTATCCTCCCAGTGTAGATTGTTCCAACGACTCAACGCCAATACATGCGTAAGGTGCGAAGCGTGGACACCGCCTCCTTTCAGCAGTTGTAAAGCGAGCAAGGTTTGGGGTTCATCGCCACTCTCAAGCATGGCTGTGATTTTTTCGCGCATTTCTGTAGCTTCGGGTGTGAGGAGGTGCATGGGGTGGAAGGGTTGAGGGGTGGAAAGGTGGAAAGGTGGAAGGGTTGAGGGGTGGAAGGGGAGAGGGGTGGAAGGGTGGAGGGGTGGAGGGGTGGAAGGGGTAAAGAAGCTAACATCTAACATCTACTAACTAACATCTACTAACTAACATCTACTAACTAACATCTACTAACTAACATCTACTAACTAACATCTACTAACAAACATCTACTAACAAACATCTAACATCTACTAACAAACATCTAACAATCAAAAACAAAATAAATCTTACATGGCAAAGATAGAGATTTTTGGAAAATGTACGGCTATGGTGTATCTTTGTAAAACGCTTAAAGGTGCAACTATTATGATAAAAGTGCTTTTTGTTTGTTTGGGCAATATTTGCCGTTCTCCGCTTGCGCAGGGGATATTCGAACACCTTACCCAACATGAAACAGACCGTTTCTTGGCTGACTCCGCAGGGACTTCTACTTACCACATAGGCGAGTTGCCTGATGACCGCGCTATTGCTATAGCGCAAATGAATCATATCGTTTTGGGGCATCGCGCCCGCCAAATCCAAAAAGAAGATTTTGAGAAATTTGATTACATCATAGCGATGGATAAAACGAATTATCAAAATATTCTTACACTCAAATCTCGCGTAAGCAATGCTTCCGAGCCGAAAATTATGCTCATGCGTAGCTTCGACTCTGTGAAAGAACAGCTCGAAGTGCCAGACCCCTATTATGGCTCGCAACAAGACTTTGAGCGTGTGTACGATATTTTGTATCGCACTACTGAAAACTTTGTCCAATTCCTACGCGAAGAACACGCCTAATATTTTTGTATAGCCTATGATGTTGCTCGACCTGATTGCCCAATTTGAACATACGCCCCAAACGCTTTTCAACGAAGTAGCCAAGCTCGGCTACATAGGGCAAGACCGCGCCAAACGCGCTATTTGTTTGATGGCATACCGCCACATGAACCGATTGCGCAAGTTATACGTGCATCATATCCCGCGTGAAGTCTTGCCTTCGAAGGAAAATTATTTGCTCGTGGGACCTACAGGTTCGGGCAAAACGTTCTTGATAGAGCTTCTTTTTCAAAAAATATTGACTATCCCCGCCGTAGTAGTCGATATTACCAACTTTTCGGAAACGGGCTATGTGGGGCAAGATGTGAATACCATTCTTACGCGCTTGCTACACATGGCAGACTACGACACCGAACTTGCCTCCGTAGGCATTGTTTGTATAGATGAGTTTGACAAAATAGCTTCAGGCAAGAACAGCGCGGTTTTTTCGGGGGCAGGCACAACCAAAGACGTTACAGGCATAGGCGTACAGCGCGAATTGTTGAAAATGCTCGAAAGCACATGGGTTGATGTGCCACGCGAAATTACGCACTCGAGTTATGCGGGTGTGGCAGGCTTGCATACCGAAAACATCAGTTTTATTGCTTGTGGTGCGTTTTCGGGCTTTCGTGAGGTGCTAAAATCGCGGGAGGCAAGGATAGGCTTCGGCAAAGAAGCCAGCAACTCGCCTACAGGCATAGCCGTAGGGCTTTCGACTGAAGAAGTAGAAAAAGCTGTAAACTTCGAAGCGTATGGCATTATGCCCGAATTGATGGGGCGTTTTGCGCGTATCATTCCTTTTCAGCCCTTAGATGCTGAAGACTTGAGGCGCATTTTGGACACAAGCACACTTGCCAAATACAAGCACGAACTCGCCTTAGATGGCATCAATTTGATTGTGGAAGAGGCTGTATATCAGCTCATTGTCGAGAAAGCTATGGCACGTGAAACAGGCGCGAGGGGATTGAAAAGCTATGTAGTAGAGTATTTGGAAGAAGCCTGCTTCGAAGCCTATTCTGACGCGTATCGTGTGGTGCGCCTCTTTGCCGACAATGGACATATCCGTTGGGAAATTTCCTAAGAGCTTGTTCAAATTTTTTGGTAACACATTTTCAGCCCCAGCGGGGCGATATCTTTGTAGAAAAGCTGTTCCACAAGCAAGAACCCCGTAGGGGTGAAATCTTAAGATGTCGCCCCTACGGGGCTTTGATAACCTTAACAATGTCATTGCTACAAAGATATCGCCCCTACGGGGCTACCAAGCAAAGTTATTTTTGAACAGGCTCTAAGTTGTTTTACTTTTTTTATGCAAACCTCCAAAATAGCTCGTTTCTTTCTTTTCTTCTTAGCGATTGTAGCCGTTCTTCCTTTTTTCGTTTTGGCGTTGTACGCACAACCAAGCAGTCGAGATGAATTTAATTACGCGCTTCATGAAAGTAAAAACCTATATGATTTTTTTGTGTATTACTACTTCAATACATCTGGCAGGTATAGCCTCATTCCTTTGATGTATGTATTCAATCCTATGCGTTTTGAATTTCCTTATTTTGTTTTTTTTCTGCGTTTTTTCTCTGTTTTTTATTTGCTATTATTGTTTAGTAGTTTTTATTTTTTGTTTGTCCAAGTAGGCAAGGAAGCAAGCAAGCAGACTTCTGTTTTTTGTATGACGCTTGTTTTTTACATCATTTTCCTAAATAGTATAGGCGGAATAGAAGAATATGTGTATTGGTTTGTGGGTGCTACAGCGTACTTAATCCCTACTGTTTTTTATGTGTTCTTTTTGGCTTTCTTTGTGAAATGCACCAAAAATCAAACAGCCAAACGCATAGATTATATTTTGATGTACGTTTTTTTGGTATTGAGTATGGGCGCAAACGAACTACTCAATGTCTTTCATTGCTTCTTGTTTGGCTGGTTTTGGTTGCACAGCGTTTGGTCAAAATCTGCTCAAACCAAACTACTGACGCTTATTTTGGGCGTAAGTGTGTTGTGTAGTTTATTTTTATTTTTAGCCCCTGGCAATTTTGCTCGCCTATCTACTTTAGATAAAATGTTGTATGATGACACACATATTCGCTATGCTTACAAACCTTTATGGAAAATAACTTTGTTAGCTATGTACCTTGCTTTGGGCAATCTTGGAAATTGGTTGAGCAATGCTTTTTTATGGCTATTTGTGCTAACTATTTTCCCTTGTATGATAGCCTTAGATAAACAATATGCGTGGAGTAAAAAACGATTATTACACCCTTTTTTATTTAGCTTGGCATTGTTTTTTGTTTTTTCTGTATTTCATATATTTATTTTACGCGCCAATCATTATGGCATTAGCCGCGTAATGGCTTTTTTGTGGATACTGTTTGTAATAGGTTTTTTGGTCAATATGCAGATATGGGTTTGTTACCTGTGCCGTTTGGGTTTTTGGGAAGATAATCATTTCAAAATACCATTTCAACAACAGATTTTGACTTATATACAAATTGCCATACTTGCCTTGTCTATCATTCCTGCCAATTACAATATCAACAATGCGTATTATGAAATTTTTTTGGTAGTACCCAAGTTCGATGCTTTCAATCAAGAACGTTTTGAAACATTGGCGAAGGCATCAAAACAAGGCAAGCAAAATGTAGTCTTGCCTAAAACGCCACCCGCTTTGCGTAGCAAGTTTTTGATAGTCGAAGACTTTGGCGATGCACAAGAACCCTACAACAAGGCGGTAGCGCGTTACTTTGGGTTAGCGAGTATAGAAGTCCGTTAAAAAAAGTAGGCAAGTCGAGGTCGACTTGCCTACCTTGTTGAAAAAAAGAGCTTATTTCTTGTCTTTTTCGCCTTTTTTAGCCCTATCCATTTCAATCTTTTGTTGGTCTTCAAAGATTTTGTGATGCTTGTTCATCTGCTCGTGCAAGTCCAACAGTTGCTTGTGGCGCACTGCGAGGGTGTCGTGCTTGGCTTGGAAAGCCTTGTCGTCTATCTTGCCATCTTTGTGCGACTTGATGAGGTCAGTATGCACTTTCAAGAACTTATCATCATACTCAAGCAAGTTTTTCTTGTGGTCTTTCAGATATTGTGTATGTTGCTTTTGTAGCTCCTCATGCGGGTTGAAGACTTCGGTTGTGTCTTTCTTTACCTTGAGGGCATCATATTCTTCGCCCCATTTCTTGTACTGTTGTTCACGGAGGTCGTGTTCTTTCGTCCACATTTCGTGTTCTTTGACATACTCCTGATGCTCTTTTTCAAGTTTAGCATTGAGAGCTTGGTCGTTGGCACTGCCACCGCCACAAGCAGTAAGGAGGGCGATAAGGCTGAAAGCAAAAAGGATTTTACGCATTTTGTAGAAGATATTGGGTTTTGAAAACGCAAAAATAGACAATCATTAGGAAATTTGCACCAAAACAAGTGCGTTTTTTGTTTTTTTGTGTAACACCTAACCAAAAAACAAGCGTGTTTTTTGGTGTAGCACTTGGACAACAACCGTTATTGGTTGGTAATGGCTATTTCTACCCTGCGGTTTTTCTGTCTGCCTTCGGGTGTGGCGTTTTCAGTGATAGGCTTTTCTTCACCATAGCCTGTAGAAGACAACGAAAAGGGGTCTATGCCTTTGGTTATCAAATATTCGCGTACAGACTTGGCGCGGTTGCGAGAGAGTTCGAGGTTGTTTTCATTCGAGCCTACGTCATCAGTATGTCCTTCTAAGCGCACCTTGATTTTGCCATGTTTGCGCGTAACGTCATTGATTACTTGTGCTAATTGGTCAAGAATAGCCAACGACTCAAAACGAAGCTCTGCCGAGCCAAACTCAAACAACACACGACTTGCCATTTCGATAATGCGTTTTTGTTCTTCTGTTACCAATTCAGGGCAACCTTTGTTTGATTTGGGACCGGGTACGGTAGGGCAAAGGTCGTCTTTGTCAATCGTTCCATCTTTGTCTTTGTCGCCTGTGCCTTTGTCGGGGCAACCTTTGAGTTCTTTTAGCCCTGGCTCATCGGGGCAAGCGTCTTCGTGGTCAAACACGCCATCGCCATCGCGGTCATTGCAACCGTTGTAATAAGGCTTGCCAGGGTCATCGGGGCATTTATCCACAATATCAGGCACACTATCGCCATCGCGGTCAGGCAAGCACCCGAAGTCATCAACACCTATTTCAATCTCTACAGGGGTGGCTTTTCCGTTATGCTGTACGGTGGCTATGTAGTGCAAATTGCTTAGTTTTAATCTATTTTTGGTTTCTATGGTATCGATGTCAGCAATTCTTTGGCGTTCCTCTTCGGTGAGTTTGTCCATGTGCGTTTTGCCACCTGCTTTATCGAGAAGCACTTTTTTTTCTTTTTCGAGGCGACTGTTATCCATGAGATATTTACGCCTTGATTCCTCAAAGTTTTTCTTGACGTTGGCAATTTTCACAAAATAGGTTTTGCCGTCAAGTTCTACTTTGAACTCTTGTCCATTGAGGTTTTTGTCTGTGTCGGGGCATTTGTCGCGCACATCAGGCACGCCATCGCCATCGCGGTCTTCTTTGATATAAGAAGGTTGTGCGAGGGCAGTATGAAGCGGTAGGAGAAAGCAAAAAGCGTGAAAGGCTTTGCGTAGCACTTGCGAGTTGAATTTCATTGTGTTATGGTTGAGAAGAATTTAACAAAGATAGAAATTTTATAGAGGTTGTTTTTGTTTACATTACAGTATATACGAAAAACCGCTTCTTTTATTTTATGCTAACAGAACGCTTCCTTCAATTTGTCAAAGCGGAGTTTAATGACTTTTGGCAAAAATCAGCCCAAAAGCCCGCCAATGAGCAAGAACAGTCTATGTTCGAGCAAATGTACGCTTATTTTATGGGGAAAGAACAAAAAAATACTTCTCAACAAGAACGCGCTCAAGCCTACAAGTATTACAAAAATTTCAGACAAAATAACGCTGTTGTAAGTAATGCTATCAGCGAGGAGGAGCGCAAACACTACAACGCACTCGAAGTTGCAGTAGGGAGTTCTTGGG
>RDXI01000122.1 GCA_004292795.1 Bacteroidota bacterium | reverse complement strand
ACCACAAGTTTACGATTGGCTGGGGTTGGGTGGTGGAGTATGGTTCAAGCGAAAGGGACAAAGCCGAGTTTCAAAACTTGCTTGCCTACTCGCCTTTGCACAACCTGAAAGAAGGCACAAGCTATCCCGCCACGATGGTTACGACTGCCGACCATGATGACCGCGTTGTTCCTGCCCATTCGTTCAAGTTCGCGGCTCGCCTACAAGCCTGTCATAAGGGCAAAAATCCTGTGCTTATTCGCATAGAAACCAAAGCAGGACATGGGGCAGGCAAGTCTATCTCGAAAAGCATCGAAGAATATGCCGATATATGGGCGTTCATGTTTTACAACATGGGCGTGAAAATCAAATAACACCAAAATAAAATTTAAAATGCGTCAAAAACTTAACACGGAGATACGGAGAAGCACTAAGAAACACAGAGTTCTTTGTGTAATTCTGTGGTTCTCCGTACCTCTGTGGTGTTTTTTTACGCAAGTTAAGAGTTATTTTATTAGTATAAGATTAAAAATGCTTATTAACCACAAGAACACAAGGTTATAGGGTACATTTACTTTTTCTCTTGTGTCTTTGTGTTCTTGTGGTAAACTTTTGTAGGCAAGTTAATTGTAGGGGCGAGGCTTGCCCAAACCATACAACAACCAACCATACAACCATACAACCATACAACACCATGCACGATTACAGCGAATACATCATAGCAGAATTGCGAGATGGCGGGATTGATATTGAATATGACGGGTTTTTGAAAAATTTACACCCCACCCTTACCTTTTTTGTAGTGTGCCACGTAGAAACAAGCTATGTGGGAGGCAGAGGCAAGCAAATTGTGGTAGAAATGCCTCCTTTGTCCGAAAAAATGGTGATGAGTCATAGTTGCGGTCCCACCTTAGAAAACGAATTTTCTTTTGAAATCACAGGCATTTATACAGAAAAGCCCTGATAATCAATCCTTTGCAAAAACCATGTGGAATAAAACCCAACATAAAATTTGCTCGTTTCATTTTTTCACGCTAAATTGAGGCAAATTTTATACTAATCCAACTCAACCCATGAATCACGAGCAAGAACACTTAGACCTTGCGACGCAAATGTTTGAATTTGCCGCCCTCCACCACCATAACATCACGCCCAAAGGTCATCAAGACAAAATATACTTCATCAATCACAATGGAGTAGCCCAATACGAACTTTGGGAAGCAATGGGCTTTTGGAATGTTTCTACGCTTGATGGCTACCTACTCAAAAAACACGAGGATTTTTATTTTGCCTTGAAGCACCTTATCCTGCACATAGAAGGCGAGGAAATGGACGCTCATTTTGGCAAAAAAGAGGACGAATAGCGGTTATCGTTACCCCTTGAAAGGATTATCGTCCCCAGTTTGGCTACTGTCATAGACTCGAATGGCTATCACAGTAGCCTCTGCTGTCATGATGCCATGGCACCAAACCTCACACCAAACGGTTGTTTTCTTGCCTTTGGCTTCTTGCACGGTGGCGCGTAGTTGCAAGGGTTCGGTATTGGGCGTTGGTTTCAGGTATTTGATGGTGAGCGTGCCTGTAGCATAGCGATAGGTGGGTTCAGTGTCCCAAGCGCGATTATTTTCTTGCCTGTAGGCGTATGAAGTAGCGACTGCCATACAATGACAATCGACCAAAGTAGCTAAGATTCCCCCATTCAATAGATTGCGCCAACCATTGTATTTTTCCTCTGAAGTCCAATCGCAAAGGCACACCTCGCCTTCCCAATAGCTCTTGATTTGCAAACCTTCGGGATTGTGCGCTCCACAACCAAAGCACACATTGTCACCCATATAATCCTGCACATAGTGCATCGTATGATTTTCCATGCGACAAATATAGCTTTTTTATAAAAAAAAGCTATTGACTTGCTATAACTTATAGTTTTTTGTAGAAAAAGGTGTATTTTTTCTACTGAAAAGCCTTATTTTTGTATATATGAAATATACTATCACAGCTATTGATAGCGATTTGTTTGTGGGCATCAATCTTGTGCTGAAAGATGCGCAAATGGCAGTGCAAGGAGGCATTGTAGGCAAGACTGAAGCAGATACTGCCTACATCGAGCATCTTTGGATAGACGAAGCGCACCAAAGAAAGAACTTAGGAACTCGCCTACTGCGCCACTTCGAGCAAACAGCTCAAGCGAAGGGCTGTAGCAAGGTATTGGTGGACACCTTCGATACGCAAGCCCCCGTTTTTTATGAAAAAAATGCGTATCAACTCGAAGCCATACACGAAGAACCGATAGCCCGCTACAAACGATTTTATTATAGCAAATTATTGGAATAATGGAGTACCTTGTATGAAAACGATTTGGTTCACAACACTTTGGGCAACTTGCCTGCTCGCAGGTTGCGTACAGCCAACACAACACGAAACAACAGAAAAAACAACCGAACAGCGCAAAAAGGAGTTTCTTGAGCAGGCAAAGACTTTTGGCAATATGGCAAAGCTAAAATCTGCTATTCGAAAAATAGACCTCACAGAGCGCGAAGTCGTGGCTTTTTGCCGAGAAAATGACGACATGGCAATGCGTGCCAAAATGATAGGCGCGGTTTTTTCGGACAATGAATATGAAGAAAAATCGGCTACGCCTGCGTATTGGGCGGCACACCGCTACAATTTGAGCAAATTCGTAGAAACTGTTACTATCAACCGCGAAGGGCAAACGACCTTCATGGACATTGGCTCGGGCAATGGCGAGAAATTATTTGGCGCGTTGTGTTTGGGTTTCCAAAAAGCGTATGGTTTAGAATATAGCCCTCAATCGGTACAAACAAGCAAAAGATTGCTCAAACAGTTTGCCCCTGAAATAGACATCAGGCAAGGGGACGCGCTTACAGTGGAGGCGAGTTTTTTTCAGAAAGCAGACTTTATTTATATGTACTCGCCTATCAAGGACAACAAATTGATGGCTTCGCTTTTCAAGCGCGTGCTGGAAAATTTGCAGGAAGGAGGGGTTTTGCTCGAAGTGCGCTTTGTGTATGGCGAAGAGTTAAATAACATACTGCCCTATTCCTTGCCTACAGTGCGCGGTTGGTTGGCTATCAAAAAAGAAGCAGGCAAGTTTTTTTACAAAAACATAGCCGAAAATGCCTACGGCTATACGCTCATAGATGGCAGGGCTTGGCAAGAACTAAAGGCAAAATAATACTAAAATAACGATTAAATTGCGCAAAAAACATGCTTTTCATAGCGTAGGGGTTGCAACCCCTACACTACGGATATTGCATTTTTCGCTCTGTAGGATAGGGTTTCAAACCCTATCCTATTGAGCATTGAGTATATTTTTTATGCACTTTAAAATTTATTTTGGTATTACTCCAACTTAATGCCCATTACCAACACATCATCAACCTGAAAATAATTGCCTTTCCAATCGAGGAACGTTTTTTCTAAAATATCCTTCTGAAAAGCCATAGGCTCTTCGTGAATATCCATAAGCAAACGTTTAAGGTTTTTGCGCATAAATTTCTTGCCTTCCGCCCCGCCGAATTGGTCTTGATAGCCGTCAGAATACAGATAAATCTTGAGCGGACTTGTGGCATAACTCAACAAAGTAGCCTCATACACGCGTTCTTTTTCGTCCTCGTCTTGATGCCCACCTACAGAGCGATTGCTTGCCTTCAGCTCGCCTAAAGTGCCATTTTGGATATAAATAAGCTGGTTTTTCGCCCCTGCATATTCCACTGTTTTGGCTTCTTGGTCTATGACACATAGGGCTAAATCCATTCCATCGCGGTTTTGGGTTTCGTGTTGTTTGAGCGAGGCGCGTATGCCTTTGTGCAGTTGGTTCAAAATACTGTCTGCCTTTGTGACGCCTCCATCTTTCACGATTTGGTTCAGTTGTGCATTGCCTATCATACTCATAAACGCGCCCGGCACGCCATGCCCTGTGCAATCAATGGCGGCTATCACAATGAGTTCGTTCTGAAAACCCATCAAAGTACGCTGTATGCCATCAAAAGTTTCGCGCTCCTCATAAATAGGCGTTGCGTCAATTTTGCCAAACCAATAAAAATCACCGCTTACCACATCTCGCGGAAGATAAAAAATGAAATTATACGGCAAAGACTCGTCTATCAACTGCTCGTAAGGGAGCATAGCTTGCTGAATACGAAGCGCGTAGCGGATACTGCTCTCGATGTGTTCGCTCTTTTCCGAAATTTCGTTTTTTTGGTCTTCTATCGTGTCGCGTTGTCGTGCAAGTTCTATGAGTTGCGCCTCTATAGCATCACGTTGTGCTTCTATTTCTTCTTTTTGTTGGTTGATTTCTGCATTTTTCAACAAAATCGCTTCGTTTTGTTCTTTCAATAGCGCATTTGCCTTTTGTTTGCGCTGATTGCTCCGATACAAGACCAACAACAACGCCAACAACAACAAACTGCCCACCGCGCCACTGCCCAACAAGAGTCTGTCGAATTGCCTGCTTTTTTTCAGGAGTTCATTTTGCGCTTGTGCTTTGTCGAGTTCATAAGAGTTTTGAAGTTCGCTGATTCGGTGCGTGTTTTCTTCATTGAAAACCTCCTCTTTGAGCATGGCTTGTAGGTTTTTGTATTCTAAGGCTTTTTCAAAATTTTTCTTCAGGTCGTAAATATCCGCTAAAATGCCACTCGCGTATATCATTTCGCGCTTCAGGGTTATGCTTTCTGCCAATTTCAGGCTTCGCAAGGCGTATATTTCCGAAGAGTCTATCTGTTGCAATTTCAGGTAAGCCTCCGCCACATTGACCATCGTAGCCGATTGATTAGCAACGTTTTGCAGGGTTTCATCTATCTTGAGCGATTTGAAATAGTAGGCAAGGGCGGTTTTGAATTGGTTTTGCGTATGCTTCACCAAACCGATATTTTTCAACGAAATGGCAACGCCCACGCTATCCGCAATGTTTTGTCGAATTTGCAAAGATTGTTCGTAGTAGGCAAGGGCTTTTTCGGTCTGTTCTTGTTGATAGTACAAGTCGGCTATGTTGTTCAGGGTGCTTGCCTCCCCTTTTTTGTCTTGCAGTTTGTGGTCAATGGCTAATACGCGGTCATAGTATTGTTGGGCTTCTGCATATTTTTGCAAACCTTGATATACCACGCCTATGTCGTGCAAGGTGTGTGCTATGCCTACTTCGTTATGCTCTTTTTCGTATAATTTCAGTGCCTTCAAAAAGAACTCGATAGCCTGTGCGTTATTGCCTTGCAAGTGATACACCACACCAATATTTTTGTAGGCAAGGGCTTCGCCTTGTCGGTAGGCAAGGTCTTGTGCCAATTCCATCGCCTCCTGCGCGTACTTCCTTGCCTGCTTGGGTTCGGTGTTTTGGTATTTTTCCGAAAGTTGGTTCAACGCATCAACCTTACCCTTTTGCGCCCAAAGCACAAACGGACATAACCACAAACAAAGTACATATAATAATCTCATAACACGCTCCACCCTTCAAGGGTTCTGTGTATGAAAAAGGCGAAAATTGCGCCAAAAGTACGCATCTTGCCTACTTTTCAAAAATAAAACGCGTTGCTTATCTCTGTAGCGTAGGCTTTAGCCTGCGGTTATACAATATGCACAGGCTGAAGCCTACGCTACAGATATGTTAAAAATCCTCTGCCGAACTGCTTTTCAATTCCACAGGGATACTTTCATTGTGCAGTCTGTCAAGGGCAGTGATAAAATATTGCACTTGTTCTTTCTCGCCTATTTTTTCTGTCCATTCTGTAGTGCGTTGCAAACTTACCAAATACTTAGGTTTGTTCAAGTCTATCGACTCGCCTGCTTTGGCTCTATAGACTGCATACAGCACAGGCGTTTGTCCATCAAGGGCAGGCAAGGGCGTTGTCCACGTAAGGCGAACTCGCCTACGAGAGCGCACCAATTTTGCCTTATCGGGAGGCAAGGGCGCGATACTGTCCTTCCAAGGCATTGTAGGCATCAAGGCAGGATAGCGAAAAAAAGTTCGATGCAAAGAGTCGCTTACCCAGCTTCGCATAAGCGGTTTGGAGCGAAAAAAGATAGCCCCTTCGAGGTTGTATTGCCGATTGAGACGCATTTGATTCATCAATTCAGCGCGGTTTTGCCAACGCGAGTCGCTTTCCTTCATCACTGCCTTGTAAGAAGCCAAGCCCGCGTAAATGTGGCGTTTGTAGTTGTTTTTCGCCCACCATTCCACCAAAACCTTGTAATCTGCTCTTTCGTGACCTATGCTCCAATACATTTGAGGCGCGATATAATCCACCCAACCCTTTTCAAGCCATTTCAAGACATCAGCCCCTAAGTAGTCATAACTCGGCTGTCCTACGTTGGTAGCCGAGCCACGTTTGTCGTCTTTCAGGTTGCGCCAAACGCCCAACGGACTAATGCCAAACTTCACGTGGGGCTTCAATTTGGCGATTCCTTCGCTTACGCCCTTGACAAAAAGATTGATGTTTTCCCTGCGCCAGTCTTGTTTATTGGTAAAATTGCCTTTGTGCAAGGCAAAAGTTTGGTCATCGGGGAAGTCGTCCTTGCCTACCTTGTAGGGATAGAAATAATCGTCAAAATGCACGCCATCAATATCGTAGCGTTTTACGACATCAAGCACAATGCTTTGGATATAAAAACGCACATCAGGCAAGCCGGGGTCTAAGTGTTGCCCACCGCCATAATGCACTACCCAATGCGGTTTGAGGTTGGTAATGTGCCTTTCGCATACGTCACTGTTGCGAGTATAAACAGCGCGATAAGGATTGAACCAAGCGTGTAGCTCCATGTTGCGCTTATGACATTCTTCTATCATAAAAGCAAGCGGGTCGTAAAAAGGTTGTGGCGCGTTGCCTTGCTTGCCTGTAACCCACTCCGACCAAGGCTCGTAGGAACTGCTGTAGAAGGCATCAGACGCGGGACGCACTTGGAAAATAATGGCATTGATACCTCGCTGTTGGTAAAAATCCAACATTTGTATAATTTCTTCCTTCTGCTTTTTGGTCGAGAGTCCAGCACGCGAAGGAAAGTCTTTGTTGTCTAACGTAACTACCCAAACTGCCCGAAACTCGCGTTTGAGGTAGTTCTTTTCGTTCAGCGAATCGTAGGGCGTGCAGTGTGAGGAGAGCCAAAAGAGGGCTACAAGTTGAAGAAGTTTGTCCATTTACTGCAAAATTACAGTTTTTTTAGGATTTTTCTTGTCTATTTGTTTTCTTGAGAAAAATTGTGAAAAGGGTGCTTTAGAGCCTGTTCAAAATTCTTGGTAGCGGGTTTTTAGCCCCAGAGGGGCGATATCTTTGTAGTAGAAAAGTAATTCCACCAACAAGAACCCTGTAGGGGTGAAATCTTAAGATGTCGTCCCTACGGGGCTACCAAACAAACTTATTTTCGAATAGGCTCTTATTCTTCCGAAAAATACGCTAGTTCTAAAATTGTAAAATAATTCATTTCTTGCATTGTACCTCTTTCCAAAAAACAATATTTTTCAAACAACGCCCCACAGGATAGAGGCACAGCAAACACACGCAAAGCACCCACCAACGTGCAGGAGTAGGAGAGGGGAGGGGCTGAAAAAGAAGCAATAACACCAACGGATACAACACCGCCACGAACCGCTCTGTATCCGAAAAATCGGACTTTTTCAGGCATAAAACCAACAAATAAAGCAAGATACTACAGGCAAGGCTTCGCAGAAAAACGCCTTGTTTCAGCAGTAGGCAAGCCTTGCCTACCCAAAACGCACACAAGGCGCAAAAGAAAACCTTGCCTACCAACGGCACTTGGGCAGGCAAGAACCAAAGCGCGAGGCTCTCGACAAGCATCAAAATTCCCGCTACGAAATTATCTTGTATCCCGTATGTTTCGGCAAATTCGGTAGGCGTTTTTTGCGCCAATACAACCAACACCCAACCCAAAAAAGGCAACAATGCGCCCGCGCTGTAGGCAAGGACAGGGAAAAGTTTGTTTCGAGTGTCCTTCTGCAACAAAAGCCCCGCTATAGTGCCAAATACGAACACAAACCCGATGCTTCGTTGCAAGCAAAGCAAGGCACTCGCCACTGCCATCAAGACCAAATACCCGCCTTGCCTGCCCTGCTGATATTGGTACAATGCCCATAAATGCACGCTCATCAATACCAAAAAGAGAGGCTCTGACCACAAAAATTGATGCACCAAAAAAAGAGGCGTAGCCAAACCAAGCAAACCCACATACAACGCCCACCACACCCGCGACTCCAACAACTTGCCTCCCAAAATGCCCCAAATCCAAACGACTAACCCCAAACAAAACGTATTGAACCAAGAAATAATGATAAGTTGGTAGGGTACGAACAAAGATAAGAACAAAGGAAACAAAGGCGGTTGTTGCAAGAAAGGCACGCCATCATGGTTTTGCAAAATGCCCTTGCCTGCCCACGTATTCGAAGCCCACACATAGTTTTGGCTGTCGTAGGTAAGCCCCACGCCACAAGATTGTGCATAGCGATGCAAACACGCCACGCCAAGCACCCACAACAGCAAAAAGTAATGTTTTTTCATATAGGCAAAGATAAGGCAAATCTTGTTTTTCTGCACCTTCGGTAGCCCAATTTTATCATACGCTTCGATAGGCAAGGCGAGTTCGTCTTTGCCTACTGAACGTGCAAGGCACTGCAGGAAAGGTTGAAATTGTCATTTTTTTGTTCAAAACACAATATTAAACGTTGAAAACATAGTATTGAACATTCAAAACATAATATTGAGTATAATAAATGAAACATATAGCTGTCATAGCCATACATTTACTCTAAGTTTTTTATACAAAAAAAATGCTTCTCTGACACTTTTTGTGTAGCTTCTGCGCACACTGCTACATGAACGCCTTGCCACAAAAATAGTCAGAGAACCAAAAGTATCATAAAACTATAAACATATAGCACACTTCAGAAGAAGCTAGTAAAATAATAATACTATTTTTTGGTTTTTTAGGGATTACTTGCTATTATTGTATTTACCCAAAAAACTAACATTATGCGTCTCTTCACGAAACGAGCTACACCTAATGCAGGTGTACTCAAAACAGTTTCCTTGGTAGCAACACTTTTGCTTACCTTATCTTGTTACTTTTTAAGCCTTAGCTTTACCCAAGCGCAAACAGGCGTAGCCATCAATACTGACGGATCACTCCCCGATTCTTCGGCTATCCTTGATGTGAAATCTACTGTGAAAGGTATGCTCGTTCCACGCATGACGCAGGTGCAACGCAATAGTATTGCCTTGCCTGCTACAGGTCTGCTTATCTACCAAACAGATGGCACAGCAGGCTTCTATTTCTACAACGGATCCGCTTGGACTGCCATTAGTAGCGAAAGTACAAGTTGGGGACTTACAGGAAACGCAAGTACAGCCACCGACTTCATTGGCTCTACAACCAACGAACCTTTTGTATTCCGCACCAACAACACCGAAAAAGCACGCATCACTGCCAAAGGCACTTTTGAAGTAGGACAAGGAACAGCCAACAATATCTTTATAGGAAAAGATGCAGGCTTGAATACAGATTTAACCAATGCGATTGTCATAGCCTTTCCAAATACCTTTATTGGTTTTGAGGCAGGGCGTGCCAATACAACGGGATATGGTAATCATTTCTCTGGCTATCAGGCAGGTCGTGCCAACACGACGGGAATTTATAATCATTTCTCAGGTTATCAGGCAGGGCATAGCAACACAACGGGATATGGAAACTATTTTTCAGGCTTCCTGGCAGGGTCTGATAACACGACGGGAATTTATAATCATTTCTCAGGCTTTCAGGCAGGGCGTGCCAACACAACGGGATATGAAAACTATTTCTCGGGCTATGGAGCAGGGCGTAGCAATACAACGGGAGTCAAGAATTATTTTTCTGGACAGCTGGCAGGACTTTTCAACACAACGGGAGCTGGTAACTATTTTTCAGGCTATTATGCAGGGTATAACAACACAACGGGATTTCGAAATCATTTCTCAGGCTATAGCGCAGGACTTTCCAACACAACGGGAATTCAGAACCATTTCTCAGGCCACAATGCAGGGATTGCCAACACAACGGGAAATAATAACTATTTCTCAGGCTATCAGGCAGGGCGTGTGAATACAGAAGGAAATAATAACCATTTCTCAGGATTTAATGTAGGGTATAGCAACTTAACAGGAAGTAATAATTTGGCTATTGGAAATGAAACCTTGATCAATGGCGATACCCACAACCAAATTACTGCATTGGGCAACAGCATTGACATCTCTACCAACCGTACCAATGTTACAGCATTAGGTTTTGGGATTGCAGATGCCATGATAACCCAAGACAATATGGT
>RDXI01000419.1 GCA_004292795.1 Bacteroidota bacterium | reverse complement strand
AGCAAAAGCAGAATCTAGCGAAAAATGCAACATATCCACCAAACCGCGCAATCTCTCGGCAAGTTTCGGATACAGCAAGGCGTTGGTCGTCAGGGTTGTGATGAAGCCCATGTCTTTGGCGATTTGCAAAATTTCGGGCATTTGGCGGTGCAGGAGAGGCTCGCCTCCTGTAAAATCAATGACTTTCACGCCCAATCGCTTCAGGTGAGGCAGATTTTCGCGCACACTCTCCACTGTGATATAGGGCGATGGTCGTTCCCAAATATCACAGAAGGCACAAGAAGCATTGCAACGATACGTTACGTAATAATTGCAAAGAACAGGGCGGGAGGTGAGGCGCATGGGTTTGTTTGGTGGTTAGTTAGTTAGTTTGTTTGGTGGTTAGTTAGTTTGTTTGGTGGTTAGTTAGTTTGTTTGGTGCTACTAAATAACTTAAAAATTATACTAAAACAATCTTCGAAACAAACTATCAAACCAACCAACCGCCAAATTATTTTTTCTCTGGCTTGTATTCAGCGTTTAAGCCTTTTACTACTTCAGTCGTAATGTCCAAAGAGGCATCTCCGTACATCATACCTACGCCTGTAGAGCTACGCGAATAGGAGAAAATGAACGTATAGCCGTTTTGTCCAGCGTATTTTTTGATGTAGTCGTTTACATTTTCATTAAGTTTTTTGCTCATTTCTTGCTCTTCTTTGGCAAAGTTAGCCTCTACCGTTTGTTGGTATTGCGCCAATTCTTGCTCTCTGCGAGCCAATCCTTGCTCGGTTTGTTTGGCTTGGTCTATGGTCATAGAGCCAACGCCTTTTTTGTAGGCAACCACATCATTTTGGAAGTTTGAGCCACGATTGCGCAAATCGGAGTCTATGATTCTGCCTTTGGTTTCGAGGTCTTTCTTCATGTCTTTGTAGAAAGTGTACCTTTCTAACAAAGTATCAATGTTCACATACGCGAACTTGTAAGTCTTGTTGCCATCGCCTTTCAGGGGCGCAGGGGCAGTTTTATCAGCTTTTTTATTCGGGTCGGTGTTTTGGCAAGCTACTAAAGAAAACAAGGTAGCTATCACAAACATACTAAAGATACGCACTGGTTGGATTGGTGGTTTTTAGGTGAAACAATCAATGAAAGTGCAAATATAGCGTTTTTATACAAATAAGCTATTTTTATAGGTTTCCTGCATAGCTTTTTGAGAAAAAAGCTATTTTTATAGGTTTCCTGTCATAGCTTTTTGAGAAAAAAGCTATTTTTAACGGCAAAATGTTTAGCGAGGGGCGGACTTTTGAGCTTATGTATATACAAACTGTACTAAACACTAAGAGCCTGTTCAAATTTTTGTTAGCGGATTTTTTAGCCCCAGAGGGGCGATATCTTTGTAGAAAAGCCGTTCTACAAGCAAGAACCCCGTAGGGGTGACATCTTAAGATATCGCCCCTGCATATCCTTGTGGTAAATTTTTTAGGCAAGTTGGTTTTTATTTTATACCAAAATAAATCTTAAAGTGCTTATAACAAAAGACTGTAGCGCACCCTTTCTAGGGTGCGGGGTGTCGATTGCTATGAACACACCCTAGAAAGGGTGTGCTACAAGGGCGCAAGGTAAGAATTATTTTAATATTAACTCATTTTTACCAAGAAATCACGCAAGCGAATCAACGCTTCGCGTATATTTTCTTCTGAAGCGGCGAAAGAAATACGCATAAAATCAGGTGCGCCAAAGGCTGTTCCTTGCACGAGAGCAATGTGTGCCTCTGCCAACAAAAGCATCGCCAACTCGTCAGTCGAGCCTACTACCTTGCCGTTGTAGGTCTTGCCTACATAATAACTCATATCAGGAA
>RDXI01000121.1 GCA_004292795.1 Bacteroidota bacterium | reverse complement strand
CTCCAAATACTCCAAAATAGCTTCCCTAATGTTGCCAAATATTTGAGCAAGCAATTCTTCGTTCTCTTCCAACAAAGTTACCCTAAAGCCATGAAGATCAGAACAAAAAGACGAAATAGGCACTACACACACGCCCTTCGCACCCAACAGATAATACACAAAACGCTTATCCAAAGGCATTTTTGAGCTTGTCCATTGCTCCACCATCTCGCGGATAGCAGGGTTTTGGATAGCCATTTTTTGCCCTTCTTTCAATACGTCTTTTTTGAAAATAATGGTATTGTAAAACGCACCGTATGTTTTGTTAAAGCGAATTTGGGGCAAATTGCCTAACATATCGGCTATGAGTTGGCTACGCTTGCCTATTTTCTCATTCACTTCTTGCCTATAGCCCGCATAGCGTGAGTCTTGCATAATGCGCGGAATAGCCATTTGAGGCAGTTTGGTAGAACAAACCTCTATCATTTTGGCATTGTCGAGTGCCATACAAAAATCATTAAATTCCGAGTCTTTATCGCGGTTGTAATATTCCAACCAACCACAACGCGAGCCAGGCCAAGGCAATTCTTTCGAGATGCCCTTCATCGCAATCCCTACCACATCATCAATCACTTCTGCCAACGAATACGCCCTTGCGCCATTGTAGGTAATGTTCAGATAAATCTCATCACTCAACAAAAACAAATTGAACTCTTTGGCTATCTGCACAATGCGCTTGAGCGTTTCATACGGATAAACCATACCTGTAGGATTATCAGGATTGATAATCAAAATGCCTACAATGCTTGGGTTGTATTTCACCTTGTTATAAAGGTCTTCGAGGTCAGGATACCAATGATTGTCAGGGTCTAAGCGGTAGGTAATGGGTTCGTGGCTCGCGTGTGCGGCTTCCGCGCTGGAGTGCGTGGAGTAGGCAGGCGAGGGTCCAATGACACGCGAAGTAGGCGAGATGTATTGATACACCTTCGCGATGCCATCACCTAAGCCATTGACAAAACAAATATCGTTGGGTGTGATTTGCGCCCCGCCTAAGCGGTTGGTAAGCCCTGCCAAGAATTGGCGTGTTTCCAAAATACCTTTCGAGGGGCAATAGCCATACGAGTCATTTTGCAAGGCGGTTTCGGCTATGATTTCTTTAATCCAAGCGGGCATTTGGTGATTTTTTTGGATAGGGTCGCCTATATTTTCCCAAAAAATTTCTTGCCCTGCTTGTTGAATAAGCTCGGCTTTTTTTACAATTTCGCGGATTTCGTAGCTAAGTTCGCTCGCTCCCGCGCTCAATAATCTTTGACGCATAGTGTTAGCAGTCCTTCAATGGACAAGGAATTCGTTTGCCTTTTTTCAGTTTGCCATGTGGCTTTTTGTGTGCGGAATGTGTACAGGCAGGCTCGCCTACCAAGCAGGCAAGGCAAAAGAAGCACAAGAACAAACGAAACAGTTGGGTTTTCATAATTAAGGCGCAAAGTTCGATAACTTTTGTTTTAACGCCAAGCCTACAAGAAAAATTGCTTCACAAAACAAGGTTTGTAGCCTTATTGTGAAGCAAATATGTTTTGGTGATACGCCCATGCAAGGGCAGTACGCTTATTTATCTTTTTTCTCGCCTACTTTTTTCAACATTTCTTCGTGTTGTTTGGCGAATTTATCATGTTTCTCTTTCATTTCTTTGTGCCTTGCCTCTGTTTCAGCATCTTGCTTGATAACGTTGTCCAACTCTGTTTTGAGGGTTGCTTCGTCCTTGCCTTCTTGGTTTGCCAAACTTTCGAGAAGTCCGTTGTGGTTTGACAACAAGGCATCATGCAGTTTTAGGAGCGAGTCATGCTCGGCTACAAATTTGAGGTACACACTGTCGGGCTTGGCTACCTTGCTACGGTATTTGGTATCCATGTTGCTGAACTCCTTTGCCATAGCTTCGTGGTCAGCTTCGAGCTTATTGTGTTCGGTTTTGAGCTTCAACTGTTCCTCCGAAACTTTGGATTTGATGTCAGATGAGCCTCCTTTGTTTTCGCCACCACCGCCACAAGCGGACATGGTAAGGAGCAATGCGGTACTGATTTGGAAGAAAGAATTTTTCATAAGAAAGGTATTGATTTAAGTATTGAAGATGCGATAATTAAAAATCTCTAAAATAATGCCAAGCCTTTTTGGGCGTGCAAAATAAGTAAAAAAAAGCGAAAAATCCAAAAACAATTTGTGTTGTTTTCAGTTTCCCGTTTCTACTGCGTTTTCCTCCTCACAATATTTGTGAAGCATAGGCGTAGCCAAGCCATTGCCTAAGTCTTGGGCTTTTTGCCAATCTTCGCAGGCTTTTTTATCTTGTTTAGCTTTTTGATACACCATGCCACGCCAATAATAGGCTTCGGAGTCTTGTGGCTTTAGGCTGATGAGTGTAGTGAGTTCTGCGATAGCTTGAGCATATTCGCCCAATCTGTAGTAGGCTATTCCCAAATGAAAATACGCATTTTGATAATCAGGTTTGATGCGGATAGCTTCTTTGTTGTCAGCTATCATAGCCTTGTAGTCGCGCAGTTCATAGTGTATTTCTCCACGATGATAATAGGCTTCAGCCATAGCGGGGTTAGCGTCAATGGCTTTGTTGTAGGCTTTGAGGGCTTTTTTATAATTGCCATGTTTGGCATATTGCAAACCTAACTCCAGCGATTCTTCGGCAGTTTGAGCAAAAACTGCCGAAAAAGCAAAGAAAAAACTGTAGGCGAGGACGACCGATTTCATACTTCTTTATCCTTCAAATATCGCTCCTTAATGACAGCGATATGATGATTTTCGTGTCCTGCGATTATAAAACCCAACAACAACACCGACATAGGCAGTTTGTTGGCATTGCCCATTTGGAGCAAAGTTTCATCATCAAAACTACGGAACAGCTCTATAGTAGCACGGCGCACCATCGCAAACTCACGTGCAAGGTCTGCCATACGGCGTTTGTCGGCTTGGCAGTTTGCCACATAATCGTTCTCATTGAAGCCCGGTAGTTCGGTAGTGTCTTTGCGTGCTATACAAAGGGCGCGGTAGCTCATAATGCGTTCAACATCAATAAGATGGCTTACGACTTCTTTCAATGACCACTTGCCTTCTGCATAGCGAAAGTTGCCTTCGTCTTCGGTAACATCAAAGAGCAATTTTTGTGTATTTTCTTGGTTGATGTTCAACACCTCAATCAGGCGTTCCTCGCCTACTGATGCTATGTAGGGTTGGTAAAAATCGGGAACGTTAGGGATTTGGTTTTTGCGCATAGTGCTATGACAAAGATTTGTTGGTTGCAAAGATAGCTGTTTTTACAAAATGAATACAACTTTTTGTGTAAACATTGCGTAAATATATTGTTTTTTTTGTACTTTCGAAAAAACGCCTTACCTTTGGGCAAAAAGTTTTCAATCATGGACGTACAAAATGCTATCCAACAACCCGTAGAGGTACTGCTCAAAGAAATGGAAATGGAGAAGGAAATCCGCCAACTCCTTGACGACACCCAAATCTACTTTGACTACAATTTGGTCAATTTCAACGAACAAGGCGAGATGCCTATTCTGAAGCTCGACCTCATTACCATCAACCGCGAACACAACCACAAGTTTCTTTTCCACTCCCTCACAGGCAACAGCAAGGTGGCTCTCCTGCGCGAAATGATACGTTACATTGACGAATACAAACGCCAGCAAGAGAACTATCAAATAGATTGGACAAACCTGAAAGAGCCTAACAAAATGCAATCTTCGTGGTTTCGTGGCAATGACATCTTTGATGTGTTGAACAAGTTTTATTATGGCAAAGAAAAAAGCCAGTTCAAACTGTTCAAGATAGAACTTATGCCCATGAGCTAAATACCTATACTTTTTTGTTGATACCCTTCGTTTTGTAGTAAAAGCCTATCTTATGAAAGTATTACCATTGTTTTTGCTTGCTTGCTTGTGGGCAGTCTTGCCTGCTGTAGCCCAACAACCCACCAAGCCTATAGACAAGGCGTTGGTCAAAAAATGGTTCGACTCCACGTCTGTAGGCGGACAAATATCTGTAACCTTCAATTTTACCGAAGCGGAGGTAAAGGGCAACGTAACTACTACAGCCCAAAAAGAAGCCGAGAACGCCCAGCGTAGGCAAGAACTTCAGCTCATTTTGACCAAAAACCCAGAAGATTTGCAAGCCAATATGGATCTATGTGGAGTAGCGAAAGACACTGCACAAGCCTCTTTCTACAGAAACAAGTGTCTGCAAATCATAGAGAAATTATTGGCACAAAACCCCAATGATGGCGATTTGTACTTCAAAAAAGGACAGGTTCTCCAAAGTGCCTTTCGTTTTTCGGAAGCTATGCAAGAGTATGGCAAAGCCCAAAAACTGATACCCGACAGTGCGAAGGTATATCAAAAAGCAGGCGAGTTGTATTTCTTCACCCAACAATATGCCAATGCCAAAGAATATTTTGACTATGCCCTGAAGTTGGATGACAAGCCCTTAGACCGCCATTTTTATTATATGATGACGGATATTTTCTTGTCTATGATGCAACTCGCACAGGCAGAGTCGCAAGGTGTCAAGATGCAAGACTTCGCCCCTAAGATGTTGCAAGAAATGCAGTATCTTTTCAAGGCAATAGAAAAATACGGACAACGTGCCGATTTGCAAGATTTCAAGCTGTATGCACGTGTGTTGTGGGTTTTTTACAAGGGTTTTATGATAGGTGCGTCTTTGAAAGAAAATCAAACTATAGATGATAAGAGCATTGTGTTGAAAAACTTTTTTTTCCTTAGCGAAGCAGAAAGGCAAGAACTCAAAGAATTGGAAAAATATTTCGAGCAAATCATCAAACAGAAGAAATTGAAGGTAGCTTCCCTACCTCACGAAGCGATTGCTTTGGTGGGCATGGTGTTTGGCGATGACAAAAAATCTATACAAGCATTCCAAAAAGCCATTAAACTGAACCCCGAGAAAGGGCAGAACTATCATAACATTGCCTTCATTTATTCTTGTCAAAGGAATTATGCGAAAGCAGAAGCCATTATTAAGGAAAAAATGAAGCAAAACCAAGATGTTACTGATTATGTTGTGTGGGCGGGTATGGTATATAGGCAAAAAAACAATACCAGAATGCGAAGTGTTTGCGAAGAGGGATTGGCAAAATACCCACAATCGCCTGACTTGTATGTGATGCAAGGTATGACCTATTGCTATGAAGACAATTATGAACTTGGCGAAAAAAGCCTCCTGAAAGCAGTGGAGGCAAGCAATTATACGCAAGGGGACGCGCTCTATAAACTTGCACTTGCGCAACTTGCCCAAGAAAAATGGGGCAGTGCCAAGATTTATTTGGAAAAAGCCCGCGACCTTAAAAACGAAGAAGCAACTGATATTCTAAAAAATTACTTCGAATAAGTTCAAAAACTATGATACAACCGTTGTATTTTGAGGGGTATATGTTGCGCCTGCTGACTGTAGAAGATACCGAACCCTATTTTCAAATGGTGGAGCGCAACCGCAAAAGGCTGGAAGACTTTTTTACAGGCACTGTTTCGAGAACGCAAACAAGGGAAGAGGCTACGCGCTTTGTGGCTGAAATCGTGCAAAAGTCGGTTGATAGGCTGTATTTTCCTTTCCTGTTGATAGATACCGAACATCAGGCTTTTGCGGGATTCTTCGATTGGAAAAATATCGATTGGCATATTCCTAAAACCGAAACGGGCTTTTATATGGACGAGCAGTATGCAGGCAAGGGCATAGCGACTAAAGCCCTTGCCTGCCTGACAGACTACGGACTGAACGAAATGGGTTTTCAAAAAATATTTCTACGAACACACCCCTCAAACTTGCCTGCCCAAAAAATGGCAGAAAAATGTGGCTTCGAGAAGGAAGGAATCATACGCAAAGACTACAAAACTACAGCAGGCGAGTTGGTAGATTTGGTGTATTATGGGAAGCTACAATGATGTTATATTGGCTTATCTCTTTCGAAACAGCTGTGGTTTGTGTCCCACAAACCACTTGTAGAATGGGTATTATCTGTTTCTGTTGAATTTTAAAGAATATACAAAAATTTTACTATATTTTTTGCAAAATGCAAAATAAAAGCGTAATTTTGCAAAAAACATTCTAATCTCTATCTAAAATATTCTAATATGTTTCTAAAACATCATATCTTTTTTTCATTTTTCCTTTCTATCTTTATCACCATTCCTGTATTTGCCCAAACAAAGTGGATGGGTGGATATATAGTATCCCTAGAAAAAGATACAATCAGAGGGCAAATAGCCAATACTTGGCTTGCAGGACCCACTACAAACATTACGTTCAAGGACGCTTCAGGTGTTGAGAAGGAATATACCCCAGAAAACACCACTGCTTTTGGTTTCAATGATGGTTATGATGCATTTTTGAGTATCAGTTGCGAGTTAGAAATTAACGAGAAAAAAGGTCTCCAAATTGCTTCCCCTGATGGTAAAATAAATAAGCAAATCAGTAAGATTTTCGCTAGAAAGGTATTGACAGGCGAACTGTCTTTTTATGAATACTCCGATATTAACAGGATATACTATTTTATTCAACAAGAAGGCAAAGAACCTGAATATTTAAGCTACAACGTTTATTATGTATTAAACAGAAATGGTGTAAAATTCTTGTACTATAATACCCAATATCGTACAAGGTTGAAGGAAATACTCAGTAAAGCACCTATAGCCTCTGCAAAAGCGTCAAATGTTGCCTATAAACAAAGTGAGTTATTATCTCTAATCAAAGCCTATTACAAAGAAACTGGGCAAAAATATAAACAAGGTATCAAACCTAATCCTTTGCACATAGGCATCACTGGTGGAATAAGTTTCAATAAAATTAAGTTCTTGGGACCATCAGAAAACGAGATATATTCAGCTGATTTTGGCGTATCAACTGTTCCTATGATAGGGTTATCATTTGAGAAATATCTTAGCAGACGTAAAAATTTATCTTTGTATGGGGAACTTGCCTTGACAGGTTTTAATGCACGAAATACTAATACTATCATGTCTAAAGGAGATATACAATCAGGAACTATACCATCACTTGTAAGAGTTTGGGATTTTAACCTCAAAATTCGTCATCTCGACATGAAAACTCTTTTTAGATATACATTAGCAGGAGAGAATTTCAATCCTTTTATCCATATAGGGGTAAATTATGGGCTTTCGCTACACCCCGAACAATTAGGGAAATTTACGCGTGGGAGGTCAGTTGTGGAAACTCCTTTTACAATAAGAAATAAACTAGGGTTTATAGCAGGTTTAGGCGTGAAGAATAAGAAAATAGCTATAAATCTCAATTATGAAACATTATCTTATCTTGTAAGTAACCTCGATACACCAAGTGTCGGCTCTAATATTGTATTGTCAGCAACATACTGGTTCAAGTAAACTTCATTTTATTTTTTCTATATTTATACGAAATCTTTACAGTAGCTCATTTTACAGCTCATGAAAAAATCGTGTAAAGTTGCACTTTCTTTTTCACCTTTTGGGATTTGTTTCATTTCCCTAAAGGTGTTTTTTAGTTTATCTTTGAGCAAAAGTATATTTTCTACCTGTTTGAACTCGCTTACAAACCGCTTCCAATCTTGTGCAATAAACTGTATGAATACTTTTCGTTCTTGATTATCAAGAACATAATGCGGTTGTAGGGCAGTCATAATGCTTGGGTTGTACATCTTTGTAACACCCTTGTAGGATTAGTTATCAAGTAAATTTGCTAAAAAAGCAGAAAGGCATTATACTTGCAACATGAAATCTATCTTGACTACCTTGTTTTTGTTTTTCTTCGCCTTTGCCCCCCAAGACCGCATCACCAACGCACTGAAAGCAGTGCAGAAAGGCGAGTTCGAGAAGGCGCGTGGACTCTTGGAGAAACAACAGGAAAAAACGCCTGAACAAGCTGGATTGGCGCATGTGTGGGCGTATTATTTCTTTGCGGAACAAAACCCCAAATTTTCCATAGACTCGGCTTACCTATTCACACAAAAAGCCTTGCAACTCTACCCCACTGCGAACCCAAAAGACCTCAAAGAATGGGCAGAAGATAGCCTTGACCTCAATACAGCAAAAACGCTGAAAAGCAACATAGAAGTCTATGCACACCGCGAGGCTACGCAAAAATCGTTGGGCGAAAATGACACGTACTTTTTGCAACAATTCATTACCAAATTTCCTACTGCGCCACAAGTACAAGAAGCAACCCTTTTGCGCAATGAAATTGCGTGGAAAATAGCCGAAAAAGCTAATACTGTAGAAGCCTATCAAGATTTTTTGAACCAATACCCGAACACGCTTTTTCAGAAACAAGCCATAGAGAAACGAGATAAACTCATCTTTCAGCGCGAAACGAAGGCGGGTACAATGCTTGCCTACCAAAATTTCGTGAAAAATTATGCAGGCAAGAACCTTTTTGTAGGCGAGGCTGTTGAAGCCCTTTATCCGCTTTACACAGTGGTTTATACGCCTGAAATATTGGGCTATTTTTGGGACGAGTACAAGGCATATCCCACTGCCAAAAAAGCGTGGGTTCAGCTATTCCATTACCACAAAAGCAAACAAACCCTGCAAGCCTTTGATGACATTTTTTCGCACCCTGCCTACAGCAAAGAAATGCAAGTAGAAACGTGGCAAGAGGCACAAAAACACGCGCTTTTTCCCTTCTTCGACAAGGAATTGTACGGCTATCTGAATGATGCAGGCAAGCCCGTTGTGGAGGCAAGTTTGGAAAATATTTTACCGAAACACCTTTGTCAAATACAACAAACCGACTACCTCCAAATCCAAAAAAACACGCATTTTGGTTTGCGTAGCGTGGTAGGCAAGGCGGTTTTTCCTGCCGAATATGATGCCTTTCAGATGCTCTCGCCTGCCCTTTGGCGCGTGAACAAAAACGGACTTTTTGGTGTGATGCACGAACAAGGCACGGAAATATTGCCTTTGCGCTATGATGCTGTAGAAATGTTGGGTGGGCAACTCTTAAAATTCAAGAAAAACAGGCGTTGGGGAATTGCTACCTTGCATGGGCAAGTATTGATAGAACCTACTTTTTTGGAGATTGAAATCAAGCAAAACAACCTCATTATAGGCAAGCAAGCCAACAGCGTACAACTCTACAAAATCAAGGATTTTTGGAAACAAGTGCAAGAAAAGACCTTGCCTAAAGCCTTCGAAGTAGAAAGTTTGGTGGCTTTGGATAGTACACGCTTTCAGTTTCGTAGGCAAGGCAACACAGGCGTTGTGAATACGCGCCTCGACATGGTCTTGCCTGCCCAAGCCGAAGAAATCCGTTACATTGCCAATACTGCTTTTGCGGTCAGGAAAGATAGTACGCAGTGGAAAATTTACAGTTTGAACGGCTCGCCTCTCCTGCCCGATGAAGCCTTTTCGAAAGTGGAGGGCAATGTAGGCTATTTGTTGTTGAAAAAGGGCAAAACGTGGGGCGTTCTCCAAGCCACTAACGGACAAATGCGCCATGCTTTTGACTTAGATTCTATAGCTATAGCTGAAAAGGTATTGTTTCTTTACAAGAGCAAAAAACTAAGTTTGGACTTTTTGGAAAATGCTACGCCCAAACCCATCGAAGCGCAAGGTTTTAAGAATGTGCGGGTTGAAAATGGCTTTTTGTTTTATGAAAATGCCCAACAGCAAAAAGGCTTGTACGACATGAAAGGCACGCGGGTTTGCTCGCCTATCTATCAAAGCATTTACCCACTTACTGCCACGTTGTTCAATGTGCAAGCCAATGGCAAATATGGCATTGTGGATACGGTAGGCAAGGCGGTTTTGCCACTGAAATATGACGGCATAGACACGCAAGCACCCGACCAATATACGCTCATTGCACAAAGCAAATACGGATTTCACAACTCGAAACTCAAAATTACTACCGAAACACAGTTCGACCAAACGCCTCAAATCCTTGCTTTCTCGCCTACCGTTACCGCAGTTGCTGGCACGAAGGGCGGGCAAAAGGGCTTGACCGATTTACAAAATAAAACGCTGATTCCTTTTCATTACAAGGAGCTTTGGGCGTGGCAAGACAGCACTGCCCTTGTGCAAACACAAAAAGGCGAATGGCTTTTCTACAATTTTGCCCAAAAAGGCAAGGAGAAAGTGAAAGAAAAAGACCGCGAAAAAGAGCATACCTCGCCTACCCATTTTCAGGACGTAAAGATGTTGCACAGCCAAGATTTTCATACCTTTTTGCAAGTCAAGAAAAACGACCTTTGGGGAATATGGGACAACAAAGCAGGCGAGCGCGTAGCTCCACAATACCAACACATAGAAAATCGTGGAACGCCTCAAACGCCTTTTTACATAGCCGACAAAAAATTGGCGCATCATCATTACCTTGTGGCATACATCAACGCCAAAGGCGAAAAAATTTGGGAAAAAGAACTCTCCGAACATGATTATGAGCGGATTGTGTGTGAATAAACCTTTTTAATTTCTTCAAAAACAACCTTTCTTACTACAAAATGAAAACAAAACCTGTTATTGCTGTATTATTGTCAGGCTCTGGCGTGTATGATGGCGCGGAAATCCAAGAAGCCGTTTTCACCTTGTTGGCTCTTGAAAAACATGGCGCGCAAGCCGTTTGCATAGCCCCTGATGTGTGGC
>RDXI01000120.1 GCA_004292795.1 Bacteroidota bacterium | reverse complement strand
ATTTGAAATAGCCTATTCTTCAATCACGACCACTTCGTCATCTTCGCGCACCCACGCCCACACGATTTCGTCAGGCGTGCAAACTACCGAAATTTCATCACCTACTTCGAAGCTCAAAAACATAGACTCAGGCACTTCGAGTCGCTCCTCTCCTACTTTTTGGCTATAAAATTCTTCATTGAGTCCATTTTTGGTAATGGCGGTTATTTCGTCAATCTCCACCACAAAATAATACTGCACATCAAGCACTTCGTCATGTTCGTCCTTCGTGATGCGTTTGATGCGTTCTTGGATAGTACCGTCCAATAGGTAAGGCTCGTCTTTATTGAGCAGATAAATCAATTCTTTGCCAAAAAGCAAATAGTCGGCTATGCCTCCCATAAGCCATACCAGCAAAACAATGTACGTATTATGCTCTATGTACGCCCCAAACACCAAACCAAACACCACAAAACCGCCTGTCAGCCCCACGTGATTCCAGATGCGTGTGCCGTTTACGTCTTCGTACAAATCTTTATATACCTTTGCCCAATCTGCCATAATGGTTGGAAGTGTTTTGGTTTTATTTCAGCAAAACTACCTATTTTTTTTATATTTTACATCAAATAACCTCTGTCACTTTGTATGGGCGCAGGGATATTTTGGTCGTTTATCATCTCGCGCAGGTCTATTTCTATACCTCGCGCTATGGATATGATAGGCACATCATTGTACGAACCCTCGAAAGGATTTTCGGAATAATCGCCTATTTTTTCCATCAAAAAGAACGACCATATCAACAATGCCGAAAAGGGCGCGGCTATCCAATAATAATCCGCCATTTCTTTCACAAACACGCTCAACATACCAAAAGGCATCAGAGCCGAAAAGATAAGCGTTTGCCACAAGGCTACAGACGCATATTGGCGCGGAAAAGGAAAGTTTTTGATGCGCTCGCTCCTTCCCTGCTCATCATAAAAAAGGCTTACCAATTTATGAAACTCCATGTGCCTGAAATCCTCAAAATAGTTCAAATCTCGAAGCTCTTGCAGGCGTTTGCTTTGCAGGGTTAGGATTTGGGTGGCTGTGTTCGTTTTTTGTAGGCAAGCTTGCAATTCTTTTTCTGTGAGGTAGGAGGCAAGCTCTTTGCGCAGGGCTTCGAAATATTGTGCATTGGCTTCGAGATAGTAAAACCCTTTGATGCTGTCTTCGGTGTGTTCCCACTCACGCGAGAGGCGAAGCTGGTAGCGAAGGGCAGTAAGCCAAGCAAGGTGTCTGTAGATTAGCTCTTTTTTGATGTTTTCAGCATTTTCGCCTTGCACAAACGCATGAACAGCATTGCCAAAAGTACGCGAGGCATTGACTATCCCGCCCCATACTTTCCTTGCCTCCCAAGTGCGGTCATAGCTCACGTTGTTCTTGAAGCCCAAATAAAACGCTACCGCAATGCCTAAAATGCTGATAGGTTGCCACGACAAAGAAATGTCGATTTGCAGGTATTTTTTGCACAAGGCATACAAAACTGTGATAATGGAAGCATACAAGAAACCCCATATCATAGGCATTTTTGACCAATCCAGCGTGAGCCAAAAACCGTAGTATCTTTTGGTGTACATAGGCAAGTTATAAATCGCTTTGAAGTAACGGTTCGCCAAATTACATCTTTTGTAGCAAACGAACAAATTTGTAATTAGACTGAAATAAAAATAGATAGGCAAGTCTATTTTCTAAAACCCTTTTTCTTTTGTCTTCATATTCCTTGATATGGTTTGGAATGATAGGCTCATCAAAAAAACTATAAACACGCTGGTTTGTTATACGCTATAATATTGATTATCAACCTATTAGAAAATTCTTGTTTTGGATAGGCATTTTTTTTACAAAAACACTTTGAGTTTCAAAGTTCTTTTTATACCTTTGCGACATCATACAGCGCGAGCTGTTTTTATTTTCCTACTTCACTTTGAAACTCAAAGTTCTTTTTATGAAAACTTATCAAATTGCCCTTTGGCTTGGCTTTGTTGTGTTGCTTGATGTCTTGTTTTGGCACGAGAAATTAGGACTCAATGTCTTGGTATTCAGTCCTTTGTGTTTGGGCGCGTTGGTGGTGCTGTATCCTTCCGCGCTTCGTTCCTTGCCTGCGGTGGTGTGTATGGCGGGAACGCTCATTTCGGCAGGTGTGGTAGTTTGGAATGGCTCTTTTGTAGGCAAGCTTGCCTGCGTGGTGTCGTTGGTGTTGTCTGTGGTGTTTTCGCATCAGGCATATTTGCGGTCTTTGCATTATGCCCTTGCCTACCTTTTGGCGGGTATGGAGGGGACGCTATCAGCTGTGTTGGATTGGGTAGCTCGCCTACCGCAAAAAACAGGCAAGCATCAACAAAAAGTGCGCCTTGTGTGGCAATATGCAAAATTGGCGTTAGTGCCTATCTTGGGCTTTTTGGTTTTTTTCATCATTTTCAAGGTGTCTAACCCCATTTTTAGCCAACTGACCGACAAGGCTGTAACGAAAATAGCGCATTGGATAGCCAATTTTTGGCAATATACAGACGCATTGCGTTTGTTGTTTTGGGTATTGGGCGCGTTTTGTTTGGGTGTATGTGTGTATGATTGGCGCGTGGGTGCATTTTGGAATTTGCACGAAAGCAACGAACAAGAGTACATCAAACGCACACGCTACCGCACTACGTTGAGCCTTGCCTACCCTGTGGGCGTGTTTGCTTTGCGCAATGAGTACCGCACAGCATTGATGCTCATGGTTATGGTCAATGCTTTGTTATTGGTCGTGAATTTGATTGATATTCGATACATTTGGTTTGGTGATTCGACTTCTTTCCAACGCCTCGACCTTTCCTCCGAACTGCACGAAGGAACGTATATGCTCATTTTCAGTATTTTGCTTTCTATGGGCATTATGTTGTATTATTTCAGGCGTAATTTGAATTTTTATGCGCACAATCTTTGGCTCAAGCGTCTTGCCTACGTTTGGATAGCGCAAAACTGCGTGTTGGTTCTTTCGGTGGCGTTGAGGGCGTATTATTATGTGCTTTTCAGGGGTTTGGCATACAAGCGTATTGGCGTATTGATTTTTTTGTGCCTCACGTTGGCGGGTTTGGTGTTGCTGTGGTTCAAGATACGCGACCGCAAAACAAGCTTTTTCTTGCTACGTACCAATGGCTGGGCGTTGTATGTGATGTTGATATTGATGGCGTGTGTGGATTGGGATATGCTCATTGTGCAGTACAACATAGCGCACTACAAACAACAAACAGGCAATATGAAAGAAATAGATACAGAATTTTTGCTCTCAAGGGCAGACAAGACTTTGCGCCTGATTGTAGCAGAAAAAGATGCCTTGCCTCTGACACCAGACGAAAAGTCACATCTTAGAAAACGTGTTTGGTTTTTTCTACAAGCGCAAAAAGGCTATACTTTCTGGTCGTGGAACTATGAGGAAGCGACTACAAGGGCGTTTTTAGAAAAGCGATAGAGAACTGCGTAGCCACGCTATAAGTGTCTGCGGTACAAGTTCGGCAACAGACGCTTATAGCATGGTTATATTTTTTTAAACTTTCAACTCTTAGATAGTATATTGATAATCAAGTTTTTAAGGTTCACAAGCGCGAAAGTTATTTTGTGTATACGCTTTTTAGCTGTGATTTGTGTCCCCACAAACCACAGCTAAAAATAATAACTACTTATGAGAAGCACAAAGAAACACGAAGTTCTTTGTGTAACTCTGTGGTTCTTCGTACCTCTGTGGTGTTTTTTTTACGCAAGTTAAGAGTTATTTTAGTATTAAATAAAACAGGCGACAATCGAAAAGAGACTGTTTTGCTTAAAGGGCGAAGTAACTCTTTTCTACGGCACTGTTTATTTTTTGATTTTACAAAAATATACGATTGATTTCCTCTTCGATAGAGCCACTTGTTTCGATGGCTTCCATCATATCAAAGATTTTATCGCTCCAACCGCCAATCGTGATGACACCTTCTTTGAAAAGCGTATTGCCGTAGCCACGCAAATCGACACTGTAGGTAAGGACATCAGGGTTTACCTCTTTTTTGTATTGTCGGAACAACGCATCAAAGTCTGCGGCTCTTTTGCCTTTGTTGTCATACCAATTACAGCCTGTACCAATTTGGCAATCCGAAAAAATGACTATCCTATCTACTACAGTTTTGTTTTGGATAAGCCTTGTTATCATTTCAAAAATACCTGTTTCAGTAGATAAACCGCACTTGGTCGCTTCCGAATTGATGAGCTTGAAGGCTTGGAAAATGTCCATGTCAGGTTTTAGGGTAGGCAAGATGATGTTATCACCAAACAAACCCACTATAGAATTTTGGGCTTTTTTCCAATACAAAGCGGCAAACAAATTCGCAATATCTGCTGTAGTGCGTTTGCTCATAGCCGATACTGCCGAAGCACCACTCGCATCTCCTCGCATACTGCCCGAGTTATCGGTCAAGATAAGCGTCTTGCCTGCCAATGTAGGCAAGTTGTCTATAGAAAAACTTACCGCTTTTTCTACAGCCTCCAAGATTTGAGGTATGCGCGTTTTGGTTTGGCTAAAAAGCAATTCTTCTCCTTTCAATTTTTCTACTTCTGCATACGCCGAAAGATAACGGAAAGGCAGTTGTTTGGCTTTTTTTACCTGTGCTTCATTCGTAACAAGCTCCAAAGCAGAGTCTACTGCCTTGCCTGTGCCATACAAAAGCACGTTTCGCAAATTGCGCAAAGTAGCCATGTAGCCTATTTTTCCACTTACCATCAATTCTTCCCAAAGTTCCGCTTTGGCTTGTTGTTTTTTGGCTTCATTTTCAAAATCTTGCTGACCAAGTGCCGAAAGTTGCGTTTCCCATGTATAAGGCGTTTCCAATGTGCCTGACACGATTTTATCGAACAAGGCTTGTTGGGCTTCGTCTTTGGCTTTGGGGTGAACAATAAACAACGCATCACGCAATTTTACGCTTGAGTCGCGGTTGTATTTCGCAAATTGGTATTCATCAAATTTATTGAACGCCATCGCCAATCCCTTTTGGATTTGCTTCGAGAGTTTGCCCAATTTTTTGATACCTGCACGCTCATTCGACAAGGCATAATAAGACAACAATTCTGTGATTTCGTCTGCTCGTTGCACCACACGATTTACCAACTTGCCTACCAAGTCATCGCCCTTGTGGTTTTTTGCCAATTCCACCGCCAACACTATAGGGGCACTACGCAAATACATTTTTTCGCGTGCATACACCGCCAATTTTGCCACAAAAAGTGGGTCATTTTGGGCTACAAGGGCTTGGATACGCGCCAAGCGGTCTGTTTTTTTCTCATAATAGCTGTTGTCGAGCATAGTCGCTACAACGGCTGTGTAAAGCTCCATGGCAGGAGTAAGCAAGTACGCTTTGCCACCCATGTAGTTGGTTGTTACGTTTTTTTCAGTGGCTTTTTGATTGAATTTCATAGTTTTAGAGGCAATTAGATGGATAAATTACGGCACTCTTTTCATTTAACAGGGAACATTTAACATTTTTCAAATACTTCATTTTTCAGGCATATTTATAATTTTGCCAGACAACCAAAACTGCCCTTGTAATATGCCATTTTCAATAGGAGGTTTCTCAAAGAAACGAATATCAGCAACAACATCTACTTCTCCGCCCAATGTATCAACTAATAACCAATAAAAGTATTCATTGGTCATTTCATTGCACTTTTTTTCAAATTGCCTAATAATTCCTGTAAAAATGCCAAACGATTGTGGTACGGCATCATCACTTTTTTCCTCTAACGAAAAAAGCCCGCTTGGTATAAATGATTGTGTTGCGAACTTAAATTCTGATGTTTGGCTGTCCTCATATTCTTTTTCATTATCGTATATAGTCAGTTCTTGCGCAAAGGCAGTTAATTGTATCTCCACATTTCTTGGAAATTCAACTTTTGTAAGCGTTCTAAAATCAGGCACATCAAATACAAAAGGATAAGCACCACTATCTGGATTATTTACTTTTGAAGGGGCTGCCCAACAATAAAATGCGCCATCAAGTTCACTTTCTGACCTATCGACTGTACCAGTTAGGCAAACAATTCTCTTACTTTTCCCTTCAAAATGTGGGTTTACACCAATAAATTCATTTTGCTTATTAAATTGTAGATACAACTCAGCTCCTGAATTATCTTTGTAAATCGAATATATGCCCTCATTTATTTGTATTGAGGTACTAACTTTGTACGCTTTACCAAGAAGCTCTTGGTATTCTTCTGGTGTTGTTATGTTAAACCCTAGGTTTGAAAAATTGCTCATGGATTGGTAATATTAACGTCTATAATTTAAAAATAAAACAGGCGACAAGCGAAAAAAGACTATTTTCGATGCTCTAACCATCTGAGCTACTTGTTCAGAGGCGAACAAGATGGGATTCGAACCCATGACCCTCGGCGTGAAAGGCGAAGTAACTCTTTTCTACGGCACTGTTTTGTACGAAAGATAGGATTCGAACCTATATAATCAGTGTTTCAGACTGACACCTTGACCAACTTGGTAACTTCCGTATATTTTTGGGGTAACAACTACAAAGAGAATTTACTAAATCAGAAGTACCTCTTTGTTACGACACCCAAAATATTGACATTCTTTTCATCTCACTAACAGACAATAGCTTGCTATAGCATTTTTCACTTCACTTTAAAAATTCTTGGGGCAACAGCCAAAAAGAAAACGGAGGTACGCACAGGATTCGAACCTGACGATTTCATAACACAAGGCTATCATACCGTTCCTCCTCCTAGTGGGCGCGATGAAATTCTTTTTTACGACACCCAAGAATTGTTATTTATCTAAAAAAACAGGCAACAGACGAAAAATCAGCTGTGACACGTCCTAAACGTGCTTCTCATATTTTACTACTTAAACTACGTACCCCGAAGGGCAGGCAAGACTTGCACTTGCTTCCTGAAACTGGAACGAAGTAAGACTTTTCTACGGCACTGTTTTGTATTTTTAAAAAACTTTGAGGCAACAAACGAATAGGCAACTGTTTACGTTGTGCTACCATTACACCACTCAACCCAAGTTGTGAAAATAATAGAGGGGTTGAGGCGGGATTCGAACCCACACAAACGGCACCAAAAGCGAAGTAAGCCAGCTCTACGGCACTCAAAATTTTTGTTTTGATTAGCATTATTTGATGATGCAAAATTGCTACTGCACTATGCAATGGACTTGCGTAGTAAAAAAATATTTTTTACTTTTTTCTAAAAATGCCCTTTATGGTTGGATTGATATTTTTATCGCTTCAAGACCTTGAAAGCCATTCCTCTGCCGTGTCCTTGCATGATAGCGAGGTTTATCCAACTCATACCAAAGTATTCGAGCAGTTGCGCCTTGTCGTCCCCGCCAAAGTCCCAGCAAGTAGCAAAACCCGCATCGAGAGCCAAGCGTGTAGCGGTTTCCTTGCCTACTTGGGAGCTACCCGCCACAAACATATCGATTCCTTCGCCATGGTAAACGGGGTTTGCCATATTTTCGAAGCCTGTAGTATTGAAGCACTTTACTACTTCGCTTTCAGGCAAGTAATGTTTGAGCGCGTCAAAAGAATTGGCGAAGCCTTCGGGTTTTGTGCGGAGCGAGTTCATGGCATCGATGATAACCTTGCCTTTCGCGTGTGCTTCGATTTGCTCGGCGATGCTTTGGCTCGCCTGCGGTACTGCGGCGATAAGAATAACCTCCGCCTTGCCTGCACTTTCGGCTATGGTATGCAAGGACGTATGCACATTTTGCAAGAGGTGTTTGTCGTCAAAGTTAGCTGTGTCGCGTGTGCCAAGCAAGATTTCATGACCTGCTTTTGCCCATTGGGTAGCGAGTGCGCCCCCTACATTGCCCGTACCTATGATAGCTATTTTCATAATAAAGTTGATAAATCAGTGAAACTTGATGCAAATATACGAACTCGCCTGCTGTGTGCAAGTACGCACTTGAGCGTTAGTAACTCACTTAGAAGTAAGATTTTGGCAAAAAGGCTCGAAGGGCTTTTTTTGTTTCGTAAAAAAAACTTTTTTTGCGAAGATGCACCCCAATATGCTTTGGGTGGCTGTTAATAGCGGGTTAAACCTTGCCTACCCCACAACGAAAAACACAAAACTTGCGTACATTTGCACAAAGCAATTCTACTCAAATCGTATGCGAAGTTATTATCTCCTTCTCTTTTGGCTGTCCTTGCCTGCCTCTTTTGGCTGTGTGGGAAGTTCCTTGCCTTCGAGCTTGCCTACTACCACCAAACGTACACCGCCCAACACAGACATAGATACACGAAGCCAAGAAGAAATCAATCGTGAGCTTTTGGAAGGCAGGAAAGAAAAAGAGCCTCAACCCAACAAAACTACAGAAAATACTACCAAAACACCTTCCAACACCACAGGCGAGGTGCGTGTGCGTGAGCCACAAAATAATCCCACGCCCACGAACAACCCGAACCGCAACGAAAACAACATCACTCAAGGCAATAGCAACTTGAATATGTTGGTGCTTCCGTATCATCAAGAGGACATTTGCCACGCCTTCGATGAACTTTCGCAAAAACAACGCGAAGGCATTGATGTTGTGAGTCAAGGTTTTCGAGATATGGGCTTTCAAACGGGCAGTTTCACGTCCATTATGCGCAAAATGAAAAGTTCAGGCGGTTGCGACACGCATAACCCGACTCGTATGCTTAATACGGCTTTGCGCACTGCGCAATGTGCCTATTATGCAGTGATAGAAACAGACCTCGACCACGTGCAAACAGGCAGTTATTTAGCCTTGAATTTGACTATTTATGACTCCAATACACACAATGTCATCACACAGCAAACTACAGACTCGGATAGGAAATTTACAGATGATACCCGCGAATTGATAAAAGAGGCTTTCGAAAAAATGAAGCCCGCCCTTGCCCGCGAACTGAACTTGGCAGGCAAACCCAACAATACGACCAAAGTAGAACCCAATAACAGGCAAGGCAAAATTCGCGTTAATCTCATTTCAGATGTGGACAAAGGTTTGCCCCGCGCCCAATACCAAAACCCTGATGCTATTGCCGTTGTGATAGGCAATGCGAACTATGAAAAAACAAAAAGCGTGGATTATGCCCTGAATGATGCCTACGCGATGAAGCAATATTTGATAACTTCGTTTGGCTTCAAAGAGGCAAATATTTTCTACTTAGAAGATGCCCGCAAAGGCGATTTTGAACTGATGTTTGGCGTGAAAGGCAATGCCAAAGGCAAACTTTTCAACAACGTGAAGGCAGGCAAGAGTGATGTCGTTATCTTTTATGCAGGACATGGCGCAACGGGTTTGAATGATAAAAACGCCTATTTTGTGCCTGTAGATTGTGATGCGCAATATTTGGAAATAGGAGGCTATCCTACAGATGTTTTTTATCAAAATTTGGCACAAGTCCCCGCTAAGTCTTTTACAGTGTGGCTCGATGCTTGTTTTTCAGGAACAGAATTGGTGCAGAATGTGTCGCCTATAGTCGTGAAAGGCAAAGGCGTTGCAGGCTTGCGCGAGGGAATTTTAATGGCTTCCTCCACAGACGACCAATATTCGACTTGGTATCCCGAACAAGGACATGGCTTATTTACCTACTTTTTGCTCAAAGGTATTCAGCAGGCAAGGGCAGATAAAAATGGAGATAATCGTTTGACTTTCAATGAATTGTATCAATACATGAGCGACAAAACTGAAGGCGTGCCGTATTGGGCAAGAAAACTCAACAACATTGAGCAAGTGCCACTCATCAAAGGCAACACGATTGAAAAGGTTTTGATAGAATACTAATCTTGCCTACCTTTGCCTATATCTCCGTATAAGCAATTTTTTTTACCCAAATTCTATATTTGGGTAAATTTCCTTTTATACAAATATGCGCTTTTTTTATACTCCGCGTTGGTTGCATTATTTACAGCCCGATTATGTTTGGCGTAGGCAAGACGCGCCTCCGCGTACCCTTTTCTTGACGTTTGATGATGGTCCTATTCCTGAAGTTACGCCTTTTGTCTTGGACACACTCGCCCAATACAATGCGAAGGCTACCTTTTTTTGTGTGGGCGACAATGTACGCAAACACCCTGATATTTTGCAACAAGTCTTGGCACAAGGACACAGCATAGGCAATCATACCTACAATCACCTAAACGGTTGGAAAACCGATAACGAAACCTATTTGGCAAATGTAGAAAGCTGTACGGCTTGCCTACCCGAAGGCACGACTATGTTCCGCCCGCCGTATGGCAAACTAAAAAGAAGCCAACGCAACGCCCTGAAAGGCAAGTACAAACTCATTATGTGGAATTTGCTTACCTACGATTTTGACAATACTTTTCCGCCTGCGCATTGCCTCTATCAAACCAAACGATACACAAAAGAAGGAGCTATCATTGTGTTTCACGACAGCCTGAAGGCAGAGCGAAATTTGCGCTATGTACTGCCGTTGTATTTGGAATGGGCAACGCACAATGGTTATACATTTGAGAAACTTTAGACCGAAAAAAAACTTGCCTACCGTTGGGCAGGCAAGTTGCTTATCGTGATTTTCCATCTTCGCGCTGTGTCGTAATCAGCGTTTCGTAGTCATCAGTCATACTAATAATCTTATCATAAGCCTTGTAAATCAAATTTACTTGGCGTATGGTAAGGTAGTTTTGACTCATATCTAAATATTCTATCAACTGTACCAACTCATCTAACTTGTTGGCAGTGTCCGTATATTTCGCATATAATTCATTGGCATCATAAAAACCTTGAATAACGCCAATGATAGAGATGAACGCACTGATAACAAGGGCAAAGAAATTGACAAACCAATCAATACCGTAGCTTTTCATGTAGTCGGTAACGTTCAGACCGAGCAAAACCGTAACCACTGCCGCAAGAATGGAGGACATCAAGCGGAAAATAAGTGCCCAGTTTTTGGCTTTTTTCTCATAGCCTTCGTACGTTTCTTTGGCTTTTCGTATCCTTCCCTGTAGCCATCCGAGCTTGATGACAGCCTCAGCTGATTCGTCAGGGGTTGATTTTACGCGCTCATTGTGTTCAGTGAGCAGTTCCGTTTTGAGAGCTTCTAAGTAATTTCGAAGGTCGGTTTGTGTTTCTCTGAACAGCTTAGCGGCTTCGGGATTGATGCCTATAGCCGTTTGCGCATTTTCTTGGAAGGTACTAATCATGTTCTTGCTCGTTTGCAAGCCCTTGTTAGTTTCTTCCATGCGGTTCATGTTTTGCTGATGGCGCAGTTGCTCCTGTTGGGCAGGAGTCAAGTTATTTTGGGTATTTTGGTTGGTTGTATTGTTTTGTTTGTTGTCTTGTATCTTGTTTTTGTTGGCAGGCGAGCTATCCTTTTCGTCTTCATCTTCGTCAGACAAAAACCAACCGCCTACAGTTTTGGAGTACGCTCTCAGCGCGTCTTTTTCGGGGTCTTCTTCCTCGCCAGAGAAGTGTCCGCCAGTCTTCGCATACACATCATGGTCATAGTCGTCACTATGCTCAGGGTTGCTATAGTCGTCTTTGGCAAATTTTTCTATATCGTCATGGTCGTTTGCGTTAGGCTTCAGACCGCCTTGTTCGGATAACTGTGAAAATGGGTCGTCGTTTTCGATAGGCATGGGAGTAGTGAATGAAGAAGTGAAGGTTGGGGGAGTGCTATCGTATCCCTAATAAAAAACAAAAGTAATTCTTTTTTGAGAAACTTGATAATTTCCCCACAAAAAAAATGCGAGATATACACAAAAAGTGTTTTTTGAGGGCTTAGGGCTATCTTAGGAGGCATATTTGGTACAAAATTATTTTTCGTTCAAAAACTTGCCTAACTTTGCACCGAAAAGAAACGCCATTCGAAACATGGCTTCTCCATAATACCTAATCCTTATCCAACTTTGTATGAACATCATTATTCCTATGGCAGGCAGAGGAACTCGCCTACGTCCCCACACACTTACTGTCCCCAAGCCTTTGCTTCCCATTGCAGGCAAGCCTATGGTGCATCGTTTAGTAGAAGACATTGTGAAGGTTTGCAATCAACCCGTAGCACGCATTGCGTTTGTGATTGGGCGTGATTTTGGGCAAGACATCGAGCAACAACTGTGTGAAGTGGCAGAAGCTGTAGGCTCGAAGGGCGAAATTTATTATCAAGACGAAAAATTAGGCACTGCCCACGCTATTTTGTGCGCTTCGGAGGCTCTCGAAGGCGATACGGTAGTAGCTTTTGCAGATACTTTGTTCAAGGCAGATTTTACGCTTGACACTACAGCAGAGGGCATTATTTGGGTGCAACGTGTAGAAAATCCTACAGCTTTTGGTGTGATTACGCAAAACGAAGCGGGCAATATCACAGGTTTTGTCGAAAAGCCCAAAGAATTTGTGTCAGATTTGGCTATCATTGGCATTTATTACTTCCGCGATGGCGCGAATTTGCGCAAAGAATTGCAATATTTGTTGGACAACGACCTGAAGGAAAAAGGCGAATACCAACTAACCAACGCGCTTGAGAATATGCGTGCTAAAGGTATTCTTTTCCGCGCCCAAGCCGTAACAGAATGGCTCGACTGTGGCAACAAAGAGGCTACCGTTTTCACCAACCAACGTTATTTGGACTATTTGAGTGGGCAAAATCTCATCTCGCCTACCGCCAAAATGACCAATACGGTTGTCATTCAGCCCGTTTTTATTGGTGATGGCGCGGAATTGAAAGACTCAGTAGTGGGTCCTCACGTTTCTATAGGCAAGAACGCCCGCATCGAAAACAGCATCATCAAAAACAGCCTTATCCAAGACAACAGCACTATCCAAAATGCGAACCTGAAAGACAGTCTTTTTGGTAGCTTTGTGCGCTATGCAGGCAAGGCAGACGATTGTAGCTTAGGCGATTATACTACAGTGAATTTGTAGGCAAGTTTCGTACTTGCGCTATTTGGAAAAGATTTGTGGGCAACTGTTCACAAATCTTTTTAGCATTTGATAATTCAAATGCCTACAGGCATATTTTTTTTAAAAAAGCATGCCAAATCTCAAAAACAAGCTACCTTTGCTTATGGAAACAATAAACTCTCTCATCAACACAGAAGAAGTCGTTAGTTTTCTGCAAGAAAATAACGAAAACATCTCCCAAGAAACCATAGAGGACTTTATAGGCTATCTTGAGGTAGATTTTTATGAATGGGTGCGCTCTAATTGGCGCAGTTATGCAACAGAGAAAGGCATAACAGTATAAAAAATTCAAAAAATACCATATCCATGAAAAAAACCATCTTTACTATTCTTTTGGGAGCTTTTGGTGCATTGGCACAAGCTCAAAATCCCACTCCTGCGAAGCCTCAAAGCAAGCCTATTGTGTTGCAAAATGGCATCTTGCACTTGGCTACAGGCGAGGTATTGCAAAATGCCTCCTTGCGTTTTGAGAATGGCATCATCACTGCCGTCGGAAACACAGTGCCGACTGAAGGCGCGGAAATCGTGCCTTTGAACGGACAGCACGTCTATCCTTCGCTTATCTTGCCTTCTACGACCATAGGCTTGAACGAAATAGAGCAAATTCGCGCCACACTTGACTATGAGGAAGCAGGCGAGTTCAACCCCAATGTGCGCACACAAGTTGCGTTCAATACCGACTCCGAACTCTTGCCTACCATTCGCTCCAATGGCATACTTATCTTGCAACCCACGCCCAAAGGCGGGGTAGTGTCTGGCACTTCGGCAGTGATGCACGCAGACGGCTGGAACTGGGAAGACGCTACGCTTCGAGCTGATGATGGCATACACATCAATTGGATTCCATTTTTTACAAGGGGCGGTTGGTTCTCGCCTACGCCTGGGCAAATGCAGAAAAACGAAAACAGAGGCGAGATTTTGCTCGAAGTAGAAAATATTTTCAAACAAGCCCATGCCTACACGAAAGGCACACCCGCCACCAAAAATATGAAGTTTGAGGCAATGCGCGGGCTTTTTGATGGCTCAAAGACGTTGTATATCCACGTGGATTTCAACAAGGAAATTATCGAGAGCGTACAGTTTGCCCAAAAACACCAAGTAAAGAAAATTGTTATCGTAGGTGGAGCGCAAGCTGTAGAAGTAGCGGATTTTTTGGTGCAAAACAAAATCCCTGTGATATTGGAGAACTTACATAGGCTTCCCTACCAAAAAGAAGACGCGGTTTGGCAACCGTATCAACAACCTTACCTGCTGAAAAAAGCGGGTGTTTTGGTGTGTTTGGCGTATGACATTAGCGACCTTCGCCCTATGGGTGCAAGAAATTTGGCTTTCGTGGCGGGTACTTCGGTAGCTTACGGGCTTACGCCTGAAGAGGCTTTGCAAATGGTTACTATCAATACCGCGAAAATTTTTGGGATTGATAATGTGGTAGGCTCTCTCGAAAAGGGCAAACAAGCCACGCTTGTAGTGTCGGCAGGCGATTTGCTTGATATGCGCACCAACAACGTTACGCTTGCCTACATTCAGGGGCGCAAGGTGGACTTGACCGACAAACACAAACAACTTTACGAGAAATTTAAGGCGAAATACGATAAGAAAGAGTAAGGGTAGGCAAGCCAAAAGTTGTGCGTAACAGTTATTTGATAAATTCAAAATTTTTGTAGGGGCAACCCTTGTGGTTGCCCTCACTAATAAAACAAATTTCTGTAAAAAACCAACATTTTGGCATTGAAAAGGGCAACCACAAGGGTTGCCCCTACTTATTGTACTTTTTTTACTAAAATCCTACTCAAAAAAAATGTATCAAACTGATAAAAAGGGCTATAATGAAAATGGTTATCCTTCTTTGTTTCATGACGAGGAGGAGCGCGACTTGGAAGCGTTTATTACCTATTTTCTTAGTTGGACTTTGCGCTGTGCAATTTCTAACAACGAAAAAGTATCACAAAATATCAAAACGTATGCTTCGAAGGTATTGTTTGCATTATTCGAGATAGATGCGGAAGATGGAGATAGTGCTTCGTGTCAAATAATGGAAGTCAAAACGTGGAAAGAATGGAACAACATCGATTTATGTGTTGAAGTTACGCTATCGTCTGGAGTAGTATATGCTATAGCCATAGAGTGCAAAATGTACACTACTTTGAGAGAAAAACAATTTGAAAATTACATTCATACCTTTGAAGAACATTATAAAGGACATAATCCGACTGTAAAACAAGGTATGTGTATCTTTCTGGTTCAGATTATGCCAATGAACAAGATGAACAAGAGTGCAAAAAATTAGAGCAGGCAAAAGGCATAAAGATAAAAGTATTGACTATTAGCGACTTAAAAGCTACTTTCGGGGTAAATCCAGTAAGGACAGGCAATGCTTTGTTTGATGAGTTTTGGTTCGATTATTATAGCTACAAAAAAACAACTCCAAACCTCGCCTACGCAGGCGAGGAGCAGGAAAGCCAACAGTAAGGTCGTTTTTTTCATAAAGAAGGAGGATTTTAGTATGATTCTAACAAATTATTATCGCGCAACTGTAGCCAAAGGTCTTGCAAATCCTTGTCGAGTTCGGCTTCTTGCACGTGGTACTTTTCGATAATGCGGGCTTTGACCTGCTCGATGCTTTGGTTTTCTTTGAGCAAATTGATGACATCAGCCGCTACAGCATTGCAAGAAAACGAGTCGCCTGTAGTGGGATTGAAGATGAAGCCTGTTTCGCTTACGGCTATGTTTTTGGATATTTTGACCATATCAGGAAAGTTTTAATTTTGCACGCTAATATAGCGGTTTTCTGTTATACAAAAAAATGCTTGCCTACATTTGAAAAAAAAAGTTTGGCTATTTGCTATGAAAGGGCTATTTTTGTGAAGTGTTTATCACACCCCACACCCATCACTTCGAAATCAATGGCAGTTCTTACCTCCCAAATCGTAATAGATGACCTTGTAGGCAAGTTCGGAGAGGCAATCTCTGAAGTATATGAGCCTTATGGGTTGATGACCTTCACCACTACCCGCGAGCAAATAGTTCCTGTTTTGGAATATTTGTACTTCCACAATCAGTTTCGTTTTCAGTTCTTGACCGACTTGTGCGGGGTGCATTTTCCCGACAATGCAGGCAAGGAGCTATGCGTAACCTATCACGTGCATAGCCTTGTGCATAATGTGCGTGTGCGTATCAAGGTCTATCTGCCCATCGAAAACCCTACCGTTCCTACCGCCTCGAAAATCTTTGCCTCTGCCAACTGGCAAGAACGCGAAACCTACGATTTTTATGGCATTATCTTCGAAGGACACCCACGCCTTGCGCGAATTCTCAATGTTGATGACATGGATTATTTCCCCTTGCGCAAAGAATATCCCCTCGAAGACCAAACGCGCCGCGACAAAGAAGACCTATTCTTTGGACGCTAACAAACACCCAAAAAAATAACTCCCAACTCTCAACTTTCATCTCTTAATTCTTATCTCTTAACTTTCAACTCTCCCCAAAATATGCAAGACATAACAGCCTCTGAAGTGAAAGAACGCCTCGACAAAGGCGAAATGGTGCATTTGATAGATGTACGCGAAGAACACGAATACGAAGAATACAACATTGGTGCTATTCTTATACCGTTGGGAACATTGCCCGACAGACTAAGCGAACTCGAAGAATGGAAAAACGAGGAAATCGTAGTACATTGCCGTAGCGGTGCGCGTAGTGCCAACGCCAAACAATACCTTGCAAGTCAAGGTTTTACCAATGTACGCAATATGTTGGGCGGGGTTATAGCTTACAAAGCCCTCTAACATAATAAAGTAACACCTATTGCGTTACATTTCAAAAATTCACTCAAAATAATAAAGTTGTATGCGAAAAATAGTAGCTCTCTTGCTGTTAGCTGGCTATGTGTGGTCTTGCGCTCCACAAGGCAGTTATTCTCAAACATGGCTTCCACGCCAACACAAGCGTGTGGATTTGTCTAAACCTCTTAAAAAGCGTTAAGCAATTCCATACTTGTATTAAAAAAGAGGCTGTCTGATAAAGAGAGCCTCTTTTTTTGTGATTATTGCATCAATTCCAACAAAGCAGGGTAATCTTTTTCGGCTAGTTTGAAAAATCCTCCGCTTGCTTTGCTTTTTGTCCAATTATCGATGATGCTTGCGTGCTTGTCTGCCCCTATGCTTGCCTGCGAAAGGCGCGTGGGCGTGCCTATTTCCGTATAAAAAGCCTCCAAAGCCACGATAAACTGCTCGCCTGTGTGTCCTTTGCCCAAAACGCGCTCCGCCAAAAAGTCTAACTTCGTGCTTACCTGCGCTTGGTGGTATTTTATCCAAGCAGGGTAGGCAATGGAAAGTCCCGCGCCATGCGCTATGTCGAACAAGACGCTCAAGCTGTGTTCTAAGGCGTGTACGCCCCAATCTCCGCCATACTTGCCTGCTGTGAGCGAGCCATTAAGAGCCATTGTAGCGAGCCACATGACTTGAGAACGCGCTTCGTAGTTTTCGGGTTCGGCTACGGCTTGCCTGCCATATTGGAAGGCAAGCTTGATAATATCCGAAGCGATATGGTCGCTCAAAGGCGAGTCGGTAGGTTCGAAAAATTCCTCTAAACAGTGTGAAATCAAATCTGCCACACCATAAGCGGTTTGTTTGGGCGATACAGAGAAGGTATAACTGGGGTCTAAGAACGAAACTTTGGGATACAATACAGACGCGCCATAGCCTACTTTTAAGCCGTTTTCGGTGTCTTGAATAACGGTGTAAGGATTCATTTCTGAACCTGTGGCGGCAAGGGTAAGCACCGCCAAAATAGGCAAGGCAGAGGCGGGTTTATTGGCTTTTTGGGTATAAAAATCCCAAACTGAATGATTGACATAATAGCCCATAGCGATAGCCTTCGCAGAGTCAAGCACTGAACCGCCTCCTATAGCCACAATCATGTCGACTTTAGCTTCTAATGCCACCTGCACGGCTTTGTCGCAATCTTG
>RDXI01000418.1 GCA_004292795.1 Bacteroidota bacterium | reverse complement strand
AGTATCCAATTTGTAAAGCCTTTCGTTGTAATACTCATCAAAGAGCAAAATATTGGGGCGCGTGTAGTGCGCACAGCGCGGGCAGGTAAGTTTTTTCTCTTCCTTGTCCACGTCCTCGATGGCAGGCAAGGGATAAATATCTTCCGAACATTCGGCACTGCAACGCATGGTACTCATCTTGCCATGTATTTCTGACAAGTACGCTTCACTGCTTCCCGCTTTGCGGTGTAGCTCGTCTATGTTTTGCGTAATGAGCCTAAAATGTTCGCCCAAAATTTTCTCTATTTCTACTATAGCATAATGCCCTGCATTGGGAAGTTTGTCGCCAAAAAGTTTCCTTCTTTGGAGCGTATAATCCCAAAAGCCCAATGGATTTTGTTTGAAAAAGCGAAAAGTGGCTATTTCTTTGGGTTGATGATACTGCGTGCCTTTTATCCAAATCCCATCATGCCCTCTATAGGTAGGGATTCCGCTTTCGGCAGAAATGCCCGCGCCTGTGAGAAAGGTAATGAATTTTCCTTGCCTACGCAATTCGTGGCAATGAGAGGCTATTTCGGCTAAGGTTTCTTTCATGTAGTTTTTTGTTTCAAACGTTCATAATGTTGTTCAAAAGTAGGCAAGTTTTGAAGGCGGTTGCCGTAAATGAGTTCTTGCCGTTCTTTTTCGTCAATGCCCAATAATTGACAAACTGCAGTGGCGCAATGAATGGCGTGGAGTTGGTCGTAATAGATTTCGCGGTGCATTTCTATTTTTTGCAAGACTTTCAGCAACACAGGCACAGCCCGCAAAGGGTTCTTTTTGTCGGCTATGGCATACCAAATATTGTAATAACTGCCATAATATCCTTGCTCAATTTGTGCCAAAAGATACTCTTCTGTAAACCTTGAGAAGTTTTCAGCCTCTTGCGAAGCGTGTTCTTCCCACCTATCTTTCCAGTCCATACCTAATTTTTTTCAACAAATATACACAAAGTTATGAAATGTTTACTATTTTTGAAAACTTTAATTCAGACTTTTTATGCAATTATTAGAAGTTACAGACTCGACACCTGCCCTTAAGAAGGCTTTTTTGCGCTTGCCTATTCGACTATACAAGGGGGATAAAAATTGGGTGCGCCCCTTGAACAAAGAAATAGAAGATGTATTCAATCCAGAAGAAAACCCTTCTTTTCAGCATGGCGAGTGTATTCGTTGGGTGCTACAAACAGACTCAGGCGAAACTGTAGGGCGTGTAGCGGCTTTTTACGACAGGCGCACCGTAGAAGCAGGAAACAACCAACCGACAGGCGGTATGGGCTTTTTTGAATGTGAAGATAACCAAGAATACGCTAACATTTTGCTCCAAGCCTGCCAAAAGTGGCTCACTGAAAAAGGTATGCAAGCTATGGACGGCCCCATTAACTTTGGTAGCCGAGATGCATGGTGGGGCTTGTTGGTCGATGGCTTCGAGATGCCCAACTACAATGTGAACTACAACCCGCCTTACTATCAAAAACTCTTTGAAAGCTATGGCTTCAAGGACTACTTCCAACAATACACCTACAGGCGTTTTATGAATGGTCCTGTGTTGGGTGAGAAATTTTATGAAAAATATGAACGCATCAAACAAAATACCTCTTACCGCTTCGAACACATCAACAAGAAAAATATCGAAAAATATGCGTCAGATTTCCGTACTATTTACAACGCAAGTTGGGTAAAACATACAGGCGTAGCCGAAATGACAGAGGAGGACACGCAAGCCTTGCTCAAGAAAATGAAGCCTGTGATTGATGAAAAATTGATTTGGTTTGTGTATTACAACGACCAACCCATTGCTTTCATGGTTATGATTCCTGAACTGAACCAACTTTTCCGCTATGCCAATGGCA
>RDXI01000119.1 GCA_004292795.1 Bacteroidota bacterium | reverse complement strand
GCGCCAAATTGGAACGAGTATTTTGTGCAAAAAGAAGTGCTACGGGTGGGTTATCTACAGCCTGCCGATACGGAACTGCTCATCAATGCCTATCCTGCCCTTACCTACGAAACCGAAGTGCGCCAAAGACTCTACGAACAAACACAAGGACACCCCGCTATGTTGCAAATCGTGTTGCACAAGATAGTAGAAACCGCGAACCTCACCCGCAAGACGCACATAGACCTGCCCGACCTCGAAAAAGCTTTGAGCGAAACGCTGTATCAGCAAGACAACAATGTAGTAGATATTTTTTGGACGCAGTTTTGCAAAAATCGTGGTTTGCGCCCTGCTGTTTTGGAGCTATTGGCAGGCAAGACTCCCACAGACGAAAAAGCCCTTTTTCAACTCACGGAACACGAGTTTGTGATAGAACGCGAAGGCAAGTTTGTTTTTCGTGTGCCTCTCTTCGAAACGTGGTTGCGCAAGTATTCGAAGTTTGTGGATTGAAAAAGTGGTTTTTTATTCTTCAGGCAAGTTTTCTAAAATCTCGTTTAGCTCGCCTTCTTCTAAATCTTCTTGTTCGCTTTTGTCGTAGATAGTCATAAGAAAGATAACTTCTTGCACAACGCGCACATACGTAATAATTCGCGCTCCGCCCGACTTGCCTCTGTTTTTACTGCTTATTGCCATACGCACCTTGTAAATGTTGGGCGCGATGAGAACGCCCTGTATTGGGTTTTCGACAAGTTCTTCTACAAAACTTTCGAGGTCAGCATCTAAAGAAGGGTATTTTTTGCGCAAACGTTTGGCTTCTTTTTTGAATTTATCAAAAACTTCTACAGTGTAGGGCATTATTCTTCAGTGTTTTTTTTTTTTTTTTTGTAGATTGAACTTCCACAAAGTCCAATTTATTGATGATGTCCATTAGAAATGGGTACTTTTCATCAGGCACTGCCAAAGTAATAACTTTCATATTTTTTAGCAATTAACATTTGTTATCTTAACCCTAAAAACACTCCAAAAGTTCTACACTTTTCGGGGTTTGGGTTAGGCTTCTACAAAATCGGCTTGGCTGTGCGCTTGAGGCATTTCTAAGCCTTCCAAAGCAAGCCCTTCGAGGTGAAATTGTAGGGCTTCTTGTATATTTTGGCGCGTTTCTTCGGCAGTCTTGCCTGTGGCTACGCACCCTTGCACATCAGGCGAGTAGGCAGAAAAGCCTGTGGCGGTTTTTTCTATGATGATGAGATATTTTTGCATATACAATTATTTTAAACCTGCTTGTTATCGCTTGGCTTGCCTGCTACAGTTACCAAACCCGTTTTTTTCTTCGTGTTTGTATTGTCTGTGGCTTCCTTTGGTTCTTGCCAAACACCAACAGTTTTGTTTGTGCAAAAATTTACATTTTTTCCGATAAATCCAAAATTTTCTTTAAAAAAACTTGCTTACCCAAGCCAAAAATGAGGCACGAAATTTCTTTCGCGCCTCTGTGTATTATTCTTTCTCTATCGTCTTATACTCTTTGAAAAGTGAGAATTTGTATTCTTCTACAGCTTTTCGGAAATACACCCAATCTTTTTCATAGAACGCATTTACTTTGTCTATGGCTTCTTGGTATTGTTTAGAGGCGTTGGTTACTATGTTTTGTAAGGTCGTGCTGGGCGCGTCCATACCTGTAGTAAGGTCGAGGTAGCCATAACACGCAAAAATACGCGCCATCACGTGGCTTTCGCTACGCTGAATACCTTTTTGCTCTTGTTTGCCCATAAACGTTTCGCGTAGCACTTTCAACGAGTCTAACACTCTTTGCGCTTGCTTTTTCAACGCCTTTGCAGGTTCATCGAGTTCTTTCTCGCCTTCTTTGGGCTTCAGGTCTGCCACAATCAAATCCACCGTTTTTTTGCTTTCATCAAGGCGTTTTACGGCTTTGTTTACGCTACTTACCTGCTTTTCGATGTGGTTTGCTATTTCGTAATGCCCTTTAAGGTTCGTTTCGTTGTATTCTTCGCGGGGGTCAGGCAAGACTGTAATGGTTGTCGAGTCTTTGTCTGTTCCATACACATAACGAAGCGTATAAGTACCCAATGGCACAGGCAAGCCTCCACGTTCATCAGCATCGGGGCGTTCAGGTGCGCCAGGGAAAGAAACGCCTTTGCGCTCAAGTCCCCAAAATACGCGGTTTACGCCTACTTTCGGCTTGAACTTCAAAGTACGCACTACTTGTTTGTTCGCGTCCACAATCTCAAGCGTTACCTTCATCGTATCAAAAGGCATATTTCCTTTCTTCCCTTCCACTTCTTTTTTCTCAGCTTTCTTTACCTCTTCTTTTTTAGTTTCAACCTTCTTTCTTTCTTCTTTCTTATCTTCTTTATTTTCAGCATCAGCTCTTCTTACATCACTTTTATCATCTATACCAAACGGATCCTTGTTTTCCTCTTTCTTAGGCTCATTTTTCTTTGCCTCTTTGATAGAAAAAGTTAGCAAGGCTGTTCCAATAGGGCGGTTCTCGCCTACAAAAGCCGTGTTTCCAGGGAAACGCGCTCCAGATGCTTGTTGAATGTTCGTAATCCAAACAGCATTGGGAGGTGTGAAGGCGTGAATAGGTTTGTCCAAAATTTGCGTGCCTTTTTGGGCAAGTTCGCGCAAGGGACGAATATCATCAAGCACCCACGCGCTTCTACCAAACGTACCCATCACAAGGTCGTGTTCGCGGGGCTGAATAGCCAAATCCATCGTAGAAACGCGTGGATAGCCTGCAGTCCAAAGCGTCCAAGTTGTGCCATAATCAATACTGAAATAAAGTCCTTGGTCTGTGCCACAAAAAAGCAATTTAGGCTCTACTAAGTCTTGCACCACCGAAAGCGTGTAGCCTTCCATTTTCGACTCGTCTGCTATGCGTTTCCACGTCTTGCCAAAATCTTGCGTGTGGAATAGGTAAGGCGCGAGGTTTTCGCGTCTGTAGTCATTCGCCACCACGAAAGCCTCGCCTGCATTGTGCGTAGAAGGCACGACTTGCGGAATCCAACTGCCAGCAGGCAAGCCTTTTAGCCCTGCGGTTAGGTTTGTCCACCATCTTGCGTAAGTTGGAGTTGCCCATCGTCAGTGCTTACCCAAAGCACATCTTTTTGTTTGGGGCTTGGCGCAATGCAAAGAATAGTACAGTGATTTTCCGCGCCTGTAGCGTCCATAGTCAAACCGCCACTTTCGCCTTGCTTCATTTTTTCCTTGTTGTTGGTCGTGAGGTCAGGCGAGATAATTGTCCAATTATCGCCCCTGTCTGTGCTTTTATGCACAAATTGACTGCCGTAATAAATCGTGCTTTTGTCGAAAGCATCTTGCCCGAGTCCTGCATTCCAGTTGTAGCGTAGGTAAGTGCCATCTTTGCTCGTAGGGCGTAAGAGCTTGCCTGCCCCTGTTTTGAGGTCGTAGCGTGTGAGGTAACCTTGTTGCGACATAGCATAACCGTAGCGCGGGTTTGTCAAGTCAGGCATCACATCAAAGCCATCACCAAAACAAAGTTCCTCGAAATAGCTATTTCTAATGCCTCCAGCACGCCACACATACGCGGGACCGCGCCATGAGCCATTATCTTGCATACCGCCATAAATATTGTACGGAATTTCCTCATCAACTCTGATGTGATAGTATTGCGCTACAGGCAAGTTTTCCACAAAACGCCACGTTTTGCCTCTGTCGTAGGTGATAGCCATACCGCCATCATTGCCATCTATCATAAAATCGGGGTTCGTGGGGTGTATCCACCAAGCATGATGGTCGGGGTGAATAGCCTTGTCGCCACTATAGGGCAGTATCACGCGCCACGTCTTGCCTGCATCTTCCGACATAGAAATCATAGAATACAGCGTGAAAATGCGGTTTTCATTCGAAGGGTCGACATAAATTTCAGAATAATAAAAAGGTCTGTCACCAAAACCGCCATTATCGTTGATTTTCTCCCACTTAAAACCACCATTGTCTGAACGATAAAAAGCATTTTTCTTTGCCTCCACGATAGCATACATTACATTAGGCTTACCATTGCAAACAGTCAAACCAATACGCCCAAGCTCGCCTTCAGGCAAGCCATTTTGTTGCGCGGTTTGTTTTGTCCAATTCTCGCCACCATCTAAGGTCATATACAAGCCTGAACCCTCGCCTCCCGATTTGAAAAACCAAGGCTCGCGGCGGTGTTCCCACATAGCCACGATAAGTTTGTTCGGGTTTTCAGGCGAGATAATCATATCGCCCACGCCTGTTTTTTCATTCACATACAGCACTTTGCGCCACGTCTTGCCTCCGTCAGTGGTTTTGAAAACGCCTCTTTCCTGCGAGTCGCCCCAAGGCGAGCCTATCGCGCCCACCCAAACAATATCGGGGTTCGTGGGGTGGACAATAACGCGGTGAATATTGCGGGTTTTTTCAAGCCCCATGCACTGCCATGTACGCCCACCATCGAGGGTTTTGTAAACACCAAAACCGCTATTCAAGCTGTTTCGAGGGTTGCCTTCGCCTGTGCCTACCCAAACAATGTCAGGGTTAGCTTGATGAATAGCCACCGCACCGATAGCCAATGTTTTCTCTTTGTCAAAAATGGGCTTCCATTCCATGCCACCACTTTCCGACTTCCACAACCCGCCAGAGGCTGTGCCAACATACATAATGTTGGTATTTTTTAGCACTACATCAATCGCCACAACGCGCCCACTCATACCCGAGGGACCCACATTGCGCGGTTTGAGGACTTGGAGTTTGCTCATATCTACCTTTTGCGCAAAGGCAAACACCGAACTTGCTACCCAAACCCACAAAATAAGCGTGTATTTTTTCATGGTTTATTTGGTTTTGAGGCACAAATAAACGAAATTCTTAGAAATTTAGGTAGCCTTACCAAAATATAGGCATTTCTGATTTTGCTAAAACCACACGAATAAACAAGTTTTTTGCTACTTTTACGTTTTTCGTACATCAACCAGCCCAAAAATTACTGTCATGTTAGGACACTTAAAACCCACCTTTTGCAAATCTTCCGTAGAGAGCAAAGAAAACTATTGGGAATTTTACTGTAGCGTTTGCGCCAGCCTTCGCAAACAGTATGGCACGAGCTACAGCCTCTTGCTGAACAACGAACTCACGTTGATACTTTCCGCCTTTCAAGAGGAGTACGCCCAAGCCCAAACCATTCAAACACCCTGCCCCGCTTCGGCTTTCGTCTTAAAGCGTTTTGCCCTTTCACACCAAGCCATAGACATGGCAGGGCATCTCTCGGTTTTGCTCGCGTGGATAAAAGCCCTTGATTGGTACAGCGACAAACCCAATGTTTTCAAAAAAATCTTGCTACAAAGACTCCGTAGGCGAGCTAACAAAATCTTGCCTCTCCTACAGCCCGACTCACAGGCAATCGTAGGCGAGTATGCCCGCATTACTGAAAACAACGAGCAAGACTTCCGCCTCATACGCCAACAATCCAACGCCTTAGCGCGTATGTTGGTGCAAGAAATAGCCCTCAAAGTAGATGCTATGCCCGAAACAACCGACTTGCTTGCCGAATTGTTTGGCAAAGCAGGCGAGCTGATAGCCATTGCCGACCATTTGATAGACCTTGAGAAAGACCAACAACACAACCAATACAACCCTATCGTGTTGCAGTCTGAAAAAAAACAAATCCCGCTTGCCCAAGCTTACCTACAGCTCAAAGGCGAATACTACGCCTTGCGCCATAGCCTATTTCCGCTCTTAATCCAAACGAACCCCACCTTTGCCGAAGCATTCAGGCGAAGCATACACCGCTTAGATGCACAAATCGACAAAAACTTGCCTGCCTGTATGCGCTCCGAAGAAGCCCAGCAGTTAGTAGGCAAGATGCAAATCGTACAGACGAGCTTTGCCAACTTGCCTGCTTCGATGCCTCCGCCCAACGGCTGTTGTGATGAGGAGTGCATAGGCGCGTGTTTAGGTTGTAGTTGCCAACTGTGCGCAAGCGGTTGCTGTGATGACTTATGCGATATTTGCGGGAGCGATTGCTGTGAAGGTTGTTGTTCGGGCAGTGGAAACAGCACCACATCAGCAGAGCGCAAAGCAAGGCGCGAAGAACGCAAAGCAGAACGCGAAGCCAAACGCAAAGCAAAAGAGGAGCAAAGGGCGCAAAAGAATAAGGATAAAAACAAGAAAAAAGACAAACCCAAAGACAAGGACAAAGATGATGATGATGTGTATTAGCCTTTCGCGCTTTTGTATAGCGGAACAGTGCTACATGGTTCGCCAAACATCAAACTCGCCACCACAGGGCGCAATCGACTTGCTATATGTGTATAAGCACTCAACGGCACAGGCAATTTGCTACACCCTTTGACCACAATTTTCTTTTGCTTGTACGCCTCAAGGTCTAACCCATCAATCACTTGCCTAAATAATTCTTCTTCTAATGTCTGCATCGAGCCTTGCACAATCGTTTTGGCGTAAGGCTCTAAATGCAATGCCAACAACATATACGCCCACGTAGGCACGATAGCATCTGCACTACAAGTAATGGCTACGTGGGCATCTTGGTATTGCGCCCAATCGTGACCTTTCAAAAAAGTACGAAAGTCTTTCTCTTTCAAGATAAGCCCTTGAAAGAGATTTTCTTTCAAGTCATACAAGACTCGCCTACCCTGCGGATACAGTTCTTCGAGGTCTAAGGAAATGAGCGCGCTTTGCGCCACACGATTTACGATTTCTTCCATAAATGTATTAGGTATTTGATTTATCACACACCTTTCTTTACAACAAAAAAGAAAGACATTTGATTTTTCAAATGCTTTGCCATAACATGATTTCTTTTCCTTGCTGTTTGATAGACTTTTGAGCCGCTTCGAGTATCTGCACCACACGAAGCCCCAACTCGGCATGAGAGCGTGGCGTTTGCGTGTGGAGAATACATTGCACAAAATCTCTTGCCAAAGAAGCCAACGCTCCCGTATTGTCCAATTTAGGCACATAAATATCGCCCACCCGATAATCCACTAAAATCTTGGTTTTGTCTTCTTCTGTTTTGAGGTCATAGCCTGCATCATACACTTTTACCTTTTCAGTCGTTTCGAGGTCATTGTATAAAATCATTTTTTTATCCCCACCAAAGTGTGTGCTAACGGGTTTTGAGAGCCTCTGCAGGCGAGTTGCGTCTTGGTCTATGACCATAGCCAACGAACCATTTGGCACGCTGTAGAAATTACGCACCAAATTTTTTCCCCAATATCCATACCCAATAACCGCTATTCGCACCATAATTTTTGATAAATCCTTGCAAAGATAGCCTTATCTTGTGGTTTAACAAGAAACAAGCACGCCTTTGCAGGACGTGCTTGTGGGTAGGCAAGAAAAAAGCGCGTCTTTGCGGGACGCGCTGTGGGAGTTTGCCTATTCATTGGTGGGCGGAATATTCAGCCCAGAGAGCAAAGTTTCGATACGTGCCGCATATTCGGCTGTGTCGTCTGCAAAAAATTGTAATTCAGGGATAACACGCACACTTTGGCGTATGCGTTGCCCTAAGACGTTGCGCATTTGTTTTGCCTTTTCTTGTATCTCTTCCAAAAGAGCCTCTTTTCCATTACTTTGTAAAAAACTCAAATAGATTCGCGCTATAGCGAGGTCAGGCGTAACACGCACTGCCGTAACAGTAATAAAAGCATTTCCAAACCAATGTTTTGCTTCGCGTAGGAATATATCGCTCAATTCTTCGCGTATCAAACGGGCAAACTGTTGTTGGCGTTTTGACTCCATAATTATGCCCCCTAACCACGGGGGCGGGGCTTATGGTGCAAAGGTAGTAAAAACTCCGCTTTCCGCCAAATTTTGAGCGTGTTATTTTAGTAAGCTATATCTGACAGCGGAGGCAGATTGAAACGAATGTTTTATCAAACACGTTATTTTGTCAGAATTTAAGCAGGGCGAATTTCGAAAGAGTGCGTAATGCGGGCAGTCTTGCCTACAGTTTGCGCTACAGAGCAGTATTTTTCTAAGGACAACACAATAGCCGACTCCGTTTTGGCGTGGTCTAAGTCGCCATAGAGCGTATAATGCACGTGGACAGTTTCCCAAAGGCTGGGCGTTTTGTCTTTTTCGCGCTCTCCGTCTATGCTTACCTCTATGTGTTTGAGTTGTTGGCGTTGTTTTTTGATGATGTCCACAATGTCAATCATACTACAACTGCCAATGCCCGCCAACAGCAACTGCATAGGGCGAAAAGCTACTTCAGTCGCGCCATGTTCCTTTGATGTGTCTAAGTGAATAGTCGCGCCCTCTTCATTTTGGGCTTCCATGAGGTAAGCCTCGTTCAGTCTTTTTACGGTTATTTTCATATACTATATACAATTCGCGTTTTTTTTTAGTTCGCTTTGGGTAGGCAAGCTTGAGATAGTGTGCCTCGCGCCATGTGCTATCAAACGATTTCAACCTTGCCTACCAAAAAAATAAAGTCAATTTATGAATTTGAATTAAAATTTATGAATTAAATTTGCGAAATTTAATTACACAAACCTTACACCTTCGTACTTCCTACTTTGTCCTTCCTATGCTGTACTATCTTTTTGATTACTTAGACAAGCACTTCAACTTCCCTGGGGCGGGTGTTTTCCAATACATTTCTTTTCGAGCAGGCATGGCGGCGGCAGTGTCCTTGCTGATAGCTATGATATATGGAAGGCGACTCATCAACGCACTTAGGCGTTTTCAGGCAAGCGAGGAAGTGCGCAAGCTGGGCTTGGCAGGCGAGGAGAAAAAACAAGGCACGCCTACGATGGGCGGGCTTATCTTGATAGGCGCAATCCTTGTGCCGACTATTTTGTTCGCCAAATTCAATGTCTATATCATTCTGCTCATCATTTCTACGGTTTGGTTGGGTTTGATAGGCTTTTTGGACGACTACACAAAGGTTTTTAAGAAAAAGAACTTTCTCGTGGGCGATAGGGGCATCAAAGGAAAATACAAAGTGATTGGGCAAGTGGGTTTGGGCTTGATAGTGGGGCTTACGCTCTATTTTCATCAAGACGTGGTAGTGCGCAAATATGAAACGCCTGTGAGCATTACCGAAAACCTACAAGACAGCAAACAAAAGAAGGAAATTTACAAAGACGAAAAATCTACAGCTACGACCATTCCTTTCTTGAAAAACAATCAATTAGACTATAGCTATTTCGGAAATTGGGGCAGTTTTGACTTCACATGGATTTTGTATGTCTTGGTTGTGATTTTTATTATTACGGCTGTTTCGAATGGCGCGAATATTACAGATGGCTTAGATGGACTCGCAGCGGGGACTTCTGCCACGGTGGGCGTTACGTTGGGGCTTTTTGCTTACCTATCGGGCAATAAAGTTTTTTCGAACTACTTGAACATTATGTATATTCCACACGCAGGCGAGTTGGTTGTATTTTGTACGGCTTTCGCAGGGGCTTGTATTGGCTTTTTGTGGTACAATTCTTATCCTGCCGATGTGTTCATGGGCGATACGGGTAGCCTTACTTTAGGCGGTTTGATTGCAGTAGTGGCGTTGTGTGTGCGCAAAGAATTGCTTATTCCTGTGCTTTGTGGGATATTTTTGGCAGAAAATTTATCCGTAATTTTGCAAGTTTCTTATTTCAAATACACCAAACAAAGGTTTGGCGAAGGGAGGCGCATTTTCAAAATGGCTCCCTTGCATCATCATTACCAAAAAATGGGCTATCCTGAAAGCAAAATCGTAACGCGCTTTTGGACTATCGGCATTTTGTTGGCTATCCTTACGTTGGTTACCCTGAAATTGCGATAGCTGGAACTTCCGCTATGCATCAGCACGAAGACAAGGTTTTTGCCTTGCCTACAGGCGAGGTCAGCAATTATTGTATTTTTATACAGTCAGCCTCGAATGGGTAGAAAATGACAAAAAAGACCCGCAGGAAAGATAAAATAAACATTGAGAAAAAATACTTTTGGCAAATTGGAATACGTTTATCTGGTATGCCCTATCTGATTACTTCTTTTAGTCTTGCCTGTGTGCTTGCCTTGCAATATTTTTTATCGATTTGGTTGATAAAAGCACAGTATTTTTACAATCACGTCCATACTTTTGGCGGGTTCTTGGTGCTTATGGTAATATATATGAACTTGGTAAATTACCTGCTCAACGTTTCCAAAATTAAGCTAAGTTATCAACAAACTATGATAGTCAAATATAGCGTATTTTTGTTTCTGATAGCTTCTTTTTGGCTCAACTATATCCTGATGCTCCCATGAACATCATCTTGAAAGATGTAGGCAATGGTTTGTACGAAATTAGCACTTCTTGCGCCTTTTTTATACTCTTTCGGATAGAGGAACACCTGCCTGTAGGCGAGGTCGTGGGCGCGCATCTGGAAATAGCCTGCTGTGCTACAGAGTGTCAAACCTTGAGCCTTTCTATAGACTTCACTTGCCAAATAGTAGAGATTAATCAAACATTCATCGACTACACACGCGCCACAGATGGCAAGGATTTGGACAATGATACCTACAAACATACGGATTGGATTTACAGAGTGCGAAAAGTGAGTTATAAAGAAAATAAACACGATTATTTTGCTGAACATAAACAATACGATACTACACCAACTACCATTCTACACAATACTTGGTACAACTATTTGAAACCTTACCTATCCGAATTGGGGTATTTTACGCCCTATTTGCCCTTAGAAGTGTATGTGCGTAATTTTCAAGTAGCAGGCAAGCCCATTAAAAATAGGGAGGCTATCGTCAGTTTTGAGTATTACCCAAAATACCACAACGTAGATAACACTGAAAAATGGGTACTCGCAGAAAAGCATAAAAAACTTGCCTACCTATACGCACCCTACGATATTGAAACAGTAACTTTTAATGAAAAATTATTGATTGAAGCCCAATACAATCCACAACCCAACGGCTGGATTTTAATGAATTGCAAAGAAGATTTTATCTTGAAAATAGAGCGAAAAATACATTATTATGTGGAGGGTTGGCATTGGTACAAAATAGAAAATGATTTTATTCGTGTTGGCTTGAACACAAAACAAGAGTATATTTGCGCACATTTGCCTTGTTATCCTCAAATGTTTGCCCCCGTAGGCAAGATTTTGAAAGAACAAGTTGGCGAGTATGTGCCATTGGCAGAGTTCGATATTGCTGGTCCCATGATGGTGTGGTTAGATGTGTTGTTTGATATGGAAGTAGTGGAAATAAACCCTCGTATTTGGCATGAGGCACAAATGTATCAACCTTGCGAATTGTTGGAAAAAGACTGCTTTGGAGAGGGTTGGCTTTTTGTAGTAAAGCCCCTTAATCCTGAAAAAACAAGGAAAATGTTTACAGAATGGTACGAAAAAGGCTGGTTTGCGTGATTTCTATAACGTGAAACATATACAAATTTACAACGTTCAAAAGTTACCCCAAAACAACTTACAATATGACTGACGAACAAATAACATGGATTTTGGACATTATCAAAAAATATCCCTCACACAATTACGGCGAAGCCACAGGTGGCTCTGCTGATGTGTGGGGCGGTTCTATGGCTTGGGGCTATGAACTTACCTACAATCCCGAAACGGGCATTTATCGGTGGGACGATACAGAAGATATAGGCGTAGGCTTCAATAGCGTGGCATCTTTTCAGCTTTCCGAAGCAGAAGTAATAGAAAAATTGCGCACAATACAAAAATAGGCAACTTTATGACTGCAAAATAAATACAACACATTTGGAACAGCCCCATAACAGCGAAAGCCATAGTTATAGAGCTTTTGAAATTTCTGAAATAGATTTATACTAAAATAAGATTTAAAATGCGTATTAACCACAAGGACACAAGGTCACGAAGCTTACTTTTACCTTCTTTTCTTGTGTTCTTGTGGTAAATTTTTGTACGCAATTTAAGAATTATTTTAGTATTAATAGAAAAACTACGAAAATTCGATTATGAAATCTAAAAATATGAAACAAGCATTTATTGATTATGAATTGCATTTGCAAATGTATAACGAAGCCTTTTGGCGATATGGTGAGGCACACGCAAGGTACGAAGTAGGCGAGCCTAAAAAACCTGAAGGCTATGATGTGTTTTTAGCTTCACAAAATACTGATAATCAAATAATTGACAATAAAAACAAGGGGTTTTCTTATGTAGAATTTGTCAATCAATTAGAAGTATCCGAAAAAGAGAAGGAACAAAGCACTGAAAAAGGTATCAACTATGATGCGGAGGGTATTCCCGAATATCTCACAGCAGATGACTATTACAATGGCAGACAAAACAGCGCGTGGGTACAAAAACACGAAAAACCAACACTAAAACCTGCCAACCGCCCAACTGTAGAAAGCGAAAAATTAGGCATCAATTATGACGAGGATGGTATCCCCGAATACCTCACAGCAGAAGCCCGACATTTTGGAGAAGTCAATCCTGTATGGGCTGAGAAGCATGAGAAAAAATAATCAAAAAGAACACAATATGGAACTTCCGCTACATATTAGCCCAAAGGCGTGGGAGAAAATACACGCCATACGCACCCAAAAAAATATCTCGCCTGCTTATGCCTTGCGCTTGGGTATGCGCGGGAGTGGTTGCAGTGGGCAGTTTTTTGTAGGCTTCGATACGCCTAAGCCCGAAGACACGATTTTTGCCTTGCCTGTAGGCGAGGTCATTATCAACAAAGCGCAATTATTGTATTTTTATACGGTAAGCCTCGAATGGGTAGAAACTGACGAAAAAAGTGGTTTTGTGTTTGTCAATCAATAATTTTGTTAGACCAAAATAAAATGTAAGATGCCCCAAAATTTAACACGAAGATACAGAGAACCACGAAGAAACACTAAGTTCTTTGTGTAGCTCTGTGTTCCTTTGTTCCTCTGTGGTATTTTTTGTAGGCAAGTTAAGTTTTATTTCAGTATTACAATACCTTCAACTTCGCAAAACTAAGCAAGAGCGTTTTCTCGCCTGCTTCCTCGAACAAAATCAGGGCTTTGCGGTCACCGCTTAGACTCTCTACCTTTTTCACTACACCCACGCCAAATTTGCTATGCTCCACACGCGCCCCTTCTACTACCAAACTTGCGGGGCTTGGCGTGAAATTGGTGTCTGTGGGTTTATTGGACACTATTTTGGTGTAATGGCTGTTGCGGTTCTGCCCGCTTACCAAACTGCGCAAGGTAGAAAAAGACTCGCCTTGATTGCCGTTGCTTGTTAGCTTTTCGTTGTTTTTTTGTAAATATTTCGGATTTATTTCGCTGATGAAACGGCTGATTTCATAGTTTTGCAACCTGCCAAACACATAGCGCGTAGTGGTGTAGGTAAGTACCAAGTGCCGTTGGGCGCGTGTGATAGCCACATAAAACAAACGCCTTTCCTCCTCCAAGTCCTTCATACTGGCGAGCATCATAGGCGAGGGGAACAAATTTTCTTCCATACCCACCACGAACACAAACGGGAATTCTAAACCCTTCGAGCCGTGAATGGTCATAAGCGTAACTTTGTCGTCATCGCCATCTTCTTCTTCGTCTGCATTGGTAAGCAAGGAAACCTCTTGCAAGAAGGCAGAGAGCGACTTATCCACATTTTCATCATTATCCACAAACGCCTTGATACCGTTCAAGAGTTCTTGCACGTTTTCGTAGCGCGACAAGCCTTCGATGCTTTTATCTTCGTATAGTTCTTTGAGCAAGCCCGATTTGTTGGCTATGTCGTTGGCGGTTTGGTAGGCATCTTTGGTAGTGAGCCAAGATGTAAACTCGCGTATCAAGTCCGCAA
>RDXI01000118.1 GCA_004292795.1 Bacteroidota bacterium | reverse complement strand
TTTGCAGTGTTAGCAGGTCGCTACCACGAAAAATTTAACGAAATTACGACCAAAAAGATTGTTTTAGGCAAAACATATAGACCAACTAAACAACCCCAATAAAAAAAAACTCTCTGCCTTTCAGCAGAGAGTCTTTCATCAAACTTTGATTTCTACATCAACGCCAGAGGGCAATTCGAGCTTCATCAAGGCATCAACCGTTTTGGGGCTTGACGAGTGAATGTCAATCAGACGCTTGTACGTGCAAAGTTGGAACTGCTCACGTGCTTTTTTGTTTACGTGAGGAGAACGCAATACCGTAAAGATTTCCTTGCGCGTGGGCAAAGGAATAGGACCACTTACTACAGCGTTGGTAGCTTTTACCGCTTTCACGATTTTCTCGGCAGACTTATCCACCAAGTTGTGGTCGTAAGATTTTAATTTAATGCGAATTTTTTGATTCATGTTTTGGGGTTGTTAGTTGTTAGATGTTAGATGTTGGGTTTTAGATGTTAGATGTTGGATATTGGGCTAATCCCAACAACCAACATCTAATAACCAACATCAATAATCAATTATTTTTTCAAGCCTTTAGCCTTAGCGATTACTTCTTCCGCCAAGTTGTTAGGCAGTTGCTCGTAATGAGAGAAAGTCAAAGACGCAGAAGCACGACCAGATGAGATAGTACGCAAGGTAGTAACATAGCCAAACAATTCAGACAAAGGCACATCAGCCTTGATAACCTGTGCATTGCCTTTCGTATCCATACCTTTCATAATACCACGACGACGGTTCAAATCGCCTGTGATAGGTCCTGTATATTCGTCAGGTGTTACTACTTCTACGCCCATGATAGGCTCAAGAATTTTTGCACCTGCTTTGCTACCTGCTTCTTTGAAGCCCATACGTGCCGCCAATTCAAATGACAAAGCATCAGAATCGACATCATGGTATGAACCGTGGAAAACTCTAACCTTCATGCTATCTACAGGGTAGCCAGCCAAAGGACCATTTGCCATAGATTGTTCAAAACCTTTTTGAATAGCAGGGATAAATTCTTTTGGAATAGCACCACCTACTACAGCGTTTACGAACTCAAGACCTGTCTTGCCATCTTCGCGGGGTCCGATTTCGAACACGATATCCGCAAATTTACCACGACCACCTGTTTGTTTTTTGTAAACTTCTTTGTGTTCAACGGTTTTGGTAAGCGTTTCTTTGTAAGCTACTTGAGGCGCGCCTTGGTTTACTTCCACTTTGAACTCACGCTTCATACGGTCTAAGATGATTTCAAGGTGAAGCTCGCCCATACCCTTAACGATGGTCTGACCTGTTTCTTGGTCAGTTTCAGCACGGAACGTAGGATCTTCCTCGAGGAATTTCGCAAGAGCCGCACCCAATTTGTCCACGTCAGCTTGAGTTTTAGGCTCGATAGCATAACCAATAACAGGCTCGGGGAACGTGATAGCTTCCAAAATCAAAGGGTGGTCTTCGGTAGTCAAAGTATCACCTGTACGAATTTCTTTGAAACCAACGCCTGCGCAAATATCGCCTGCCACTACCTTATCGATAGGGTTTTGCTTGTTTGCGTGCATTTGGAGTAGGCGAGAAATACGCTCTTTTTTGCCTGTACGGTTGTTCAAGATATAAGAACCAGAGTCCAACTTGCCTGAATACACACGCATAAAGCAAAGACGACCAACATAAGGGTCTGTCATGATTTTGAACGCCAACGCAGTGAAAGGCTCATTGTCATTCGGTTTGCGCTCTTCTTCAGCACCTGTGTCGGGGTTTGTACCTGTAACGGGAGGCAAGTCAAGAGGGCAAGGCAAATACGCAATTACAGCATCAAGCATCGCTTGCACACCTTTGTTTTTGAATGCAGAACCGCACATTACAGGCGAGAACGACATATCAATCACAGCGGCACGGATAGCGGCACGCATTTCTTCGGGTGTGATAGAATCAGGGTCTTCTCCAAATTTCTCGAACAACTTCTCGTCATACATAGCGACTTCTTCAATCAACTTTGTACGCCATTGTTCAGCTTCTTCTTTGAGGTCATCAGGAATTTCGATAACCTTGTAGGTCATACCTTTGTCTTCTTCGTTCCAGATGATTCCTTTGTTCAAAATCAAATCTACAACGCCTTTGAAAGTATCTTCAGCTCCAATAGGAATTTGCAAAGGCACAGGGTTCGCGCCTAATTTTTCCTTGATTTCATTTACAGCTTTAAAGAAGTCCGCGCCAGCTCTGTCCATTTTGTTTACAAAACAGATACGAGGGATACGGTACTTGTCCATTTGTCTCCAAACCGTTTCAGACTGAGGTTCTACCCCTGATACAGCGCAATAAAGAGCCACCGCACCGTCAAGTACGCGCATAGAGCGTTCTACCTCCACCGTAAAGTCCACGTGACCTGGAGTATCAATGATGTTGATTTGATACTCTTGCGTGTCCGCAATAGCTTTACCTTGTTCGGTAGGGTACTTCCAGAAAGTAGTAGTAGCCGCAGAGGTGATAGTGATACCACGCTCTTGCTCTTGCTCCATCCAGTCCATAGTAGCCGCGCCTTCATGCACCTCTCCTATTTTGTGCGTACGTCCTGTATAGTAGAGGACGCGCTCGGTGGTTGTCGTTTTACCTGCGTCAATATGGGCAGATATACCGATATTGCGCAGTTTCCTTAGGTCAGACATTTTTTTTGAGAATTTTGAAAATGTTTCCCCCAACTGGGGGCTTTTAAGAAAATTTGCGCAAAGATAGGCATTTTTTCAAAAACTTGTATGTTTTAAAATAAAAAATCTTTCTTTTTATTTGTAGTCTATTTTGTGGGCTTGCGCGTCTTGTAGGCAAGGCAGGAGGCGAGTCGTGAATCTAAAAAATTTGCACCACATAAAGAAACAACAAAAACGCACTACCTTTGCAAAAAAACGACCTCTACAATGCTCAAAAGAATCCAATCCGCGCTCATTTCGGTATATCACAAAGACAACCTTGAGCGCATTGTGCAACTTTTGCAACAGCACAACGTGCAACTCTATTCTACAGGTGGCACACAAACCTTCCTCGAAGGCTTAGGCGCGAAGGTTACTTCTGTAGAAAGTTTGACCGATTATCCTTCTATCTTCGGAGGGCGTGTCAAAACCCTGCACCCCAAAGTTTTTGGTGGTATCCTGCACAGGCGAGATGAACAAGGCGACCTCGACCAAGCGCAACAATATGCTATCCCTGCGATTGATTTGGTTATTGTGGACTTGTACCCCTTCGAGCAAACTCTCGCAAGCGGGGCAGGCGAGGCTGATGTGATTGAAAAAATAGACATTGGAGGCATTTCGCTTATTCGTGCCGCCGCCAAAAATTTCCAAGATGTAGCTATAGTAGCCTCACAAGCGCAGTACACGCTTCTTGCCGAAATGTTGGAACGCAACCAAGGCGCAACTACTCTTGCAGAGCGCAAACAACTTGCCACACACGCCTTCGCGGTAAGTTCGCATTATGACACTGCCATTTTCGAATATTTCAACAACGCCACCCACGCCACGACTGCCTTCAAGAAAAGCATCGAAGGAGGACGCGGATTGCGCTATGGCGAAAACCCACATCAAAACGCTACTTTCTACGGCAATCTTGATGAACTTTTCGAACAACTCAACGGCAAAGAACTGTCTTTCAATAACTTAGTCGACACCAATGACGCGGTAGCCTTGATACAAGACTTCCAAAAATGCGCCTATGCCATCATCAAGCATACCAACGCTTGCGGAATGGCTACGGCAGACTCGCCTAAAGAGGCTTACCTGAAAGCCTTAGCAGGCGACCCTATCTCGGCTTTTGGCGGTGTGATAGCTACGAATCGACCTGTAGATAAGGCAGTAGCGGAGGAATTGGATAAATTGTTTTTCGAAATTTTGGTAGCTCCAAGCTATGACGCTGACGCGCTGGAAGTGTTGAAAAGCAAGAAAAATCGCATCTTGTTGGTGCAAAAACAGCCCTTGCAATATACCAAACAGTTCAAAAATATCTTAAACGGTATTTTGGAGCAAGACGCAGATACTTACGTAGAAAAGGCTTCGGACTTGAAAGTGGTTACCAAACGCGCACCCGCACAAGGCGAAGTAGAAGCCCTGATGTTTGCGAATATTTTGGTAAAACACACCAAATCGAATGCTATCATTTTGGCAGGTCGCGACCAACTTTTTGCAAGTGGCGTAGGGCAAACGTCCCGCGTTGATGCGCTAAAACAAGCCATTGAAAAAGCCAAGAATTTCGGCTTCGACCTCAAAGGCGCGGTCATGGCTTCTGATGCGTTTTTCCCTTTCCCCGATTGCGTGGAGATTGCGGCACAAGCAGGCATCACAGCCGTTATTCAACCGGGCGGTTCGGTAAAAGACCAAGCCTCGATTGATTATTGCGATAGTCAAAATATGGCAATGGTCTTTACAGGCTACAGGCATTTCAAACACTAATTCACAGGCGGTTCGCAGGTTTTGCGAACCGCTTTTTTTATCGTGTTTTGGTAGGCAAGGAAAAAAACAAAAACCCGCCCATACACGCCAAAATAGCCGTTATAGGTGTGAAAATAACCATTTCCCAAAAATTAACCGCTACCAAATTGCCTACAGTATTGAGGGCAAAAACAACAGCAAGCAAGGCATAGAACAGCCGTTTTTGTTTCCAAACACCATACAGAAAAAGTACGTTGAGCGTAATAGAAATGGACTCAAATACATACAATTCCTCTAAAGTCTTGAGCCTTCCGCCCCAAGCCATATCCATAGGCACAACTTGCATCAAAACCAAACCATGATACACCAATGCAAACAATAAAAAAGCAAAGATAGTGTTTTGCGCTATACGTTGGGCTGTTTCTTTTTTCATAATGCTATGTTTAAAACCTTGCCTGCACTGTGCCATAAAAACCGCGCCCATCAGCAGGGATAATGCCAGGACCAGGATAGCTCTCCGCTCTGCGTGTAAAGTATTGCGTATTCAACAAATTGTTGATGCTTCCTTCGAAGGTAAGCATTTTCCACGTATAACGCACCGAAAAATCGGCTACTTGATAAGCAGGAATAATGCCCTCAACGGCAGAAGCGGTGCGTTCTGAATTGGTAGCATCAGAATAATGCTTGCCTATATATGCCCACTGAAGCGTGGTAGCCCATTTTTTGTAACGCCAAGTCGCACCTGTGCGAAGCATAATAGGAGGCACCATTTCAACCAGTTTGTTTTTGATGGTATTGTCTTGTGTGTTGATGTAGCGAGCATCTACCCACGCAAAGTTGAGGAATACAGACAGATTTTGCCTTGCCTCCTCTGCCTTTTGGGGTGTAAGACAAACACTCCACTTGCCTAAAAATTCTACGCCCACATTACGTGCATCAGCAATATTGCCCCTGAAACGATAATCGTTGAACAAAACGGGATTGGTGCGCAAGACCTGCCCTATGCGCCCTTTGTAGGCAAGGTAGAAAGCCGTTAATTCATAACTGAACGCCTTTTTCCACACGCCACGCAAGCCCAAATCGGCAGTGTAGCCTTTTTCGTCTTTGATGTTTGGGTCGACTACAAAATTGGGGTTCACAATGCGCAGGTCGGTAAAATTGATAGCGCGGTAGTTTTGGGAAAAGTTGCCATACAATTCTATAGCTTCTGTAGCTTTGTAGCTCGCGCCTAAGCCCAACAACAACAAACTACGCTTGCGAGTCAAATTTTCGACTGTCTTATTTTCGGCTATGATATTGCCCGCGCCATCGCGGGTAGTTTGGGCGTAATAACCATTGGCAAAAGTGCGAATATGCTCGGCACGTATGCCAGGGGTAAGGCTGAATTTATCCGTAATGTTGAAAATGTTTTCTATGAAAAAAGCGTAATTTTCGTTGGGAAATTCATAGTCCGAATTTTCTAATTTTTCGGGGTTCAGGAAAGCAAATCTTGCCTCCCTGCCGTTGTCTGCCTCCCCTTGTCGAGCAGTGGTCGTGCCTTTGTAGAGGCGAAAGCCTGCCAAAAACGCCATATTCTTGCCTGCCATCGTGTAGTTGTGCAAGTAGCGCGTTTCGTTGCCTATGTTGTTGAACTTGCCTGCTATCAAAGTACGGTTTCCGCCTTCGTCTATTCTGTTGATTTGAGTCAAATTGCCCAAAGACTCGCGCATAGCCGATAGCACAAAAGTACGCGAGTTTATTTTGGCGTGGTCGTTTATTTTGTAGGTAAGTTGCAGGGCAGCCAAGTTCCAATTCACTCGAAACCAGTTTCTTTCGCGCAAAGATTGGCGTAGATTCTCCTTGAATTGCTTATCGGTCAAACCTCCCGCTTGTTGGGCGAGGTAATACATTTTGGTTAGGTCTAAGCCTACAGTCAGGCGTTCTGTTGGTTTGTACTCTACCGAAGCAAAACCGTTGTGATAGTCAAAACCGCTATTGGGGCGATAGCCCGCGCCTGTTTTGTATTGGTAATAGGCATAATAACGCACCTTGCCTACCGTACCGCCTACGCTGTTGAAAGAACCAACATAGCCCCACGAGCCAACCGATTGTCGGGAGGTAAGCTCTATTTTTTTGTTTTCCGCGCCTTTTTTGAAACGAAAGTTTATCATACCGCCAAACTGCGTGCCGTATTGCAGGGAAGCCGCGCCTCGCACAATCTCGATGCGTTCTAAGGCTTCGGCAGGAGGCGTATAATAGCTTTCAGGATAGCCCAATGCGTCAGCCGATATGTCGTATCCGTTTTGGCGTGTATTGAAATTCGAGGTGCGATTAGGGCTAAGTCCGCGCCCACCAATGCCCAACTGTAAGCCCACGCCATCACTTTCCCAAATATTCAAGCCTACGATTTGGCTAAAAATCTGTCGTGGATTGTTCGTGCTGAAGTTAGCAGTAAGATTCTGGAGGGTGATGACTTCAGTTTTCTTGCCTTCATAAATGCCAAAATTTTCCACGCCTCGCAAACGCCCTATTGCCTCGCCACTGTTCTCGCCTGCTAAGGCTACCGCGTCCAAAGTGCTATTGAGTTCTTGCAAGGCAAAATGAATTTCTAAAGCATTGTTTTGTAGGATAATTTCGCGCTCTTCGGTGGCTTTGCCCAACGAAAAAGCTACTATAGTATAACTGCCTTGTGGAATGTTGGCGAAGCTATACTTGCCTGCTGTGTCGGTTTGGGTGCTGTAGGGCGTGTTTTTGAGCAATACAGTTGCTTTGGCTATGGCTGTTTCGGTATGGTCTTTTACAGTGCCTTGTATGTTTTGTGCGTGTGATGATGTGCTTGCGAGTGCCAAAACTGCCCCCAACAAGCAGGCAAGGTATATTTTCATAATGCTTTATTTAGACTAATTAAAAATAACACTGCAAAGGTAGGCAAGGCTTTTCGAATGTCCAAAAAAATATATAAAACAGCTTGTTTGTATTTTAGTTTGATTTTAGTAATTTTGCGGACACTTTTTAAAAACCAAAAATATGAAAAGAAACGTTTTAGCAACTTTTATGTTTGCTTTGTTGTTTTTAACAACAGCTTGTAAGGAAGAAGAGGAAGTACCTCCTACCCCCGAACCTACCAAGTCCGAACTTCTATCTGCCAAATCTTGGAAACTTACTGCGGCTACGGCTACTGTTCAAGGGGTAACTGGTAGTATTATGAGTGAGGTAGCACCTTGTGAGGCGGATAATATCTACAAATTCAAGGGCGACAACACATACGAAGAAGACCATGCAACTTTGAAATGTGATGCAACTGAACCTCAAATTATTTCAAAAGGTGTGTGGACATTTTCAGAAGGTGGCAAAAAACTTACTTTCCCGCCTTACCTTTTTGGAGAGTATTACACCTTTGATGTGAACGAAGTAACAGCCACTACAGTAAAGATTGGTTTTACAGCAGATGGAGCTAAAATAGAATTGACTATGACAGCTCAATAAGCTATACCTGCTCAAAAAAGCCTCGCAAACTCAGGTTTGTGAGGCTTTTTTTATAGGTAAATATATGATTGCCTATCTTAGTAGGCATTTAGAGCCTGTTCAAATTTTATATTACTTATCTGTATGAATAGCTCTAAACGCCTTTTTTGAACACCTTGAAAGTAGTTGTACCACAAATTGTATATCAAGAAAAATGCAAAGGGTGGGCATTGTTTTTCACAATTATTCGTTGATTTTCCTTTTGCAAAACTGCGCCCAGTTTTCGTTGCTTGGGTGTGCGTAGATGATTGGATTCCTGCCATAGTAGGCAATGTTCTTCACGCCTACAGCATCTGCACGCTCTTTTAGCTCTCTAGCGTGGAAGGCATGGTGCGAAGGAATATCGGCATTGAAAGGATTGTATGGATTTACCACATCTCGCAACGTATTATTTACCCAAATTTCGGGGTCATCTGCCGACATCAAAGCCAACATATCCACCTCCGCCCTATACGCATCGATGGCTGGCGATTCGTATTGCGTGTTAGAAGAAACACCATACATCTTTTGAATATTGCCTGTTTCATTTGCCAATATTTGCGACCACGTTAGCCCATAATCCACAAAAACATCATTTACCCAGCGGTCTTCCACGTTGTAGCTTGCCTGCGTTTCTCGTACCGCTACGCCTTTCACTCGGCTCGACTCCCGCAACACGAGGTCGCTACTTTGTGCATTGGCAAAGTCGTTGTTCAGCGCAATCCAAAGCGAAGTACCTGCCCCTGCAGAGTTGCCTGATAAAATGATTTTATTTTTGTCTATGTTGAAATCACTTGCGCGGTGTTTGATGTATTGCAAAGCCCTTCTCACATCACCCATCGATTTTTTAACGCCTTCCGTTTCGCCTATGGTTTTCAGGAGCGTATAGCGAATGGTAGCAAAAGCTATGTTATTTTGAAGAAAAAAACGAATATCCGCAGGAAAGTCCCACGCTCCGCCTGCTTGAACGGCATACACGTAATTCTTGTCACCACTCGTAAAACCACCTCCATGCACATATATGACCAAACCTGTTGGGGTGTTGGCATTGGGTAGCCAAATATCGAACTGCGTTCTTTCTTTGCTATCATACGCTATATCTTTCGCAAATTTGGCGTTGATGCCTTGCAAATCAACAGGCGAGGTTGAAAAAGTGATATTCGAAGTAGGGGGAACTTCAGTTTCGTCATCTTTGCCACAACCAAATGTACCTAAAACGACTAATAAAAAAGCAATGGATTGTTTAACAGATATTTTCATAGCACTTGTTTTATCTCAAAACAAAGATAGGCAGTATTTTCGATATTTACAAGTTTTCATGAGTATCCATAAAATACTCATTATCAGAAAAAAGTTATAGTTACCAAAAAGATAGCTTTTTTCTACAAAAAGTTATAGTTACCAAAAAGATAGCTTTTTTCTACAAAAAGTTATAGTTACCAAAAAGATAGCTTTTTTCCACAAAAAAGCTATCTTTGCAAAGTACATTTTCAAACCTTTATATCCTATGCTTACTCTTATCCTTCTTGCGCAAGACCAAACGCTCCTACAAGGCGTTATGGAAAGTTTGTTGTATTCTGTTATTGGGATTATCTTGGCGGTAGTCGCTTTCAAAGTAGTGGATTGGATTACACCTGGCGACCTTTCCTCCCAAATCTCCAAAGAGGGCAATGTAGCAGTAGCGGTTTTGTTGGGCTTCCTTGTGTTGGGCATTTGTATTATCATTGCCGCCGCGTTGAACTAAGACGCTGTTATTTTTATTTTATAGTTCTATTTTGCACAAATACGTTTATTTGTGTTTTGTACTCTTTTGCTTTTCATGAACCCAGCCCAACACCCCGATAACGTTTCTAAAGCTCCCATTCTGTTTGTTTCTGTAGGGATTGTCGCCATTTGTGGCATTTTCTACGAGTTGATTATCAGCACCTTTACCGCCTATTTTTTAGGAAATAGTATTTTGCATTTTTCGCTTACTATAGGGCTTTTCTTGTTCTTTATGGGCGTGGGAGCTTTCATAAGCCGTTTTTTTGCGGATACCTATTTGTTAGATTACTTCATTCAACTCGAAATTTTGTTGGGTATTGTGGGCGGTCTGACAGGCGCGGCTTTGTATGTGGCGTATGCTACTACGGAAAACTATTATTTGGTAGCCTTCATTCTCGTGGGCTTGGTGGGTTCGTTGGTAGGCTTAGAAATTCCTTTGCTTACGCGCATCATTCACAAACAATCTTTCGAGCTTCGTTATACGCTTGCGCAAGTGCTTTCCTTCGATTACTTGGGCGCGTTGGTGGCTTCGTTGATATTTCCATTGTTCATGTTGCCCTATTTGGGGCTTTTGCGCACTTCTTTTTTGGTGGGTTTGCTGAATTTGGCGGTGGGCATTTTCAATATGTATGCCTTCAAAGAACAGTTGCACAATTTCCGTATGCAGTTGGGCATTGCGCTTTCGGCGGTTTCGTTGTATATCTTTGGCTTTGCCTATTCATTCACGATTAGCGGGTATTTGGAGCAACTTTTGTATCAAGACGAGATTGTGGTGTCGAAACAAACACCCTATCAGCGCATTGTGCTGACGCAGTGGAAGGAAGATGTACGGCTTTTTTTGAATGAAAACCTGCAATTTTGTTCTATAGACGAACACCGCTATCACGAAACATTGGTGCATATTCCGCTTGGTTTGCACCCTAACCCCGAAAATGTCTTGATTTTGGGCGGAGGCGACGGCTTGGCTGTGCGCGAAGTATTGAAAAATTCGAAAGTAAAGCGTATAGATTTGGTAGATTTGGATAAGGCAATCACTGACCTTGCCTCCCAAAATACAGTCTTGCGCAAGCTCAATCAAAACTCCTTGAAAAATAGCAAAGTCCGCATTTTCAACCAAGATGCGTTTAAGTTTGTGGAGAAGGGAGGCGAGCTGTATTCGGTAGT
>RDXI01000007.1 GCA_004292795.1 Bacteroidota bacterium | reverse complement strand
AAGCCCCGTAGGGGCGACATCTTAAGATTTCACCCCTACGGGGTTCTTGCTTGTGGAACGGCTTTTCTACAAAGATATCGCCCCGCTGGGGCTAAAAATGCACTACCAAAAAAATTGAACAGGCTCTAAGGCTTTCATAAACCCATATTTTTTAAATGGTTTTCGACTTCTTCCATTGTTTTGTCAAATATTTTAGACAATTCAAATATGGTTATGCCTTGCCTATAGAGCTGAATTAGACGCAACTCGTCTGTTTTTTTCCAATGAGATATGACTATTTCTTTTTGTTTAGCTTCTGTTTGATTGTCAAATTTTGATATTACTTCGCAAAATACACGGTTAAACTTATCAATATCTTCTTCAAAGAGTAAGATATTATGGCGTTCAAAATTACCCGAACTTTGTTTGCTTTCCGTAATTTTGAGGTACTTAGCACCATCAGTAGTTTGTTTGATGTCGAGAAAGTAAGTGCGTCTGCCTGCACTTATCTTTTCAGAATAAATAGAGTTTTCCATTGTGAATGTAATTTGAGGCAAAAATAGTTTTTTTTTTCAAAACTCCAAATTTTTTGTGTTTTTATTTTAAAAAACCGCTATCTTAGCAGACCTTTTGCAAGCGGAACTTAGAAATGAGTAAGCCATAGCTAAGAACTTTGCAAGGCATTTTGGCGTTGTATGATTGAACCTTATTACTTTTATTTTGCTATATGACCTTGAACGAAAAAATCATATCGGATATACACACCTTGCGCAATCCTGTTATTTTGTCGCAAATATTTGAGTTTGTGCGCCTGATGAAACGACAAGAGAAGGTACAAAATGCCCCTTCCCAAACTGTTCGCTTCCCCAAATACATCACTGATGAGGAAGCGCAAGAACTGCAAACTGTTATCAAACAAGAGTTTAACCATATAGAAGGAGAATGGTAACAGATAAAATAGCCTTAGACACCAACATAGCAGTAGATGTGCTTAATGCTAAAACTGCTACAATTACCTTACTTGAAGCATACAACACGATATACTTGCCTGTTACAGTTTGCGGTGAGTTGTTGTTTGGTGCAAAAAATTCAAGTAAGAAAGTGCAAAATGAACAAAAGTACAAGGACTTTATAGCGCAATATGAAGTATTGAATGTGCATGATGCAGTAGCAGAAGAATATGCCGAAATCCGTAAACAGCTCAAAGACAAAGGAAACCCCATACCCGAAAATGATATTTGGATAGCCGCTATATGCAAAGTAAATGATGTTCCTTTGATTACACACGACAAACACTTTAGCCATGTGGAGGGCTTGGCAATCATTCACATACCTTTTGTAAGTTAATAGACATCAGCCTCCATAAAACTTTGCAATGTATTTTGGCGTTGTATGATTAAAACCCCACCAAAAAAATGAAAGTAACCCTTGATATTCAACAAACCTTTTTGATAGAGGAATTGGAGCGTTTATTGGCACGTTTTCATGTACCTTATCAAACGAAAAGCAAACCATTACAAGGGCGAAACGACAGGCAAGAATGAACTTCTTTGATACTTACAAACCTGTAGGAAACAAATGCAATTACAGAGTGGTATGAACAATGAATATATTTTTACCAATACTATGCCCAATATTTAGACACGTATTCAATGCAATGTATGATTTTTCAATCTCCTAAAAATCCTAATGCTCATCTCACAATACAAGAAACCCAAGATGTTTCCTTTCCTACGCGCCTACTGCACGACAAGGGCTTGTTGGTAGGCAAGTTGCTTGATTTTGGTTGTGGTTTAGGCAAGGACATAGAATTTTTGAAAGAAAAGGGCTATGAAATAGAAGGCTACGACCCGCATTACTTGCCTACTTATCCGACTGAAAAGTTTGATACCATTATTTGTAACTATGTTTTGAACGTGCTTTTGCCCGAAGAACAAAGTTATGTATTGATGTGTGTTTCTGAACTTTTGAAGCCTACAGGCAAGGCATATTTTGCTGTAAGGCGCGACACGAAAAAGAGCGGTTTTGTGCATAATCCTAAGCGTGAAATAACGGTTTATCAATCCGTTGTGCGTTTGCCTTTTCGTAGTTTGGTCGTTACAGACCATTGCGAAATATATGAATATCAACACTTTAACCAACTGCAAATACAAAACAACTGTGTTTTTTGTGATCCTTCGCAGGCAAGTTCCTTAGTTTCAACGTGAATTCGGAAAATAAATTGTTTGTAAGTTATTGATAGTAAATGTTTTATGCTATAAATAGCAAGAAATTAGTTAGTTTTGTGGTTTCTAATCACCAAAACGTCCCTAACCTCTGCGTTCCACCATCATTTTCTATCACTATTCAGGCTATAAATGCGTTGAATATTACTATAAGTCATTGATTTTGAATGACTTAAATCCCTGTTTTCCGACTGCACCGTCCTACAACTATTTCATAGCATTGCTTGAGTGTGTTTCTTTGCATATAATGATTTTAGCTCGACAAAGGCTTTTGTTGAAGAAAATACCTGTCATTGAGGCTGTATTTGGCATTCTAACCTCTGCCTTTGATTTGCAACATACACGACACAGAAAAGCCCAAAATGCCTGTTTCCACATCTTAGCTAGTTTGGTTGCCCATCAATTTTATACCCAAAAAACCACTGTTGATATTGATAAAATATATCATTTTTAATTCCGAACTCACGTTTCTTTACTTTTTTTTAACATAGCATAGTTTTTGGCAAAAAGATTGCCTTATATATTCATTGATACTTCCTGACAAAATTATGAATAACATTAAACTCCACAAAACCATCACCATCGAGGCAGGCAAGCGGAGCGACAAGCCTTGCATACGCGGTCTGCGCATCTCGACCTATGACATCATAGGCTGGCTCAAATCGGGCATGACCATCGAGCAAATCATCTCGGACTACCCCGAACTGAACAAACGCGACATTCAAAGCTGTGTGCAATTCATGGAAGAATTTAATGCACATCGTACTTCTATCGCTACTCTCCAAATCAATGAAACTTTTGCTTGACCAAAACATATCGTACAAACTCATCAAACCGCTCTTACAACTGTATGAAGATGTGGTGCAGATTAGCCGTTTGGGTATGGGGCAAACCTCCGACTCTATGGTTTGGCAATATGCCATCACACACGAATACACTATCGTAACGTATGATGCCTATTTCCCAGAACGCAATGCCTTGACAGGCTACCCTATCAAAGTATTGTGGCTGAAATGCGAAGATACTTCTACAGAGAATATATTGCGTCTGCTTTCCGAAAATTATGATGCTATCCTACAATTTCACAAGGACGAGAAAAAAAGTTGTTTGGAAATTATATGCTAAGGGCGTTTTTTGAGAGCTGTTTGTAATGATATACCTATACTTGCGTTTTATAAGCATCATGGCATATTCCATGATGCTTTTGTTGTTATGATGTTCTTCTTACTACTCGCTTGCCTACCTTTCTTGCACGAATACCATAGTTCTATTACAGAACTACGCTACAAGAGCAAAAAACAAACCATCGAAGTCATTACTTCTGTTTTTATAGACGACTTCGAGAAAGCTGTCCGCAAACACGCGGGCAATAGCAAACTTACCTTAGACGAAACCAAAAAGTATGAGGCAGAAGTGAGTGCCTACATCTTGGCGCATTTGAAGCTCCAAAATGCCAAACAACAAACCATACAAGGCACGTACATAGGCAAAAAAATGAAGGAAGAAACCTTTGAGATTTACATAGAATTTCCTGCTAAAAACTACTCCGACAAATGGCGCGTGCTGAATGATGCCATTACCGAAATTTATGCCGACCAAATCAACATCATCAACTGCTTTCACAATGACGAAAGCGTGGGCAGAAAAACCATGATGTTCAGGCGAGGCGCAAGTTGGGACTCTCTGCCATAGTGCGCTTCGGTAGGCAAGGTTTTCAACGCATACAAGCACCAAAACAGGCAAGACTCCCGCCTTGCCTGCTTTTTCGTATCTTGCAACTCGCCTACGTTTTTTTTTCAGCTTGTCGAATTGACAACTGGAAAGAAACAAATCGTTCTTATACTAAAATAATTCTTAACTTGCGTACAACACTTTACCACAAGGACACAAGAACACAAGGAAAAAAGGTAAAAGTAAGCTTCGTGACCTTGTGTCCTTGTGGTCAATACGCATTTTAAATCTTATTTTAGTATTAGACTGTATCCATAAAACTTTTTTCTACCTTATGGAACATACCCAAGCCTATCAAGAAAAGCACAAGCGTAATCACAGTGCAATAACCTAACTGATACACCGTAAAACTACCTGTACCAAAGAAAGCATAACGGAAGCCTTCTATCAAAGGCGTAGTAGGGTTTAGTTCCAAAATAAAACGCCATTTTTCAGACTTGATAGCCGAAAGTGGGTAAATCACAGGCGTTGCATACATGAGCAACTGCACGCCAAACGTTACCAATAGCGACAAATCACGGTATTTGGTCGTGAGTGCCGAGATGATAATGCCCACGCCCAAGCCCAAAATGCCCATCAATGCCAAAAACAACGGCAACGCCAATAACCAAAGATTAGGCTGTAGATTTGACTCAGTGAAAAAATAATAGTACAAGTAAAACAACAAAAATACACCTAACTGAATAGCAAAGGCTATCAAACCCGACAAAACTGTAGAAACAGGCACAGTCAGGCGCGGAAAATATACCTTACCAAAAATCGCCGCGTTGGTGATGAAGGTCGTGGACGTGCTGGTTATACATTTGGAGAAATAGCCCCAAATCGTAACCCCTGCCATATAAAACAACAAAGGTGGTTGGCTGTCAGTAGGTATTTGGGCTATGTTCGTGAACACGACCAAAAACGTAAGCGTAGTGAGCAATGGCTGGATAATGTGCCATATCGGTCCCAAAATGGTTTGCTTGTATTGTGCCACGAAGTCGCGCCACACAAATAGCATAACCAAATCACGATAACGCCACAATTCATCTAAGCGAAGGTCGAACCAAGAACTGCGTGCCGATATGACCTCTGTCCAATGTTCGTGTTTATCCGTATGTTTTTCTTGCATGGGGAGTGAGTGAGTGAGTAAATGAATGAGTGAATGAGCGAATAGCCTCAATAACCCAATAATTCAATAACTCGGTAAATCAATAATTTTTATTTTTTCGTAGTATCAGCAGGTTCTGGAGTATCTTTGATAACGCCTGCCGCGTTGTAAATGACCTTCGTATTGGGCAAAAGGCTATTGAGAGCCGTTTGAATGTCCACGTTCAAGGGATTGCCCTGCAAATAAAGGTGTTTTAGGTGAGAAAGACGACTCATAGAGTCAGGAACGCTCTGCAATTTGTTGTTATCGAGCCAAAGGTCTTCCAAATGTTTGAGCTTGCCTACTTCGTTGGGCAGTTCAGCTATCTCGTTTCCTCCTATCATCAATACTTGGAGTTTAGGAAGTTTGCCTAATTCTACGAAGGTATTTTTCCAATTCAAAGTGGGGTTTTGCACCAAACCAATCATAGTCAGGGCAGGCAAGTCGGCAAGCGTTTTAGGCAAGCTCGTTAGCGCGTTGTTATCCAAATACAACAATTCGAGGCTTTTCAGTACGTTGATGTTTTCAGGCAAGGTTTTGAGTTTGTTCTCTTGCAGGAACAGTTCGCGCAGTTTAGGCAAGCCTTTTAGCTTCTCGAAAGCATCAGCCAAATCCAATTCAGGATTGTTTGAAAGCCAAAGAGCTTTGAGGTTTTGGAGCTTCAGCACGCCATCAGGCAATTTTTTGAGGTTCGCGCCTGCCATTTCCAACTCTTCGAGCTTGGGCATTTGTGCGAAGTATTCGAGGGCTTCTGTCCAATTCAATTTTGACTTTCCGCCTAAATAAATGGCTTTTACATTCTTCAACTTGACAATATCAGCGGGTATTTTGTCTATGTTGTCATCTCTCAAACTTAGCACTTCCACTACCTCGCCTGCCTCCAATGCCGATTTGAGGCTTATTTGGTAGGGTTCTTTGTTGGTGGCAGTATTCTTTTTGGTGTCTTTTTGGGCTACAGGACTGCAGTAGGCAAGTGCTAATGCAAGAACGCCCATACACAAGATTCGAGTTATCATACAAGGGGTATTACTGAAATAGAGTGCAAAATTACACTTTCCTTATAATACTACCAAACTTACCTGAAAATGGAGGCGAAAGTTGAAAAAAAGGGTAGGCAAGGATAAGGATAGCCAAAACACAACACTATATTTTTTGCAATACTTCTTGGATAAGCTCATTCCTGCGAAAAGTCGCAGAAAGTTTGCGCAATTCAACATTTGCATCAGACATATTATAGTTTTCTTTTATGGTTTCAGAAATTATTTGGTTAGACTTTTGGAATAAAAACTCTTTATGTTGTTCAAAATATACTTTTACAACTTCAAAGTTTTTGTGCGTGAGTTGTGGCAACTGTATGCGGTTTTCTTTCAAAAGCAATTTACCCATCAACATTGCCATAAAATAATTGCTATAAGGCAAATGTGGATATTGCAAAATCAAGTCTTCCCTTCTCCTTTGATTATCACAATATCTAAATACCAAAACGGCTATAATCAATTGACTCGCTGTGAGGTCTTGAAAAATTTTGTCATAAAATTTACCAAATAAATCTTCACGTTTGTATTTGGCAATGTGCGGACACTCGCGCCAAATCGTTAACACTGCCTCTGCACCTGCAGATGAGGCTATGCCATCTATTTGTTGAAGCACATTATCTTTTTTGCGTTTGTAGGTATATCCCAAATCAGCTACAGCAATTTCTAAGTTTTTTTGTATAACATCATTTGCTTTCAAGTCCCTCAAATCTACAGGGCTTTGGCTATTGGTCGAGATAGTAATATCCGTAATGACTTGTTGCTCTGTTATATCTATTTCGTACAATCTAATCATCACATAGGCATCAGAGAAATCTATATGTTGGTTTTCTTCTACGGTTTGTTGTATAGTTTTGCAAGTTTGTCCACCATTGATAATTTGCAAATCTTCCACTTTGACCACCCAATCATGCGCAAAACCATTTTCTCTAAACTTACTGCATATCATTGTGATACCGTTGTTGTACAGATAAAAATTCTCCCTATTTTCGCTCAATAAAGTTTCTTTGATGTGTGCATTTATGCGGTTTCTGCTCACGCCCAAAAATTTTCTAATATTGCGCTCTAACAAGTTATCTTTGTGTTTTTCGAATAGCTTGGCTACTTCCATCACATTGATTTTGCCTATCAAAACCCGTTTGAAGTTGGGCAGTGTTTCAGTATAAGCCTTGCCTGACAGCCTCAAATCTGCTTTTATGTTTTTATAGCTTTGGATATAATCCAAAATATTGTCGTGGTTGAAAAAATCAAACTCCACATACGGATTATCTTTTTTGTAAATATCAATTTTTTGTTGGGCTATGCTATTCCATTTTATGCCATTGCTCAACATCACACACTTTACTTGTGGAATGAGGGCAGAATTATAGGCTAAGTCTTGTATTTCGGCTACTTTTCTTTTCAGTTTGTCATTAACAGTTACGTCATGGCTTCGGTCAAATATCAAATCAAGCGCGTAAATCACTTTCACAATGGCATTCTCTGAAAAATTGGAATCAGTATCTAATTTTTTGGTGTATTTGGATTGAAAAATGATAACATTGAAATCTATATCGGTAGTATCGCCTATATAAATGGCATCTATGCCCATGTCATTGCCTGCATCTGTGAGCATATCAAATGCTTTGTCTAGTTCTGTATCTAAATAAGAGGCTATACCAAGCATAGTGAAGGCTTGTGTATTTTTTTTGTCTTCGTTGGTCGCCACCTCTGAAGCACTAAAATACGCAGGGTTTTCTGCAATAATCTTAGCAATGCGTTGGTCTATGATGTTTTTGTTGATATTCATACCTTACCTACTGCAAAAGGTTGTTTTAAACAAGTAGCGAATGGTTTTAACATTCGCTACAGTAATTTTTGATATATGTACGAGGGCTTATGCAAACGCCTTATCCACCAATTCTGCTTGTTCTTTGGGGTGCATTTTCAAGTACCCTGTGGCAGGCGAGGCACTCTCCTTGCGGGCTACTACGCTTATTTGGTCGTAGGTATAAACGCGGTGAATGAACGACCACGCGCCCATGTTGCTGGGTTCTTCTTGCACCCAAAAAACCTTCGCCTTCGAGTATTGACTGCTGATGAGTTGATGCACGCGCTTCGCAGGGAAGGGGTGTATCTGCTCAATGCGCACTATCGCCACATCTTTGCGGTTGTCTTTTTGTTGTTTTTCGAGTAAATCGAAATATACCTTGCCTGTGCAAAGCAATACACGCTTCACTTCTTTTGCTTCTACAAAATTATCGTCAATCACTTCTTGGAAGTGTCCGCTCACAAATTCGCTTAGGTCTGACTGCACACGCTTGTCGCGCAAAAGCGACTTAGGCGACATAATCACCATAGGCTTGCGGAAATCCCACGCCAACTGACGGCGCAATGCATGGAACAAATTGGCGGGCTGTGTGATGTTTGCCACTACCATGTTGTACTCTGCCGCGAGTTGCAAGAAGCGTTCTGGGCGAGCATTGGAGTGTTCGGGACCTTGTCCTTCGTATCCATGAGGCAACAGCAACGTAACGCCATTCATCAAATGCCACTTACTTTCACAAGCCGCGATAAATTGGTCAATCATGGTTTGCGCACCATTCGCAAAATCGCCAAATTGCGCCTCCCAAATCACTAAAGAATTAGGGTTCGCCATAGCATAGCCAAATTCAAAACCTAAAACGGCAAATTCGGACAACAAAGAGTTGAAAATACGGAAACGTTCTTGGTCTTCCTGCACATAGTCAAGGCTACAATAAGGCGTATTGTTTTCGGAGTCTTTGATGACCGCATGGCGGTGCGAGAACGTGCCACGCTCCACATCCTGCCCTGAAAGGCGTACTATCTTACCTTCGCAAAGGATAGAACCGTAGGCAAGCAATTCAGCCGAAGCCCAATCTAAGCGTTTCTCTTCGAAGAACATACGCTTGCGGTTCTCAATCAACGTAGCAATTTGTTTGATAGGTTTGAAACCATCAGGCACATGGCTTAGTGCCTTGCCTACCTTCTCAATCAATTCTACCGAAATGCCCGTTTCAGGCGATTTGTCAAAATCACTTGGCACAGCATGGCGCAGTTTGTTCCATTCTTCTTCGAGTTTATGGATTTTATACACCACTTCTTTCTGCTTCACCATATCGAGGCGTTCTTGCAAGAGTTGGCGGAAGTCCTCGTCCATTTTCTTAGCAATGTTCGGGTCTTTTCCGCGCTCACTCAATACTTGCGCATACACTTCGCGCACATTGGGGTGCTTCGCAATTTTGTTGTATAAATAAGGTTGTGTAAACTTAGGCTCATCACTTTCGTTGTGTCCGTGCCTACGATAACACACCATATCAATAAAAATATCTCTGTTAAATTTCTCTCTGAACTCCGCCGCGAGTTTGCAAGCATACACTACCGCTTCGGGGTCATCACCATTCACGTGCAACACAGGCGAGTCCGTAACTTTGGCAATATCCGTACAATAAATACTTGAACGAGCATCTTCGAAGTCAGTCGTAAAGCCTACTTGGTTGTTGATAACAAAGTGAATAGTGCCACCTGTAGCATAGCCTTTGAGCTTCGACATTTGGATAAGCTCGTAAATGATGCCCTGCCCTGCTACCGCCGCATCTCCATGTATAATGATAGGCAAGATTTTGTCGGCATTGCCGTGGTGCATAGCATCACAGTTGGCACGCACATAACCTTCTACTACCGCGCCCACCGCCTCAAGGTGTGAGGGGTTAGGGGCAAGGTGCAGACTTACGTCCTTGCCTGTTTTGGTTGTAAATTGGCTGGAATATCCCATGTGATATTTCACATCACCATCACCAATACGCAAATCTTCTTCGCTTGGTGTTACCCCTTCGAATTCGTTGAAAACAGCTTCGTAGGTTTTGCCCATCACATTTACCAACACATTCAAACGCCCACGGTGCGCCATACCTATCACCACTTCTTCCACGCCCAAGTCCGCACTGCGCTGAATGATAGCATCAAGCCCTGCTATGGTACTTTCGCCCCCTTCGAGAGAGAAGCGTTTTTGACCTATATATTTTGTATGGAGGAAGTTTTCGAACACAACCGCCTCATTTAGTTTGGATAAGATATGCTTTTGTTCGTCGTCAGAAGGCAAGAAAGTAACGTCTTGTGCTTCTATTTTTTGTTTGAACCAAGCAATAATTTCAGGCTCGCGGATATACATATACTCGAAGCCTATCGAACCCGTATAAACATATCGCAGACGCTCCAATATCTTGCGAAGCGGTGCAGGCTTGCCAAAAAGCGAGTAACCACTTTGAAAAACCTTGTCCATGTCCCCTTCATTGAGCGAAAAGAAATCAAGGTCGAGCAATGCCCTGCGGTCTTTGCGTTGGCGGATAGGGTTCGTTTTTGCCAAAAGATGCCCACGTCCACGATACGCAAAAATAAGGTCGCGACATTTGGTTTCTTTGTATTGGTCAGGCGCGTTCGGGTCTGCCGAATACGTAACGCCATTGCTGGGCGTATGCCCGTTTTCATTGAACTTTTGCGAGAACTCAAAACCTTCAAAGAAGCGTTGCCAACTTTCATCAACAGAGGCATTGTCGTTCAGATATTGGTGATACAGTTCGTCGATATACGCCGCGTGTGCGTTGGAAATGTACGAATATTTATCCATTGTTGGTGGGTTTACGATATAGAGTAGGAGTAAAACAGGGCGACAGGCTGGCAGGCAAGCAGGTAAGTGCTTTGTGGAAACTGCAACCTTGCAAACCCTTTGCGCAAATTTACGTATTTTTTTTAAAACAGCAACCTTGCCAAAAAAAACTAAAACAATACCTTTAGGCGAAATGTATGCACTTTTGGCAGACCGAGCGGAAAAGTTGTCAGGATTCGAGTTTGGAACGCTTTTGGAATAGGTATATGCTTAGGAACTTGCCTACCCAAAAAATAGCTATTCTTGGAAACAAGCTTTATAAAAAGCTATTTTTAGAGCTTTTTATGACAAGTTTACAAAAAAATGCTTATGTTTGCCAAACCCAAACCATATAACCATATAACCATACAACAATCAACCATACAGCCCTATAACAACTTAACAAGACTCACATGGTTACCATTCAAAAATATACGATAGACGAGTATTACCGCTTCACAGAGCGAGTGGCAGGCGGTTTCGAGTTTGTGCATGGGCAGATTATCGCCTTGCATAGTGGCGAACCTGTGGAGAGTTCGTTGGTGGATTATGTGCTTTCTGACTCTTTTGACGATACACAACTTCCCGCTTTCCCAATGGCTACTCGTACTCATGATATTCTTGTGTCAAATCTTCATGGTTTGCTTTTTATGGCATTACGAAAACAACCTTTTCAGGTATATTCGCAACAAACCTCTATTACAACAGACTCAGGCGAGAAAACGCGCTTGCCTGACGTTGCTGTAGTGAGCAAAGAAACCGAACAACGCAACGAACAGCACGCAGTCCAAAACCCTGTAGCCTTGTTCGAAGTATTATCAAAATCCACTACCAAAATAGACCAAACCGACAAATTGGAGGAGTATCAAAGCCTCGAAACAGTGGCAGATTATTTGATGATAGCCCAAGACAAAATACGCATCACACACTATACACGCCTCGCACCCAACAAATGGGAAGAAAAAATTTATCTGCAAACCACTGAAAATATCTCCATAGAAAGTTTGCAAATCACCCTAAACGTAGGCGAGATTTACGAAAATACAACCCTCTAACTGCTCAATAATTCAACAACTTAATAATTCAATAACTTAATAATTCAATAATTCAGTCATTCAATAAATCAATAGTTCACATGAAACCCTTTTATTTCTCCGACGAGGCGCCTCTTTGGTAAAAAATTTCTTGAGCAACGCAAAGTCTTTCTTTGGGGCGTGGTTATGGACAATACTATCCGCGAGGTAGTAAACCGTATGCTATACCTCGAAGCCGACAAACCGGGCGAAGAAATCACGCTATACATCAATAGCCCTGGGGGTTCAGTAACGGCTGGTATGGTCTTGTACGATACAATGCAAATGATTAGCTCGCCTGTTTCTACAGTTTGTATGGGCTTGGCGGCTTCTATGGGTTCTATCTTGCTCTCTGGAGGCAAGAAAGGCAGACGCTTTATATTCCCAAGTGGCGAAGTGATGATACACCAACCCAGCATTGGCGGATATATGCAAGGACGCGCTACCGACATAGAAATCACGACCAAACAAATCGTGAAAACCCGCGAAATGGGTGCGCGTATTTTGGCTGATAATTGCGGACAGTCTTTCGACAAAATCATGAAAGATTTTGACCGCGACTATTGGATGGACGCACAAGAAGCCGTAGAATACGGCATTGTTGATGGCGTGATGACCAAATGGTAGGCAAGCTTGCCTGCTGTGATGCACCACAAAAAGAGAGGCTGTCCCGCAGGATAGCCTCTCTTGGTATTTTATTTATTCTGCTCTATTTTCTTTGCTTCTGCCAATGCTTTAGCTTCCGTTTCGGCTTTTATTTTGGCTTCTATTTTCGCTTTTTCTATGGCTTCGGCTATTATCTTAGCTTCATCACCTGCATTTTTCTCGTTGTTTTCTTCCTCCAATTCCTCCTCCGTTTTGAACAAATCTTTCATCAAACCAAATAATTTTTCTTTGGCACTGTGTTTTTCTTTCGCTTTTTGCTCTTCGCTGTAGTCTGACGAGGCTTGAATATTTTTTGTTTCGCGCTCTGCCAACATTTCGCTTAATTGCATAATCACATCAGGTCGGCGGGCTATGATGGGCTGTAGCGCATTTTTCGAAATCCTACACAACAACGTTTCAGACGTAGCGCGTACTGTGGCAGTTCGAGGCGCGCCTGTGAGCAAGCCCATTTCTCCAAAAATTTGGTTTTGCCCCAAGGTATTTACTTTGAGCTGTGTGCCGTCTTCTTGTTTTACCAAAACCTCCAGCGAGCCTTTGGCTATGATGTAAAGGCTTGTTTCAATCTCACCTTGAAAAACTACACATTCAGGATAGCCAAACCACAAGAACTCCGCATTTTCTGCAATTTCGCGGTCATCTTCTTCGCTCATGGCTTGTAGGGAAGGCACATTGTTGAGTTGTTTCATGGCGCGTTCCGCCTTATTTTCGGGCAATTCGTATCCTGCGGGGTAAGGCAACAGACCTTCCCTACGCAACATATACCAAACCGCGCTCAATACTTCATTCCTCAATGTGTTGAGGTCATAGCCAAAAGTACAAACCGTTATGAGGTATTCGCTAAAAACACTATCCATTTTGACAAGTCTTGCATACGACTCGCCTACTGATTGAGGAGAGGAGTCGCCACAACGTTTCAAGAGGGTGCGTATCCTTTCGGGTGCTATGGCAGTGCGCACAGTAATAGGAATTTCCACGTAGCGCATAGCTACAGGGCGCGAATGATTGACATAGTTGCTGTTCAAAAAGGTAGTAGTAGGAATGGTAAGCAAGCTATTTTCCATAGTCAATAATCGGACAGCACGCCAGCCAATAGAGTCTACAACGCCTTCCACATCTCCAATCCGCACATATTCGCCTTTTTTGATGGGCTTGTTGATGTTCAGGGATATAGCTGTAACGGCTTTTTTGATGGGGTCTGCCGCTAAAAACGCGCCTATAGCCCCCGAAGCACCTAAAGTAGTAGCCGTTCCTTGTAAAAGGGAAGGATAATACAAGGCTACAGATGCCAAAATAGCAAGGGCAAACAACAAACCTGCCGTAATTTGTTGCAAAAACTTAGGCACATACGGCTCGCCTGACTCGGGGTCTATCAATACGCCATTCCAAACAAAATAACCTAACAATGTATTAGCCAAATACGCTATCACAAAGATATAAGCGGCAGTAAGGCTCTTGTCTAAGTCTTTCTCCAGCGTAAAAATATCTCCTGTAGTCGAAAAAACCTCTAATTTGTTGTCAGAACCCTGTTTTAGGATTTCAAGAATTTCAAAAAGATGTAGCCAAATAGGTTTGATGAATGACACCGCAAACAAGCCCAATAAAATTGCCCCTGTGAATAAAACACGTTTGGCTTTCCGCTGAACGGGCAGTTTCATCGTAACTTGCCATAAAATAATCAAAATGATGGCTAAAATGCCATACATTCCTGCGAAAATAATCGCATAATACAAAGTATGCATGATAATCTGAAGAAGGTTAGTTACATTTAATCCTTAAAATAAGGCAATAAATCTCACATGGCAAAAATTTTTAGGAGTTTATCTGTATTTTTGCAAAAAAAAGATTGGCTATGTATCATTACTATTTGTTTTTCCTACTGTTGGGGCTTGCCTCCTGCAAAGATGGCTTGGAAGGGGTAGGCAAGAAAGAAGACTATGACGGACCCAGCATCAAGGCATTCAACCTCAAAATGCAACTGTCCGACTCGGCTAAACTACGCGTAGAAGTACACGCGCCCTTGCAACTCGAATACCAAAATGGCAATCAAGAGTACCCCAAAGGCGTTACGGTGGAGTTCTACAATGCAGAAGGCAAGAAATACACGCGCCTCACTGCCGACAAAGGCAAGTACAACAAAGCCACACACATTTATACGGTTTGGAACAATGTGGTAGTGAAAAACATAGAAAAACAAGAAGAAATGCAAACAGAGGAACTAAATTGGTCGCCTCATGCGCAAGACATCTACACCACTAAACGGGTAAAAATCACTACGCTTACCGAAATACTGCATGGCAATGGACTAAAAGCCAAGCAAGATTTTATGACCTACAAAATTATGCAACCAACAGGCAAGTTTACTGTAAAACGATGAAACTCTTAGACGCAATCCTGCTCGCTGTCCTCGCCGCCTTTCTCATTATGGGCGTTTACCATACTTTTTTGTACGGTATTATCTATAGCTATACGCATTTTATGATAGTCGCCTTCGCGCTGTTGTGGCTCAATATGCGCAGGGTAGGCAAGCCTGACTCGCCTACCGAAAAACAACCGGCAAGCAAGAAACCCAAAGCAGGCAAGAAAAAGTAAGCCTTTGAACTGACTTTTGTCATTTTTTAGGAAGCAAACCCTGTCTATCTTTGCATACGCGATAGGGAACAATATAAAACCCTTATCACATAAGTAAGTGCGGTGAAGAAAGCCTCTCGTATCATTCGGGAGGCATTTCTTGTTTGTTGCTTTGTATGGCTCTATAGGTATTTTTCAAAAGGTTCTACAAACTTGGCTATCATATCTTGAGAACGTTTGGTAGCTTGTGTTACAAAATGCTGTAGGTATTCAGTAGCCCACTCTTGTTTGCTTCTTGAGTATGTTTGGGGTAAGTCGCATACGTGGAACTGCACTTGCATAGCTGCCGCCCAGTTGATATACAAATCTTGTGGATTAGACAAAAATAGGTCGACATGATGCGCTTCTTGACAAACCAATTCATTGTTTTGTAGTGTCCAATCTACTTCAAAGTATCCTATCGTAAAATTATCAAACTCTTGATTATCAATCATTTTTGCGCAAAGTTGCGCCAATTTATAGGCAGAGATGATATTAGGTGATTGGGCTGTTTTGCCTACATTACGTGTTTTGATGTCTAATATTTCATAAAAACCATCTCGAACTACTAATATATCGGCTGTATCATTTTGTTTTTCATCAAAAGGATTATCTTCACTCCATTTTTCAGTAGCTTGTTTGCCTCTACTCAACAAAAACATCACAGTAGGCGAGGAAAATAAGGCTTGCCTTGCCTCAAAACCTATAATCGTAGGATTTTTACTATATAAATCGTTCAGATATTCATATTGCCTGAATGTATTATGAGGAAATTGTTTTTTGATTTCTTGATACACATATTTGTCAAATGGCTCGCCTGCCGCGTGTCCTGACAATGTGCCTGATAAGGGTTTAGGAATTTTACAGCCTATTACAGCTTGTTTTAGGGCTTCAAAGTTGATAATCATACTGCAAAAAGTAAATCAAAAATATGGTGGATTGCTTGTAAATAGTTGTCTTGTGGAGAAAGCAGGTAAGATTCTACAAGCGTTACGATTTGATAGTGCCAAGCAGTTTCTTGTTCGTTTTGCCAATCAATAGCACGAAAAGGAATACTTGCTAAGGGTTTTTCTGAAAACTCTACAATATTGCCTTTCACAATTCCGTTGTGTTTCAGCCAATTAAAGACACGCCTATTGTTTAGGTAAGCTAAAATATAATACAAATGTTCTTTTGTATGTGGCTTGCGAAAAATAGCTGTAACATCTTGGGTAGGATAAATACCCGCTTCTACTAAGGCAAAACGAAAATATTGCTTGTGTGAAATTCTCTCCTTGCAAGGAACAAAAATACGCGCTGTGGATTGGCTAAATAAGGCAAAATTACGCAAAAATACCCATTCCCAATTATTGTATTGATAACGCTTTTCTAAATCTTGCCTGAAAGATTGCAAATGTTGGTAAAAATAAGGAAAATCAACTATAAAATCATCTTCTAAAATGCCATCAGGCACAAAAATATAAGGCGTAGTATCTTCGTGCAGGTAAGGCTTCAAGTGCTTGGCTTTGATGACACGAATAGTATTTTTTACTTCTTTTTCGTTCAAAGCATCAAGAGAAATTTGGAAAGCCTTGTCTAAACCGCTTACCATACCATTGCCTATATCACAAAAATCGCCTACTGTGTGATAGCCTTGTTTGGCTGAAAAAAGCGAAAATGTGTCTATTTTGTGACATTTTATTTCTATAGCTGATAACTGTTGCTGTGTTTGCGAGTCTGCCAAAATCCAACGACTGTTTTTTTCAAATGCAGGAATTTCTATATATTCTGCTTCTTCAAAAAGTTCATTTTGTGCCAATTTTGATAGAACAGTGTGTGTTATTTTTTTGTTGGAAAGATATTTTTTGAGTTGAATAGTAGGCTTTTTTTCTTTTGATTTTATGTATTTGAAAATAATGGTAGAACTTGCTACTTTGTCAAAAATAGGAGCTTCGTTAAAGTGATAGATAGCCTCAAAATAGCCATTTGTTACCATATAATTGCGTAAGCTCAATGAGTGAGTAGTATTGAGCCAATATTCTGGACAAATAAAAATCAATTCGCCATTTTCTTTCAATACTTCAATGGATTTTAGAATGAAAATATACAAATAATCGCAAAGGCTATTGAAATATGTATTCCAAAGAGTATTTTGTTGTAGTTCGTCTTTGAGTTCTTGCTCCAAATTGCTCCAACGAATATAAGGTGGATTGCCTATTACCACATCATAATCAGCAGGCAAGGTAGCCGAAACAAAACTTGCATACACTACATTATCAAAGTCTTGTGCTAAGTCTTGGTCTATTTCATAACCTGTTATGTGCTGAAAACCATGTGTTGCCAATACACGCAAAAATATGCCTTCGCCACACGAAGGTTCTAAAATGCGGGCTTCCTTGCCTGCACTGACAAGACTAACCATAAAATCGGCTACGATTTCAGGTGTAAAATATTGCCCATATTTATTTTTGGAGTTGTTTTGAGTCAGGACAGCCATAACTTTTGAGTTGAAATATTGTATTTCAGTAGGGTTTTCATCAAACCCTTGTAGCCACCCTCAACTTCGCACTGCGGGCGCGAGAATTGGCAGAAACTTCTTCGTCTGTGGGGATAATAACCTTGCGGTTTACGGCTTCGAAAGGCACATAAAAATTGCCATACACATCTTTTTCTATCTCGCCTTCGAACTTGCCTTTTTGGATAAAATTTTTCACCAATCTATCCTCCAAAGAATGGTAGGTAAGCACCACCAAACGCCCCTCTTTTTTGATAGCTTCGGGCATTTGCAAAAGCATTTCTTCTAAGGCTTTCATTTCATCATTGACCTCTATGCGCAATGCCTGAAAAACTTGCGCCAAGTATTGCATTTGTTTGTTGCGTGGGGCGTGTTGCAAACAAACCTCTTTCAGTTCTTGAATGGTCGTGATAGGTTTTTTGATGCGTTGGCGTATGAGCGAATTGGTCAAAATTTTGGCGTTGCTTACCTCCCCGTACATATACAGCATAGCACGCAATTTTTCTTCGGAATAAGTAGCCAAGATATGTGAAGCCGTGAGGTCGCTTTGTTGGTTCATGCGCATATCCAACTCGCCTTCGAAACGAATAGAAAAACCGCGCTCTGGCGTGTCAAATTGATGCGAAGAAACGCCCAAATCTGCCAAAATGCCATCAACGGCAGGGACATTGTGCAGGCGCAAATATCGCTTGAAGTGCCTGAAATTGCCATCGATGAACTGAAAATGCGGGCTGTCTATCTTCTCGGCTTGCTCGCCTGCGTCTGCGTCTTGGTCGAAGGCATAGAGTTTGCCCTTGCCTGCCAACCGCTCCAAAATGGCTTTGCTATGCCCGCCCCCTCCGAAGGTAAGGTCGACATAAATTCCTTCGGGCTTGATGTTTAGCCCTTCCAAACATTCTTGGAGCATGACGGGGTTGTGATACATACGGTAGATTTTATCGCGTTTTTTTGTGCAAAGGTACAGAAAATAGCGAAAAATTTGCAAAACCCATTTTTTTTGTGTTATATTTGCGAGTGTATAAAACATTGTTTTGTACTTCTTTAACCAACCTACTCTTGCCTATATGAACCTACTCACGCTTTTGTTACAATCTGAAACTGATGGTGCTATGCTCGCCATAACAGTTGTAGGTGTACTGATTTTACTGTTTACCTTTTTCTATTATGTGCCTATTGGCTTGTGGATTACTGCCCAATTTTCGGGTATCCAAATCAGCCCACTTACCTTGGTATCTATGCGCATCAGGCGCGTTAATCCTCGTTTGATTGTGGACTCGCTCATTATGTCGCACAAAGCAGGTATAAAATTAGCTTCCGACCAACTCGAAGCGCACTTTCTCGCAGGAGGAAATGTCTTGCAGGTTGTAAGGGCTTTGATTTCAGCCGATAAAGCGAACATAGCTTTAGATTTCAAACAAGCCACTGCTATAGATTTGGCAGGTAGAAATGTTTTCGAAGCCGTGCAAACATCAGTAAACCCACGCGTGATTGAAACGCCTCCTGTGGCAGCGGTGGCGCATGATGGTATTCAGTTGATTGTGAAGGCGCGTGTTACGGTAAAAACCAACATCTCTAAACTCGTAGGCGGTGCAGGCGAGGCGACCATTATTGCGCGTGTAGGCGAGGGCATTGTAACGTCTATAGGCTCTGCCAAAAGCCACAAGGAAGTTATCGAAAACCCTGACACCATTTCCAAACTCGTACTTTCCAAAGGACTTGATGCAGGTTCTGCCTTCGAGATTTTGTCCATCGACATTGCAGACGTGGACGTAGGCGAGAACATAGGCGCGAAACTCCAAATAGAACAAGCCAATGCCGACCTTAAAGTGGCAGATGCCAAAGCCGAAGAACGCCGTGCTATGGCGGTAGCCCTTGAGCAAGAAATGAAAGCAAAAGCGGCAGACTCTCGCGCCAAAGTAATAGATGCTGAAGCAGAAATTCCTAAAGCCATTGCCGAAGCCCTCCGAAATGGCAGTTTAGCGGTCATGGATTATTACAAGTTGCAAAATATGCAATCTGATACGGATATGCGCAACTCCATTGCAGGCAAGGATACAAGCAAATCACAATAAGCAAGAGGCTGTTCAAAAACTTGGACAGCCTTTTTTTTTGTAGAAGTTCCATTTCTTTAAAAAAGGAACTTCTAAATAAAATTCTTACCTTTGCGCTATGCGTATCAAAACACCCCTTCGCCTACAAATGGAAGCCGTAGAATGTGGCGCGGCTTGTTTGGGTATCATATTGGCTCATTATGGGCGGTATGTTCCCCTCGAACAGTTGCGTTATGACTGCGATGTAACGCGGGACGGGAGCAAAGCAGGCAATATTTTGAAGGGCGCGAGGGGCTATAACCTACAAGCCAAAGGCGTAAAAAAAGAAGTTGATGGACTGTTGGACATCAAAACACCCGCTATTATTTATTGGAATTTCAATCACTTTCTTGTGCTGGAAGGCATAGACAAGGAAAACAACAAGGTATATTTGAATGACCCCGCAGAAGGGCATCGAGTGGTAGATTGGCAAACCTTAGACGAAAGTTTTACAGGCGTTGTGCTTACCTTCGAAACCACTGCAGAGTTCAAAAAAGGAGGCATCAAGCCCAACCTTTTCACAGGCTTGATAAGGCGTTTGGCGGGCTACAGGCAAGATTTGATGTTCATTTTTTTCGTGAGTTTGGCTCTCCTACTGCCGAGCATCATCATTCCTTTGTTCGCCCAAATTTTTATTGACAATGTGCTGGTTGAAGGTATGACTGATTGGATAACGCCCTTGTTGATTGGTATGGTCGTTACGGCAGTCTTGCGCGGGGGAGGCGAGTATCTGAAAAACCATTACCTTTTGCGCCTCGAAACCAAGATGTCGCTTGCTACGGCTTCGCGGTTTTTTTGGCACGTTTTGCGCTTGCCTATCGATTTTTTTCAACAACGTTATGCGGGTGATATTGCTTCGCGGGTAGAAACCAACGACCATTTGGCTCGCCTGCTGTTGGGCGATTTGGCTAAAAATTTCCTGAACCTGCTCATGGTCGTGTTCTTTTTCTTGTTGATGCTTACCTACAGCGTGGTGCTTTCCTGCCTTGTGTTGGTGTTTGCGTTGCTGAATGTGTGGGTATTGCGTTATATTTCCGAAAAGCGCGTAGAATATTATACCCAAATGCAACAAGCGGAAGGCAAGCTATCTGGCGTTACAATGAGCGGTTTGCAAATCATGGAAAGCATCAAAGCGGGAGGCAGGGAAGACGATTTTTTCAAGAAATGGGCGGGCTATTTGACCAAAATGATTAACAGCGAGCAAAAACTCTCCGCGCTTTCTATTTGGCTCAATGCCATTCCGCAATTTCTGCACGCCCTCGCGGTGTTGTTGGTGCTGACTATAGGCAGTATTTATGTGATGCAAGGCGTTTTGACTATAGGTATGTTGGTAGCTTTTCAAAGTTTGATGGAAAGTTTCTCACAGCCTATCGAGGAGCTATTGGCACTCGGAGGCAAGTTCCAAGAAGCACAAGGCGACATGACGCGCTTAGATGATATTTTGCAAGCCAAAATAGACGTGCAAACCGAAAGAAACGCGCTGAAATTTGAGGAAATACCCAATTTTAGTATCATCACGCGCAAATTGGAAGGACATATCGAGTTTCGAAATGTTACGTTTGGCTATAGTCGTCTTGCTCCTCCATTGATTGAAAATTTTAACCTCAACATAGCCCCAGGAGAAAGGGTGGCATTGGTAGGCGGTTCGGGTAGTGGCAAGTCCACTGTAGCCAAGCTCTTAGCGGGTTTGTACGAGCCGTGGTCAGGCGAGATTTTGATTGATGGCATACCGCGCCAAGAACTGCCACGCGAAGTTATCAACAATTCGTTGGCAATGGTCGACCAAGATATTTTTTTGTTCGAAGGCACAACGAAAGATGTTCTGACACTTTGGGATACTACCGTTTCGGATACGCTCATTATGCAAGCCGCGAAAGATGCGCAAATTCACGACATTATCAGCAGTCGCAAAAATGGGTATGAAAGCCTGATAGCTGAAGGTGGGCGCAATCTAAGCGGTGGGCAACGCCAACGCCTCGAGATAGCAAGGGCTTTGGTAGGCAACCCTTCGATGCTCATTTTGGACGAAGCTACGTCTGCCCTCGATACGCAAACAGAGAAAAATATCGAAACGGCTTTGAAGCGCAGGGCTTGTTCAGTGTTGGTAGTGGCGCACCGCCTTAGTACCATTCGAGATTGTGATGAAATAATCGTGATGCGCTACGGGCAAATCATAGAAAGAGGCACACACGAAGGAATGAAAGCCCAAAACGGCTACTACAGTGCCTTGATAAAGGCGTAAAATAGTGTAGGCAAGGTTTGGATTTGGCGTAAGTTTTTTGTATCTTTGCATCATAACCTTTGTTTTATTATGTTACCCAATACTATAGATTTGTTGGAGGCGTTTAAGTCCTTGCCTACCGAAGAGCAGACTGCTTTTTTGGAAGAAGTCCAAAAATTGATAGAGCCTGCCCCCAAAACAATCCCTGACTTGCCTATCATTTCTCATGGCAATGGTGGAGATGTAAGCCGTTTGCGCCGTAAGCGAAACTTACAAACCAATGATGAAAATGATAAATGGATAAAAGATATGCGAAACGAATGGGAAAGGGATTTTTGATAGACACAAGTGTTGCTTCAAAATATTTACGCAATGATTATGAAGCTCATTTGTTAGATTTTCTTGATGGCATCATGAAGCCAAAGCCTTGCATTTCGTTTGTTACGAAAATAGAACTTCTTGCCTACAACCCTGCTTTTAATAATCCAGAAGTCATAGCCTACAAGCAAGATTTCGCGACTTTTGTGTATGAGTCGTTTGTTATAGGTTTGAATGATGCTTTGATAGATGAAACCATACGAATCCGTAAAACAGTCAAGTTGAAGTTGCCTGATGCTATCATCGCGGCTACGGCTATCGTTCATGACCTTACATTGCTTTCTGACAATGATAGCGATTTTGTCAAAGTAATTCCGTTAGGTTTGCAATACCTTAATCCGAAACAACCTTTATAAAGCCCACATTACGCAAGTTATGGAAAACGAAAAACTACAGATGTATCGTAGGTACATCGAAATATTAGAAGTGGCGACTAATCCTGCCCGCCCCACGCTTAGCAGTGAGGCATTGCAAAAGCGCGTGCAAGAATTGGAAATAGATATGAAAGATTGGGAAGGGCTGAAGGCTACTTTTCAAGCATATAGCACACGAGGCAAGACGTACCTCGAAGCAAGTAACTATGATGACGCGATAGAGGAGTTTGATGTGGCAATAAGCCTGAACCCGCATGAGGAAAAAACCTTGTTGGGTTTGGCAGAAGCACACGCGAGCCGTTGGGTGCGCAACCGTAGAAGCGCGGACAAACAAAAAGCTATAGATTATGCAGAGCGTCTTTTGCGCATAAAGCCCGACAACAAACAAGCGGTGCGCATCATAACAGAACTGAAAAACGCGCCTTTTCAACCTTGGATACCTTACAAAACGTGGTGGCTTGTGGGACGTTGGGCGGTTATGTTGGGCGTGCTGGGAGGCGTTTATTGGCTGTATGCTGAAAACAAAACGGCTATTCATGCATACTTTACGAAACTGACCGAAAAACGCGCTTCGAACTCGCCTACAGAATCCGACTTTGATTTGAGCAAGGTGGAATTTTCGGCAGGCAGTTATGATTTGACTGCTCCCGCAAGGACGCAGTTGAACAAATTGGCATCTTACCTACGCAAAAATACGAATGTGCGGGGCGAAATAGCGTGCCATACGGATAATTCGGGCAATCCTGCTTTGAACTTGCAAATATCGGAAGTCCGCGCTAAGATTGTGTATGATTATTTGGTGCAAAAGGGCGTGAATAGCACTCATATTACCTACAAAGGCTATGGCGATTTGCACCCTTTAGTACCCAATGTTTCGGAAGCCAATAGGCAGAAAAATAGGCGTGTGGGCTTTGTGATACACAAACAATAATTTTTAGCTTGCCTACAAAACATTACATAACAGTTTGCTTGTATAACGTTTATGCAACCCGATTGGACAAACCTTTCTGAAAAAGCACTGTTTGACTACAGGGCTTGGGCAGACGTGGTACATACCACAAAGCCCGCTTTTCCATTTCGCAACTTGCCTGCTTCAGCGCGTCTGGAGTATGAATTATTGGATTGGAATAACTACCTCACTTACCTACACTTGTTCGCCAAAGATGAAAATCCTTTTGTGGATATTTGTTTTCGTACCAAAGAAAGTTTGGACGAATACGCGGTGCATCTCTTGCAATATCAACGCTATTCGAGCAAAAATGCGGGCTGTGATTGGTTTTTGAAACACAAACAAACAGGCGAGTATGTGGGCGTGTTGAATGTGTATGACCTTTCCACCCAAAGCAGAACCTTAGAAGAATACGAAGAAGATAACGCAAAAACGGCAAGTATTGGCTATATGGTAGGCGAGTCTTTTCGTAGGCAAGGCTACGCGCAAGAGGCTTGCCTGCACTTGCTTGATGCGTTGGCGCGAGTTTTTAAGCGTACCCATGTCTTTGCCTTTACCAAATCCGACAACCTCGCCTCGAATACCTTGTTACACAAATTAGGTTTTCAGGCAAGTATGCGAGGCTGGAGCAAAAAAATAGCATAACAATTATGCGTTTGCTATTTGGTAAATGTCGTTCATTTCTCTGCCTAAGCCGTCATAGTCTAAGCCATAACCCACCACAAAATGGTCAGGTATTTCGAAGCCTATATATTTGACTTGAACGGGTACACGCAATTTGCTTGGCTTCGAAAGGAGGGCGACTATTTCGCAGGAAAGGACTTGCATTTTTTGTATTTCGCCCAAAAGCCTTTCGAGGGTTAGTCCCGTATCGATGATGTCCTCTACAATGAGTACGTGCTTGCCTGCCATTTCAGTAGGCAAGGGCATCAGTTGCACCTCGCCTGTAGTGTCTGTTCCTTGATAGGAGGAGGCACGCACAAAGCCCACTTCAGCAGGCAAGTCCAAATAGCGCACAAGGTCTGCCACCAATCGAAACGCGCCATTCAAAACGCCCAATATATACAAAGGTTTGCCCGTGTAGGTTTGGTTGATTTGTTGGGCAATGGTCTGTATGGCTTGTTGTATATCAGCCTCGAGCAGATAAGGCACAAATTTTTTGCTATGGATTATCATGGTGTAAAAGTAGCAAATTTTTGAAAAAATGATGTTATCGAGTAAGATTTTTGGAAGCATTGCGCAAAAAAAAGGGCGTACATTTTGTATTTACACAAAAAAAAAATAAATTTGTGTGGCTTGTTGAAAGCATTGTAAACAACCTACCTATACTTTAATATCATATTTGCTATGAAAAATTTTACATTTTCCCTGATGCTGTTTGTTTTGTGTTTTGCCCAAGCGGTAAAGGCGCAAGTGGTGGTAACGCCTGCATCTTTGAACAACTTGTGTGTGGGGAGTGCTACTTATACAGCTTTAGGCACGATTACCATTGATAACGAAACAACCAATACAGACATAGCCACAGGCACAGGCGTTACAATGGTGTTGGATATGCCAGCAGGTTTTGAGTTGGAGGCAGGGCAGGGAAGCACGAGTATTGCGGGTGGCGGAGGTTCAGTTATCAATAGCACTACCGTTACACCTACGACTGTAACTATCAATTATGACGCGGTAACGCCCACTACAGGCTTTACCATTACAGGCTTGAGAGTGCGTGCTACTTCGGCAGGTTCGGGCAATCTCACTTTTTCGGCTTCTTCGACAGGCGTTATCGCGGGTATGACAGGAGGCACTACAGTTGTAGCTTCTTTCACAAGCATCAATCCGCCTACAGTCAATGTATTCAATTCAGGCACAACCGTTTGCGAGGGACAACCCATGTTGTTTGTGGCTATAGGCGCGACTCAATATCAATTTACAGTAAAACAAGGCGTAACTGTTATAAACACACAAGCCTTTTCAGCCAGCAATACCTATTTTACTTCAGCGAGCTTGCCTGCGGGAGGCTATACTATGGAAGTGGTAGGCAAGAATGGCGCGGGTTGCGAAAGTGCGGTGAGTAGTACGGCGTTTACTATCAATCCCTTGCCTGCCTCGCCTACCTTCACAAGCCCCGTTAATTTTTGCATCAACACACCTAACACAACTACAGTGAGCGTAACAGGCGCGGGTACAACGCGTTGGTACAGCAACATTGCCCTCACTACACAAGTGGCTACAGGCACAAGTGTTAGCTTGGCTACTTTGTCTATCAATACAGCTTCGGCAGGCACTTATACTTTTTATTTGACCAACGACAACGGCACTTGCGAAAGTTTGGCGCAAGCTATAGTAATTAACATTACAGCAAAGCCCGTGCTTACTGTCTTTCCTACTGCTACCACGATTTGCGTAGGGCAAACTATCACCTTCACAGGCTCGGCTACAGGTTCGGGACTTCAGTATCAATTTGTACTCAAAAAAGGAGTAACGACTATAGCCACACAAGCCTATTCTGTCACGCCTTTCTTCATCACAAGCAATAGTTTGATTGCAGGAAATGACTACACTATAGAAGTTACCGCGAAAGATGCGACCAACTGCGAAAGTGATGTAAACACTGTGCCTTTTACGATATTGCCCTTGCCTACCGCGCCCACTGTGGCAGGTCAGCCTATCCAATATTGTGTGGGAAGCAATATAGCTACCCAAACCGTTACGGCTACAGCTGTTACTATGGGCAATACTGTAGAGTGGTTTTCTGATGCTTCGCTTACAACCTTGCTCGCTACAGGCACAACCGTAAACGCAACTTCTTTGGGCATAAGCACCGCAAGCAATACAACCATTACGCGCTATGTAACCCAACGAGATGCAAATTGTCGCAGTACAGCTACTTTAGTAACTTTTGAAATAAAAGACAACCCTACAGTATCTTTGGGGAGCGACCAACCTATTTCTGATGAGATTTGCGTAGGTCAGGTTATCAATTATACAGCTTACGGTTCGGCAGGTTTGACTTATACTTTCGAACTATACGACACAAGTTCTCCCTCAACGCCTTACCAAAGCACAACGCTTGGCGTAGGCTTGAGCGATTATCAAATACCTAATAACTTGCCTGTGGGCAATTATGAAGTGAAAGTAATTGGCGTTACGGCTTCGGGCTGTTCGGCTTCGGTGGTGTATCCAAGCTTTGATGTATTGCCTAAGCCTACAGTAACCTTCAATCCACCCGCTACTACAAGTTTTGCAGACAATGATGCTACTCCTGTAACGTTGGTTGCCTCGCCTATTCCGGGGGCAGGCGAGACAGGCATATTCTCGGGACCTGGCGTTTCGGGCAATCAATTTTTCCCCAATGCTTCAGGCGGGGCAGGTGTGAAAACCATTTATTATACCTTCACAGGCACGAATGGCTGTTCGGACACGAAGTCTATAGATTTTACTATCAATACAGGCGGTTTCTTTATCAATCAAGGCTATTGCCAAGACGCGGCGGCAAGCCCTTTCCAAATACCCGGTTTTTGTTCGAGTGCCACTGTTTCGAATGCATTTCCCTATAGTGCGCCTGCGAGTACCCTCCAAGTGATAGGTACTACTTATTATTTCAATCCTTCGGCTATGCCTATAGCAGGAACAGACGATTATGCGTATTGGGAAGGGGCGGTGTACGCGCCTGTTTGCGCTCCGTACTATTATTATATAGCTACGAATGTTTTTCGTTCTCCAAGTCCTGTAGTGAGTGGCAATGCGACAGTGTGTAAAGATGAAGTAGCTACTTATTCAGTGCCTCCTCATACATTTACGACTGCGACAGGTACAGTTACATATCTTTGGGCTTTTGATACAAGCGGAGGGGCAGTAGCAGGTACTATTTTGAGCGGGCAAGGTACTGACGAAGTTACGGTGCAATGGGATAATGCAGGGGCAGGCAAGCTAAGACTCACGAGAACCATCAATTATACTAACCCCACCGTTACATCTTGCCCGAAAACCGTGCTTTACAATGTAACTATCAACCCCTTGCCTACAGGAAGTATTGTAATGGACGGAGTAGTTGCACCGCCTTTTATTCCTGATGTTTGCAAAGGTTCTACGCAAAAATACGTAGCTACAGCAGGTTATGATTATCAATGGACAGTTACTGATGGGACAATCTTGTCAGGCGCGACTTCGAACATGGTCGAAATAAAATGGGACGAAACAGCCACTTCGGGTACAGTGTCAGTACGACTAAAAAACTTGGTTACGAGTTGCGAGCAAAATTATACAGAGGTCGTTACTTTGAAAGATTTGCCTGATAGTTATTTTGCAACAACTTACAACGCTTGTGTTGGGGTAAATTCGTTGCATGAATTATTTGACAATGTGGTGTTTATTCCGGGAGGAAACCCTGCCAATACCTATACATGGAACATCACAACGGCTGTGCCTTACACTTCTTCTATTAACTTGGGTTCTGCTAATATCACTTGGCAAGCGGCAGGAACGGCTGTGATACAAATAACAGAAACGAATACAGTAGGTTGCACAAAGGTTTATACCCAAAATGTAACCATTAACAACTTGCCTGCTATCAACTTTACAGGGGCAAGTGCAGTTTGTAAGGCTTCGACACACCAATACACGGCTAATTTTTTGAATGACCATTTTTATAACTGGACAGTAACCAATGGAACAATCAATGGTGGGCAATACTCTAATGTGATTGATGTTACATGGTCTAATGTGGACAATATAGGCGAGGTTTTTTTATATGCTTATAGCTACAATACAGGCTGTTCAAAAAATATAACGTTGCCCATTACCATCAACAACAACCCTACCCCTGCTATAACAGGCGATGCAGTGGTTTGTGCATTGAAACAAAATGTGCTGTACAGTACACCCCATGTAACGGGTTCGACTTATACTTGGACAGTTACCGATACTTACAACAATGCTGTGCCATTTACGACTGTATCAGGCAATCCAAACCAAATAGAGGTAGATTGGGGGACGAGTGTTTCAGGCAAGGTGCAATTAGTAGAAACGACTACTGCAGGTTGTTCGAAAACAGAGGAGAAATCTATAGCTATCAATCCTTTGCCTGTGCCTGCTATCATTGGCGAGAACGTAACTTGTGCAGAGCGTTTGCGTACTTATGTAACACCCAATACAGGCAATGCTTTTGCATGGAGTGTTACGGGTGGCACTATTCAAGGAAGTGCGACAGGAAATCAAGTGAATATCTTGTGGGGAACAGGTGCGAGTGGTGTGGTAACATTGAAAGAAACCAATACTACTACAACTTGTGAAAAAACTATCACACAAAACATTACTATCAATCCCTTGCCTACTCCTACGATAAGCGGTGCGGTGGCAGTTTGTCAAACACAAACAGGAGTCGTTTACAGTGTTGCCAATGTTGCAGGGCATCAGTATTCTTGGGACATTACAGGAGGAGTTATCACAGCAGGCAATAATACGCATAGCATCACGGTAACTTGGGGTACGGGTACTACAGGCAAGCTAACCTTAGAGCAAAAAGATGCTACCTTATCCACAAATTGTACTAGGATTACTACGTTGAATGTTACGATTAACCCCTTGCCTACGCCAAGCATCGCGGGGGCAAATATAGTTTGCGCCAATAGTACAGGCAATGTATATAGCACGACAAACATAGCAGGGCATACTTATAATTGGAGTGTGATAGGAGGAACGATTACAGCAGGGGCAGGAACTTCTTCGATAACGGTTTCGTGGGGCTTAGGAGGTGGTGGTCCTTTGAGTCCAAGAATAATTTTGACTGAAATAGATGCTACCTTGCCTACCAACTGCTCGAACACTACGCAACGTAATATCAATGTGTTGCCATTGCCCAATCCTAATATAACACCCAGCACAGCAACTTGTGTGAGTTCTACAGTAACCTATTCAATAAACCCCGCGCCCGGCACTTCGTATAATTGGACAGTGTTGAATGGCTCGATTCTTTCGGGGCAATCTACCAATAGCATTTCAGTAAAATGGAATGATTCGGGAGCGAATGGTTCGGTAAGCGTTACGCAAACAACGTCTTTGGGTTGTAGCAGTTCTGATTTTGAAGTAATCCCTTTCAATGCCTTGCCTACGCCTGCCATAACAGGCGATGTAGCTGTTTGCGAACTTACGCCTTCAGGCTCGCCTGCTTTGTACTCAACGCCTTTTGTAGCGGGTTCAACCTATGCGTGGGCGGTTACAGGAGGCAGTTTTACGCCTGTAGTGGGCAATCCAAACCAAATCAATGTATTGTGGGGCGGAACGGGTGTAGGAACAGTACAAGTTACAGAAACCAATAGCAACAGTTGTGTGCGAGCTACAGCTTCTACTATCAATATCAATCCATTGCCTAATCCTGACATTACGCCTAAAAATGCCCTGTGCGAACTTTCTACAGAAACTTATCAAACAACTAATAATACAGGCTCGACCTATATTTGGACTGTAACAGGTGCGAGTTCTTATACAGCTACTGCCAATAGTGTAGTGATAAATTGGGGCAGTACAGGAACGGGTGTTTTGACAGTAGAAGAAACGAATGTTTTTGGTTGTAAAAAAACAACTACTCAAAATATTACGCTTCGTGCTATTCCTAACCCTGCTATTTCGGGTACATTTGAGCTTTGCGCGGGTAGTGCTAACGTAACATATTCTATAGGAGCAGTTACTAACCATTCGTATTTGTGGACTGTGATTGGTGGTACTATAGCAGGAAGCAATACAGGCAATAGCATCACTGTAAATTGGGGAAGTGCGGGACTCGGAACGGTACAGGTTACGCAAACGGATAATAACTTCGCAGGTACGGCTTGTAGCAAAACAGATACAAAATCTGTAAATATACGCCCCTTGCCTACGCCAAGCATTACAGGCAGTGCAGTAGTTTGTGCGCAAACTACAGGCTTGACATACAGTGTTCCGTCTGTGGCAGGTCATTCTTATGCGTGGTCAATCGTGGGTGGCTCTATTACGAGTGCGTCTAATACGAACAGCATCACGGTTGATTGGGGAAGCAACCCTACAGGCGCGAGGGTGCAAGTGGTGCAAACGGATAATAATTTTGGTACAAACTGCGCGACTACAGTGCAACTGCCTATTTTGATACACCCTTTGCCCAACCCTACCATCACGCCTACGCAAGATTTGTGTGAAAATTCTATTCAGACGTACCAAACAACTTCGAATACAGGCTCTACGTACCTTTGGAATGTTACGGGAGGCACATTTGTTACACCTCCCACACCTACAAGCAATAGCGTACAAGTGGCTTGGGGAAGTTCGGGTGTGGGTACTTTGACTGTGAAAGAAACGACTTCTTTCTCTTGCGAAAAAACGGCTACTCAAAACATCACATTGCGCACTATACCCAATCCTTTTATTGCGGGTATAACAGAAATATGTGAAGGTGGCACTACCACTTATACGGTAGGGGCTTTAGCAGGGCATACCTATAATTGGGTGGTTACGGGTGGCTCGATTGTTGGCTCAAACACCACGAATACAATAACGGTAAATTGGGCAAATGCGGGTACAGGAAATGTTACGATAACGCAAACTGATGCGAACTTTGGCACGCTGTGTAGCAAGTCGGACAGTCGCACTGTGAATATACGCGCCTTGCCTACCCCTGCCATTACAGGCTTGCCTACTGTGTGTGCGCAAACGACAAACGTTGCGTATAGTGTGGTGGCTACGGCTGGACATTCATACGTTTGGACAGTTGTTGGCGGTACGATAGCAAGTGGTGCGAACACCAACAGCATTACTGTAAATTGGGGAAGCAACCCTACAGGCGCGAAGGTGCAGGTAGAAGAAACAAACAATAACTTTGCTACTGCTTGCAAAAGAACAGTAGTACAAAATATACTTATCAATCCTTTGCCTAACCCCAACATCACGCCTAAAACAGATGTTTGTGAGGCAGTGGTGCAAACCTATCAAACTACAGCCAATACAGGCTCTACGTACATTTGGACAGTAACGGGAGCGAGTACCTACACTGCAACAGGAAATAGCGTATTGGTAACGTGGGGCAATACAGGAACGGGTATGCTGACTGTAGAAGAAACAAACAGTTTAGGCTGTAAGAATACAACCACGCAAAACATAGCCATTCGCCCTATACCAACACCTGTGATTTCGGGTATTTTCGAATTGTGTGCAGGCAGTACAGGCGTAACTTATTCTGTAGGAGCAGTGGCAGGACATACCTATAATTGGGTGGTTACGGGTGGCTCGATTGTGGGCGCGAGTACGGGCAATAGTATCACAGTAGATTGGCTAACTTCAGGAACGGGCAATGTAAGCGTAACTCAAACAGATGCAAATTTTGCCATTGCTTGTAGCCGAGTGGATAGCAAAACGGTTAATATCAGAGCCTTGCCTGTATTGAGCATTACAGGAAATAGTACAGTTTGTGCAGAAAGTACAGGGCTTGCCTACAGCGTTCCCGCTACAGCAGGACATACCTATAATTGGTCAATCGTGGGCGGTTCTATTACAAGTAGCTCTACTGCGAATAGCATTACGGTAAATTGGGGGAGTAATCCTGCGGGTGCAAGACTGCAAGTGATAGAAACGAATACAAACTTTCCTACCAACTGCGCCACTACAGTACAATTACCTGTTTTGATAAATCCTTTGCCCAACCCCGACATTACGCCTAAAAACGAAATATGCGAAAATAGTGTGCAAACCTATCAAACAACCTCCAATGTTGGCTCTACCTATATTTGGTCGATAACAGGCGGAGTGCTTACCTCCATTACCAATAACAGCGTAGTCGTAACATGGGGAACGGCTGGTTTGGGTACATTGTCAGTAGAAGAAACGAACATCTTTGGTTGTAAAAAAACAACTACGCAAAATATTTCGCTCCGTACTATTCCTAACCCCGTTATCGCAGGCATAATAGAAACTTGTGCAGGCACGCAAAGTTTGTCTTACTCCGTAACGGCACAAGCGGGACATACCTATAACTGGGTAGTAACGGGTGGAACGATTGTAGGCACTAACACGGGCAGTAGCATTGTGGTAGATTGGGGCGCGACAGGCATTGGAAGCGTGCAAATTACGCAGACAGACAATAATTTTGTAACGGCTTGTAGCAAAACAGTAGGCAAGACTATCAACATCAGACCTTTGCCTGCCCCTGTGATAACGAGAGTTGGCAACCCTTCTTTTGAAATTTGCGCCTTGACGAATAGCATAACGTATAGCACGCCTTTGGTAGCAGGACATTCTTACAAGTGGACTGTAGTGGGTGGTACTATCAATGGTTCAGACATAGGCAACACGGTTGTAGTGGATTGGAGTGATAATCCCAATGGCGCAAAAATACAAGTAGAACAAACAGATAACAATTTTGCGACCAACTGTAAAACAACCGCTACACAAAACATTATCATCAATCCCTTGCCACAGCCTACCATTTTTGGAGATGCAACAGTATGTGCTAATCGCCCTGGTGTAGCTTACGAAGTGCCTAATGTGGCGGGGCATACCTATACTTGGACGGTAGTAGGAGGAAATATTGTATCAGGTCAAGGAACATCAAGCATAAGCGTTGATTGGGGCAATACAGTTTCATCTTTGAATAGAGTAAGTATTTTGCAGGTTAATAGCGTTACTTTGTGTCAAAAAAACCAAGACTTGCCTATCCTGATAGTCCCTTTGCCTTCGCCAGAAGTTGTAGGTGATTTGGTGGTGTGTGGAAGTGTAGATGCAGATAATTTTTATGAAGAAACGTATGAAACGCCTTTGGTGATTAATAACCTGTATGTATGGACTGTTACAAATGGCAATATCGTAAGCGGACAATTCACCAATAAAATAACGGTAAGGTGGGATAATACGCAAACTTCGGGTATAGTCCGCGTTACGCAAACATTGGTAAACTCGCCTTTCTGTCAGTTTTTCAGTCAGAAAAATGTAACTATCAATCCTTTGCCCGTAGTTGATTTTACGATGGCTAACTTGTGTTTTGGAGAAATGACCAACTTTACACCCAACACAAGCATACCCAATACAGAATGGCGATGGACGTTCTCGGAAGGTAGCCCTATTGTCAATACGGGCGGTGTAGTAACACGCCAATTCTTGACTACAGGCTTGAAAACGGCAGATTTGACTGTTCGAAATACCCTAACAGGTTGTGAGTATAATGTCAATAAGAGCTTCTTTATACGCCCTGTACCTACAGCAAACTTTGTGTATGCGGGTACTTGCGAAGGCACTTCGACTGTGTTCACAAGCACTTCGACTGTGGAAAGTACGGATAATATTGTATCATGGCGTTGGGAATTCTCGCCTACTGATATTCAAGTAACGACTGTACCAACTATCACAAGAACCATCGTACCAGGTGCATACAATGTAAAACTTACCGTAACAACCAACAATAATTGCTCGAACACAACCACACAACCCGTGAGAGTGTTTCCTTTGATAGCTGTAACGCCTGCTGTGCCTTATACCCAAGCGTTTGATGCTAATGCGGGTGGTTGGCTTGCCTACGGTACGAATAATAGTTGGCAGTTAGGAACACCTAATGGTAGGGTAATAACAAATGGAACGCCCATTTGGACTACAGGATTGACCGCAAACTATAATGACGCGCAAGTGGCATACGTGGAAAGTCCTTGTTTTGACCTAAGTACCTTGACCAAACCTATGATGGCTTTTGATTATTGGGTGGATACAGACAACAAAGCTGATGGAGCTATCGTAGAATATACGACAGACGAAGGGCGCACTTGGAAAGTATTAGGCGAGGTAGGCAAGGGCGTTGATTGGTACAACGAGGAAAACGTGTTGGGTATTCCTTCTTATAACAACCCTAAGCGCGTTGCTTGGACAGGCAAGACTCTTACGTGGAAACGCGCCAAATACAACCTTGACGCAGTGAAGCAAGAAGCAGGTAGCAACACAGTTCGTTTTGCGGTTACGTTTGGTAGCAACACAGACAACCCTGTTGGTATGTTTGATGGCTTTGCATTTGATAATGTGTATGTAGGAGAGCGTCAACAACGCGCCTTGATAGAGCATTTTACGACTATGGAGGCAACAACAGAAAACAATGCTGTAGATAATTTCTCCCCCGAAGCAACCAAACTACAATACCACATGAAAGGGCAACTCTTCAACGATAACCCTGCTGATGGCACTGCACGTTCCTTGCTCTATGGAGTGGCTGTGTCAGATGCTACCAATACAAGAGCTACACTGAATGGTAAAACCAACATAACCAAGAAATTCTCGGAATGGGTGCCAGACGAGGCAGAACGACAACTGCTCGGCACGCCTTTCTTTGATGTGAAAATAGCCTTTGAACCAAACCCTACTGACAAACTCAATGTGAAAGTAGATTTGAAGGCGTTGTTTACCTACAACAAAGATGTAGTGTTGCATATTGTCATGGTCGAGCAAGATATTACTATCAACCCTAATACCTTCAAGAACGTAGTGAAGAAAATGGTGCCAAGCGCGGCAGGGCGTACTATCAGAGATGACTGGGCGCAAAACCAAACCCGAAGCTACATAGAAAACATCACGCTCTACGACCTAAGCCAAAGCACACCTCTCGCGCCCAAATTCTATGATTGGAACAAGCTGAAGATTGTGGCGTTTGTGCAAAATTTCGAAGATGATGTGGTCTTGCAAGTAGCTGAAGCAGTGCCTTCTACCATACCTTCGCGCATTACCGCCTTAGCAGATGATGGACAGGGCGAATGTGTCGTGTATCCGAACCCTGCCTCGAAGGAAGTATTTATAGGCTTCGAAGAAGGAGCGTTCCGCAAATATGATTGGGAAATCATCAACCTGCAAGGACAAACGGTAGGCAAGGGCATCATCAACAAAGGCGAGATAGGCACAAGGATAGACACGGACAAGTACCCTACAGGTATGTATATCGTGAAAATCACCAATCCGCAAAACAAAACTTCTTGGGTTACAAAATTGGTAATCAAAAAATAATGCTATATCTTTGGGGTGAAGCCTGTCCTTCGCCCCTTTTTTCCTCACATCAAGGCGTATGAAATATAAAATTGGACTACTATTCCTATGGGTATTGGGTTGTTTGAGCCATACTTTGCAAGCACAAGGCTGTAAAGATGTTCTCAGGCAAGCTATCGAAATGTATGAGAAAGGACACCTCAACGAAGTCCGAACTATTCTTTCTGATGGTTGTATCAAAACACTCGACACCAAAGAAAAGGAAGAGGCTTATTACCTATTGGCAGTAGCAAGCCTTTATATGAAAGACTTGGACTCAGCGAAGGCTTCTGTCCTAACTATACTTAACGGAAACCCCGAGTATGTTTGCAGAATGAAAACACCTTTGGGTTTCCAAAAATTTTATGAAACCTTCAAAACGAATCCCATTGTCATTTTTGGAGGCAGAGTAGGGGCGAATGCGTCTGCCATAAAGTCTATCAAATCCTATTCTTTAGATGATGCCACAGTGGGGCAACAAGGAAGCTATCAACACGATTTCGGTTTTCAGTTGAGCGGAACACTGACCTTGCCTATCAACAAACGCATCGACCTTATAGGCGAGTTGGGCTTCAAACGCTTTACGTATCAATTCAAAAATACACTGTTTGGCTTTAGTGAAATACGTATTCAAGAAAAACAAAGCATGATAGAATTGCCTGTGATGGTCAGGTTCAATTTTGCCAACCATTATATTTTTCATGAACATAGGTCGTTTTTGAATAAAATGAACCCTTATGTCATAGCAGGCGCATCGCTTACCTACCTCATCACAAGCAACGCTTTAGCATTTCGCAAAGACAACCTCAATACAGAAAGAGGCTTTGAAACCAACAAACAAATCAATATGACCAATATGCGCCAAAAAATAGGCTATTATGCCATTGGCGGGCTGGGCATAGAATACAAACAAGGGCGCGGTATTTGGAGCTTGGAAGGTCGTTACAACTATGGCTTTGCTCCTGTAGTAAAGGCAAAAAATAGATACATCAATTCCGATTTGTTGTTTAGCTATGGCTATGTGGATAGCGATATGAAGTTGCGAAACCTAAGTTTCTCTGTAGGATATGCGTATCCCATTTATCGCCCCAAACAACAACGTAGCTTCTACATCGAAGACCTTTCTCCTAATGACTTACCCAAAGAACAACCCGAAGAATAAAAAACAATGGCTATGAAAAAAAGATATTTATTCCCTTTATTGCTTGGCTTTATGGTTGCTTGTGGTTCAAAAAACACAGGCGAGCCAGATGACTCTGGCTTATACATCAAACTCATTGGCGGAGGAAAAGGTGAAAGAATCAATGATGCCTTTTTGACCGCACAAGGCGAGGTAATAGGCGTAGGTTCATCACGAAGTTTCTCCACACTTGGCACTGCCTCGAATCATATCTTTGTCTTCAAAGTAGATGCCAATGGCAATAAGGTATGGCAAAAGGCGGTAGAAGGTGTGGCACCTAACATTACCATAGAAGGCAATGCTATCACACCCACCAAAGATGGAGGAATGGCAATAGTAGCCACCTCGACTGAAGCCTTGCCACCCTTCAAAGAAAGTATGTATTTCATCAAAGTCAATGCCGAAGGAGTAAAACAGCCAAGCCCCAACCCCATTACCGATACAAGCGGTATATCGGGTGTGGCGGTAAGCGAACTTGCTGACGAAAGTTGTATAGCATTGGGAAATTACAAAGGCGGTAAAGACAACGACTTAAATATATTCAAAACACTGAATTACTTTGTCAGGTATAGCCAAACTTCAATTTTTAAGTTTGATAAAATATACGCTTCTGAAAATTATACAGACAATACGCCTATGGCTATGAAACCCATAGGCAACAACAAAGTGATAGTGAGCGGTTCGGTAAATAACTATCCTCGCCTCATTTTGGTAAATGATGATTTGGGTATAGAATGGGATTATGCCTATCAAGGATTGGGCGTGGCATCAGCCAAAGATGTTTTGGTGGTAGGCAGTGGCTATGTAATGGCAGGCATCACAGCAGGCAAGTCGCCTTTCCTTATCAAAACCAGCTTTGCGGGTACTATGGAGTGGCAAAAAGTAGTAGGTGTTACAGACATCACAGAAATAAACTCTATAGCGCAAGCGCAAGATGGAGGCTATGTATTGACAGGCGCGTTGCAAACAACAGATGGAGAAGCCAGACACACCGAAGTTTGGGTAGGCAAGGTAAATAGCGCAGGCGAGCTGGAATGGCAAAAAACGTTTGGAGGTAGAAAAAATGACACAGGCAAGACTGTTCGTGTTACTGAAAAAGGGGACTATGTGGTGCTTTGCAATGTGACCTACGAAGAAAGTGCTATGGTAGGTTTGTTGAGAATAGACAAAAACGGAAACTTAGTGAAAGAATAATCATGCGCCTTATACTCTTTGTCGGATTATGCTTCTTGGCTTCAATGGCACAAGCACAATCAGTCTATCAACTGCTCTATGTGCAGGAAAGCATCAAAACCAATAACAAAACGTTGGAAATAGGGCGTTATTACCACGAAAATACTGTAGTGGAAATGGCAGGCAAGCTCGCTATCTTGTATGATACAACAAAAAAAGAGCTTGCCTCCATACGAACAGACCGCCCCGATGCCATCGCAAAATTGCGGATTCCTGTACGCGTAGAAGGGTACAAATGTTGTGTTTCGCCTTTCACGTCTTTCTTTGCACACAACAAAAGACCGTACCCCGTGCTGTACCCCAATACGATTTTTGAACTCACGAACACAGACGCGCTGAAGTTTCCCGCGCCCTTGCAACTTGCCTACCAATTTTGGGACACGAAAGAGAAGAAATTTCGTATGCGCCTCGCGCCCTTAGAAGGCAAGGACAAAAATCTGCTCAACGTAGGCAAGATAGTAGAATATATGATGAGCATCGAGAACAAGGACGTTTTAGAACCTTTTTTCTTTTATGCCTACGACAGCCAAGACATCAAAAACCACAAACTCATAGGGGAACGCTCTCTGCAAATCATAGATGCAGAGCAACTGAAGGCACAAATAGCCCCGTTTGTCAAAATATTGCAAACCCGCTACAGCAAGCCCGACAAAGAAAGCAAAGAACAAATATTGGCACTTTTGAGCGACTTTGTACATGAGATTTCGGGCTATCCTGATGAAGTGCATTTCAAAAAATGGTTGAAGGAACACTTTAATTTAGATTTTTAAGTTTTTTGGTATAGATTTGGAAAACATCTATCTATATCAACATTTTGTTACGCAGATGCTTTTTTCCATAATCATACCCGTTTACAACCGCCCCGATGAATTGACCGAATTGTTGGAGTCGCTTATGGCGCAAGCCTATCAACAACAACTCTTTGATTTTGAGGTGATTGTGGTAGATGATGGCTCAACGCAAAAGTCGGAGGAGGTCGTCCTTGCCTACTCCACGCACCTAAATTTGCATTATCATTACCAAAAAAATACAGGACAGGGCTTTGCTCGAAATACGGGCTTCGCTATGGCAAAAGGCGATTATTTTCTGGTTTTCGACTCGGATTGCATCTTGCCTACTGAATACCTACAAACAGTGTACGACCACCTACAGCATCATTATCTTGATGCGTTTGGCGGACCTGACTCAGCGCATGATTCTTTCTCGCCTACCCAAAAAGCGATAAGCTATGCCATGACTTCGCCCTACTCCACAGGAGGCATAAGGGGAGGCAAGCACAGCGCGGAGAAATTCAGACCGCGTAGCTTCAATATGGGGCTTTCGCGCAAGGTATGGGAAAGGGTAGGAGGGTATCACATCACGCGCATGGGCGAGGATATAGAATTTGCCATTCGAATAGAAAAAGCAGGTTTTCGAACAGGGCTTATCCGCAAGGCGTTTGTGTATCACAAAAGGCGCACTTCTTTTCGTCAGTTTTTCAAACAACTGCACTTTTTTGGCAGGGCGCGTATCAATGTGAGGCGTTTTTATCCAAAAGAGTTAAAATTAGTGCATACCTTTCCTGCTTTGTTTTTGATTTTTTTGTTGCTATTCTTGCCTATGTGGTTGGTTTCGCCCTTTTTGGCGCAGTTGCAAGGGCTTTCGCTTGTCTTGTATGCGAGCTTGTTGTTCTCTGATGCGCTTGCCAAAACCAAAAGTTTGCGTGTAGCAAGTTTGGGTGTTTGGGCAGTCTTTGTGCAATTAACAGCGTATGGTTTGGGTTTTTTGACTGAAATGTTCTATCCGCTATCGAAGCAAAAAATAGAACAGCACAAAACGTAATGTTTTATGATACCCAAAAATTAACGAACATACCGTTTAATGGTAAAAACAGTTTCAGCACTGCGGTATTTTTTGCGCCTTATCCAAAAAAACACCTTCATACACAAATATACGAATGACCCAATAATGCCTAAAAAAGCAAGTATCAGCAAAATACTGAATTGGGTAGGAAAGGCAAGGATTGTACTCAACACAGTGCTAAGAACAACCAAACCAATAAAAGACTGCACAACACCCACAAACCATTGCCCACGATTATCCCTCAATTCTCTTATATCTTTCGCCTTGAAAGTGTGGTAAGCCAACCCATCAAATGTTTGCGACCAATGCGTGCCAACGCCTAAGAGCGTAACCGTGCTGTCCGTTATCTTAAAAATTTTACCACGAATTTTGTATATTTTGTAGTCTTTTTCATAAGAAATTGTAACCGCTCTGCCACGCTCTATATTTTTAAGTTTGTTGTAACGTTTCGACAATACTTGCAACCTCATGATAGTATCTTGAGGGGCATTATGCGCATACAAAAGGGTAGGCAAGCATAACAAAAGGCTGTATGCCACCACCAAACTAAACGTTGATTTAACCATCATACACAATGCTAAGGCTTAATTTGGCATATTCCAGCCCGTGAATTGTTCAATGATAACCGTTACCACCGTTAGCAAAAAGCCAAACGCAAACGCCCAAAAAAAGCGGAACAAGAAATCGCCAAAAATCACAAAATCTTTGACAAAACCTGCTACTATCAACACAAAAATAGTGTTGATAATCAACGGAAATATCCCCAACGTCATCAACGTCATAGGGAAGGCAAGCGTCTGCACAATGGGCTTGATGAAGACATTGATAACCGCCATACAACCCGCCACGACCAAACCCGCCTCGATGGTGCGAAAAGCAATGCCTACCAGAAGCCAATCAAGGGCATAGACCACCAAAATATACACTACAATCTTTAAAATAAAATTCATACAAACTGTGGAAAGACAAATGCAAAGATATAAAAATATTTTTAGCAAAAACCAACTTCACACAAACAAAAAACGTTATATTTGCATAGAAACAACAACTTATATGAATGCTAAAATATTTCGTTTGGTCAGCCTTTTGGCTATCCCTATTCTATATCTCGTTTTCCGCCCCTACTTTGCGCAGTGGGCAGAGGATTGGGAGTGGGCTACGCTTTTGGTAGGTATTTTTTTGTTGGCTTTGGAGGTAATGATAATTCCGGGCTTTGGCATAGCGGGCATTAGTGCCTTTGTATGTATTTACGCGGGGTTGGTGCTTATCATGCTCAACAACAAAGGGACGGATTTCTCGACTGTATCGAATGCTGAACTTACACAGGCGTTGCTGGTAGGAGGAATTTTGTTGGGAGTTGTATTGGTTGCCTTATTTGCGCTGATACCCACTATCTTACGCAGTTCTTCGTTTCAGCACATCACGAATAGCAGTTCTTTGGATAAAAATGCGGGCTATGTTTCCTCGAAAGACCAGCCCAAAATGGTAGGCAAGACAGGCATCGCCGAAACTATCTTGCGCCCAAGTGGAAAAATCATGATAGAAAACCAACTTTTTGATGCCACTACGCAAGGCGACTTCATCAACAAAGGCGAAAATATAACCGTTATAGGCAGTGATGGCTCGGCTTTGCGTGTGAAAAAAGGCTAAAAAATACACTGATATATTTCTTCAACTCCTTTCATACTTTGGTGGAAGGAGTTTTTTTATTGCTCAAAAAAAACGCAATTATTTGAGCAACAGTAGGCAAGCCTGCTCGCCTACCTTATTTTTTTATACCCTTGTAAGGGTATTTTTTATACCTTTGTAAGGGTAATGACTGTTTTGTTTATCTTGCAAATCTTTGAAAATCAGTGTTTTACTGAAAATGCTTAACAATTAAACATTTTGGCGTTCTAATAAATGTAAATACATTTGCACATAACAGCATTGATTTCTGACATCTCAAAAACAATAATTTTTTTTCCTATCTCATTGAAAAAATGAACAACAATTATTTTGATGTCATCGTGATTGGTGGCGGAGCTTTGGGCTTGGCTACAGGCTACGAATTAGGCAAGCGCAATGCAAAAACATTGGTCTTGGAGCGTTTTTCGTTCATCAACCAACAAGGCAGTTCGGCGGGTGTTTCGCGCCAATTCAGAATCCCATACCCTGATGAGTACATGGTGCGCATGGTGTTGGACTCCGTTCCGTATTGGGACGAGTTGCAAACCCATACAGACGCTACGCTCTTGGATAAGGTAGGCACGCTTTGGTTTGGTGACCCGTCTGTCAAAACTACTGAAGGCAACATTGAGGCAGCCGAAAAAGCTATGAATAAGGTGGGGGTAAAATATACGCCCCTGACTGCGCAACAGATAGAAGAGCAGTATCACTTCAAAAACTTGCCTAAAGACTATACGGGCTTGTTTCAGGCTGATGGCGCAAGCATCAATCTTTTGGCTACCCTCGAAACCTTGCTACAACGCAATCAAGCCTCGCCTTCGGTTACGCTCCGCGAGTACCAATCCGTATTGCAAATTACGCAAAAAAATGACGAGTTTTGGATTACAACCCATGACGAAACGTTTGTAGCCAAAAAAATTGTGGTGGTGCCAGGTCCGTACATCAACAACGTATTGACTTTGTTGGACTTCAAAGTTGATGTTACCTATTGGGAAATGGCTTCTGCTTATTTCAAAAAAACGAAGCCCGACATACAATATCCCACGTGGTTTGTTTTCCAAGAACCCACTGCCGAAGGGTTGCACGATAATTTGTTCTATGGCTTCCCAAGTGTAGTGTGGGATAATCCTGACTATATTCGTGTCGCGCCTGATTTTGTGATGAAGCCCCTCAGCAATCCCGACCAACGAACCCACGTACCCAATCCGCAAGAATTGGCTTACACTATCCAATGGGTGCAAAACCACATGACGGGCTTAGAGCCTGTGCCACACTTCACTTCTACTTGTTTGATAGCCTTGAGCACCATTGAGAACAAAGAAATGTTGCTCGGCTTCGCGCCTTCGAGCATACCCAATCACGAAAATATCGTGGTGTGTGCTACAGGGTGGGCAGGCAAGTTTATTCCGCTCTTGGGGCGTATCTTGAGTGATTTAGCCCTTGATGGCAAAACACCCTACGATTTACAACCTTTCCAAATTAGTAGAACTCGCTTCAAATCTATTCTTTAACAAAAAACTTACTTCAAAATGAAACTTAACAAAGAAGTACGCCTCACAAAAGGCTGTCAGCCCGATATGAGCGTAGAAGTGGCTATCGTGGGTGGTGGCGTTTCAGGTTTGTATTCGGCATATCGCCTCACGCAATCGCAAGCCTTGCCTGCCGACCAAGTACAGATTTTTGAAATGAGCAACCGCATTGGCGGAAGGCTTGAGTCCGTAGTGATGCCGGGTATGGACGTAGTAGGCGAGCTTGGGGGTATGCGTTACCTTACTTCGCAAGAAATCGTTACAGCACTTATCGAAAAGGTTTTTGCAGAAGAAATGACTCCTGTTCCCTTTCCTATGGGCAAAACGGATAAACTTTTTATCTATTTGCGCAAACAACGATTGATGCAAGATGCGTGGGAAGTGGCTCAAAAAAAGGGCGAAACGCAACCTACGCGCTATGTACTCAATGAAAATGACGAGGGCTACAATGCCGACCAACTTTTCAACAAAATCATTTATGATGTGTTGATGGCTGACCCCAATTTGGACAATAAATTTAGGAAAAAAATTATCTACAATCCCGAACACAGATATACATATACTTTCGAGCTGACCAGTGAAGATTGGGACGAGATAAAGCCCGTCCTTACCTACTGCTTCGAAGGCTCGCCTTATAATAAGCGCAAAGTAAACGACATAGGCTTTTGGAATCTTATCAAAGACCGTGTTTCGCAAGAAGGCTACAATTTCTTGGCAAATGCAGGCGGGTATTATTCTAATACCATCAACTGGAACGCGGCAGAGGCATTTCCGTACATGGTAGGCGACTTTTCGGCAAATGTGGAGTACAAAACCATTGCGGAAGGCTACGACCAAATCGCCTACTCATTGGCTAATGCGTACTTGGGGCAGGAAGGCTCAAATATATGGGTAGAAAATAAACTTGTTACCTTTACCAAAGAACACAAAAACAAAAGCACACACCAATACGAACTTACCTTCTTGCATATTCCATCGAACACTGTTTGGAAAGTGTATGCCAACAGTATCATTTTGGCAATGCCTCGCAAGTCGTTGGAATTGTTAGACCAAAACAATTTCTTTTTCAACATCAATCAGAACGCAGAGCTTAACAAAAACATTCGCTCTGTTATCATGGAGCCTGCTTTCAAAATTTTGATGGGCTTCGAAACGCCTTGGTGGAATGAACGATTTGGTATTGAGTCGGGACACTCTATTACGGACTTGCCTATGCGCCAATGCTATTATTTTGGCACAGACCCGCACAACGACAATTCTCTCCTGCTCGGAAGCTATGGCGACATGGAAACGGAAACTTTCTGGAAAGCCCTTTCTGATGACAAAGAATTGTTCAAAGTACGCGCCAACAGAAGTGCCTCGATGGACGAGCTAAACGCCTTAGAAAGTGTGCAGGCTACGCAAATGATGGTTGATGAATTGATGAACCAAATTCGTGAACTGCATGGCGACTCGACCATTCCAGACCCGTATGTTACATGGTTCAGAGATTGGACTGATGACCCGTATGGCGCGGGCTATCATGCTTGGAAAGCAGGCTATGATGTGAAGTATGTCATGGAGTTTATGCGCAAGCCCATGGAAGCAGAAAACATACACATTTGCGGAGAAGCGTATTCTGACCAACAAGGTTGGGTAGAAGGCGCGTTTTGTGTGGCAGAGCTTATGCTCCAACAATATTTCGGCTTAGAACGCCCCGAATGGATACCCCAAAGCTATTATATGGGTTGGTAGTTGCTAAGACCAAAAAAGTCCTTGCCTGAAAACAAGCAAATAAAATACAGCTTTTTCATTGTGAGCGAAGCGAATAAGCCCGTTTTTCGCTCACAAATTGTTATTGTAGCTTCCTCTATAGGCGCACCAACTGCGAACAAGCAGGCAAGCAGTTGTCAATGTCGCAGACTTGTCAAGCTGGAAAAAACTAATAGCGGTGTGTACGAAGGTATGCACCGTTTTTTTTGTGATGCTTTTTTCTTTGCACGCAAATGCTTTAATTTGCATCTTTCCTTTCCTACCCAACTGTATGAAATATCTTCCCATTCCCCAAACCCTTTTTACCACCAACCGCCAAAGGCTTTACAAACACCTGAAGCCGAATAGCCTTGTGGTCTTGAACTCGAATGACATTATGCCCACCAATGCAGACGGCACGATGCCCTTTCGACAAAACAGCGATATTTTGTATTTTTCAGGCATAGACCAAGAGGAAAGCATTTTGGTATTGTTTCCTGACGCGCCTGATGCGAAAATGCGCGAAATTCTTTTCCTACGCGAAACGAATGAGCATATCGCCATTTGGGAAGGGCATAAATATACGAAAGATGAAGCTACAGCGGCTTCGGGCATTGCCAATATCCAATGGTTGAGCGAGTTCCCTGTGGTATTCAACACACTTATGGGCTTGTGCGAAAATGTGTATCTGAACACCAACGAACACGCAAGGGCAGTGGTAGAAGTAGAAACCCGCGATGCTCGTTTTATCAAATGGTGCAAAAATGCCTTTCCTTTGCATACTTACCAAAGACTCACGCCTTTGATGCACTACCTTCGCGCAACGAAAATGCCCGAAGAGGTGGCATTGATTCAAACCGCTTGCAACATCACCGAAAAAGGCTTTAGGCGTTTGTTGGGCTTCGTCAAACCCAATGTTACCGAATATGAGATTGAGGCAGAATTGATACACGAGTTTATCCGCAATCGCTCTAAGGGTTTTGCTTATACGCCTATCATTGCTTCAGGAGCGAATGCGTGTGTGTTGCACTACATAGACAACAACCAAGTTTGCAAGGCAGGCGAGGTTATTCTCCTTGATGTGGCGGCGGAATATGGCAATTATGCCTCCGACCTTACAAGGTGTGTGCCTGTGAGTGGCAAATTCACTGCACGACAACGCGCTGTGTATGATGCAGTGCTTCGTGTGATGAAAGGTGCTACAAATATGCTCAAAGTGGGCAATGTGTTGGACGAATACCACAAAGCGGTAGGCGAGCTAATGACACCTGAAGACAAAAAAAAAAAAAAAAAATACTTCATGCATGGCACTTCGCATCACTTGGGTTTGGACGTACATGATGTGGGCAATCGCTACCGCAAGTTTGAAGCAGGTTTTGTATTTACTTGTGAGCCGGGCATTTATATTCCCGAAGAAGGCTTAGGTATTCGCCTCGAAAATGACATTCTCATTACTGAAACGGGCAATATAGACCTCATGGCAAATATTCCTCTCGAAGCCGAAGAAATAGAGGCATTGATGAACGCATAACAAAAAATGGTAGTGTCAAAGGTGTAATATTTTAGTAGCAAAAATACAAAAAAGAGGCGTTGCGGTGCAATGCCTCTTTGTATTTGTAAGGTTGTAAAGTTGTATTATTTCAACTCGCTTGCTTTTATTTCGCGCTTCCAAACGGCATTTCCTTGCACATCAAAAAGTTGTATGGTAAGCACGCGGTCTTTGCGCTCGCCTGTAACTTCAAACATAGAGAAAGCGCGTTTGCCGTAATAGGAGTCAGGCACACGATAAAAATTCTTTTCGTCTTTGGCTCTGTCGCCTGACGAGCCTGCGGTAATGGGCGATACGGTAAACTCATACAAGGGATATGTACCCACGCGCTCCATTTTGTTTACTTCTGAATGGTGGCGGTCGCCTGACAGCAAGACTACTCCCGAAATGCGGTCATCTTGTATCATTTTCAAGAACTTGGTGCGCTCCTCGCTGTAGCGGATAAGCGTTTCGTTGTATTGGCTCGCATCAGTATTGAGCATTTGCCCACCCGACACGATAAATTTGAAAGTAGCCTTGCTTGCCTTCAATGACTCGATGAGCCAGCGCAGTTGTTTGTCGCCAAACATTTCATTAGGCAAGGACTTGATGCCTATGGGCGTTCTGAACCATCTATCATCAAGCAAAAAGAACTCCACATCACTCCAGTTGAAATTGCCCGCCACACTGCCATTGAAAGCATAATTTTGATTTCCCCAAAAGAGTTTGAAGGCTTCGAGGGTGGTTTCTTTCATGTTGTAGCTTTCGTCAGAGTCATTGGGTCCGTAGTCGTGGTCGTCCCAAGTGGCGTAGTGGTGCATATTGCCTAACAGCGGTTGCAATTCAGGCAAGGAGCGCGTGTGCGTGTAGCGTTGCATGATGCCTGTACGTGAGTCAAAATCCACTTCGCGCAGATAGGTATTATCGCCACCCCAAACCATAAAGTCCGCTTTTTTGTCTGCCATTGCCTTCAGGATTTCGAACTCGCCTCCGTAGCCGTTGCCCGGTCTGTCCACTTCTGGCTCGTTCACGTATAGGCAAGAGCCAAACAGAAACTTAGTGGTGGGTGGTTCGGTTCGGTATTGCCACAGGGCTTGGCTCTGAAAACCAAGTGGATAAGGACGTTTTACCAATTTTCCGTTGATGTATAGCTCGTAGCCATATTTGGTAGTGGGCTTTGTTTGCGCTACGATACGCGCCACAAACGCATTTTTGGCTTGCGTTTCTACCGTTTCGGTCTGCATTTTTTCGTTAGGCTTGTCTTGCGGATAATAGACAAAATGCACTTTGGCACTTTGGGTAGTCTGTACCCACAAAAGGACTTCTTTCATCGAAGAATAGCCCACCATAGGACCCGCTTGTAGGAGTTTGTCTTGCGCACTCGCACTGCAAAGCACAAACGCCCAAAGAAAGGAAAGAGATAGTAGTTTTTTCACGTTATAGGAAAGGATTTTTGAACCTCATGGCAAAGGTAGCAAACCTTGTGCAATCCTACAAATTTTGGCGGGGTGTTTTTGAAAACAGTGCGTACTTAGCAAATGCCGTATAATGTAGCAAATGAAATTTTTTAAAAAATTATTTTATACCCTTGTAAGGGTATTTTTAAAATTTCAATTTTTTATAAAATGCTTATTTTCAGCGTTTTATCTAATTGTTAATTTATTAAACAATTTGAGGGTACTTTTTATTGACATATTTTTGTAGCATAAATGCACACTTTGAATATATGCATCACCCCACCACGAACCCAACTCCTCGCCTAAGCCCTATCAAACTGAGGGCTTAGTAAGAGTTGTTTTATAGCACTATTTTCTCCACTACAAAGGGTTTTTCAGCAAGCAACGCCCACAGACCGCGTACTTCGGCAACCGAAGTTTCAAATTCTTGCCTGTTGTTGCCCCAACTCCAACCTTGCCAGCCTTCTTTCATCTTGAAGCACATCATTTCTTTGTCGTATTGTAGGCAAGTGCAGTTTTGTAGGTAAGCCTGCAATAAGTGCGGGGCTTCTGTTACTGCCTCCAAGCTCTCTACATATTCAGTATCTGCTATTTCATCAACCCATAACCGCAAACCAGCATCGAAGGCTTCTTGATACGAATTGTGCCATGTACTGTAGGCTTCATCGCGTTGTATGTATCGTTCTTCGGACACGATTTTGAAAAAGGTGGGTTCATGTTCGAAGGCAGTCAAGACATAGAAGCGCAAGCCTGTATAGCTCAAAATGCACTCCATTTGGTCGTCTGTGGTTTTTTTCCAAAATTTTTCGGGCAGGCTTACCAAACTGTTGAAAGTGAATTTGAACTCTTTTTCTATGTAATGCGCCAATTTGTCCCAAGGATGCTCGCCTTCGGTGGGTGTTTGGGTATAGTAAAAATCTAAGGTTTCATCAGCATATCTTTCGCGCTCTAAGTGTAGGTAAGTTTGCCTTGCCTGCTGTTCGTCATGAAAGGTATGCAAGACTTCCATGTCCGCGCTTTTATAGCCATAACGACTGTCATCATACTCGAAAGTGGCTTGGCGGATAATATAGGTTTTCATAGTGTTATTGGTTTACTTTAAAAATGAGTCATACATAGCGATTGGCGCGTACCATTCACTATGTATGAAAAAAGCTACCATCGTCATTATCTACTTTTGCAACACCAATTTGTAAGGAAAAGAGCGTTTGCCGTCAGTGCTTGTCCAAGTGCCTGCCATCACGCCATTTTTGAGTGTGCCTGTGAAATAGCCCGTTACAGTGCCTTCTGCATTGGCTTCTTCGAGGCGTTGGCGATAAGAGCCATCATTCTGGCGAATGGCTGTGCCTGTGAAGGTCATCACGCCATTGTCGCCTTTGCCATAGTAATATTCGCCATGCACTTGTCCATCATTCTCATCAGGCAAGAAACACACTGTTACAGCCTTGCCTGCCAACGTGCCTTTGAAGATAAATTGGCATTGTGCAAAGCTAACCGTTTGGCTCGCCAACAAGAGGGCGAAGGCGAGTAGGGTTTGATATACTTTTTTCATAATTTGTAAAAATGTAGGTTTCGTAAACGTATTTAGAAAACGCCTCGAGGGGTAGAAAATTGTAAAACAATAGAAAATTGCCTTGCCTACTGAAACCAGTCGCCTTTCATTTTATTGGCTTTTTGCAAGAGGACGAGATAAATAGGCGGTTTGCTGTTTTCGTCCTTTTCTTTTACCTCCCCCTTTATGAAAGGAAAATAAATCACACGCCTTCGGCTTTCCTCGCCTACTACTTCGGCTTGTGCTACCCTGTGCCATAGTCGCCCATCATGAATGGTCATATCGCCTTTTTTCACTTCCACACAATACTCTTTCTTGTCGGGTTTGTGGTCGACAAAGTGAAATTTGCCAAACAACATACCCAATACGCTTTGTTGGTGTGTGCCTAACAATAGGCGCAAGCCACCTTTTATTTTGGTACAATCGTCTAAATGAATACCTATGTTGTAAAATTGTTTTGGTCTTTTCAAAGACCAGAACTCGCGCCCACTATCCGTATGCCAGCCTATTTTTTTTCTTGAAAGGTCGTTGGAGTGGTTCAAATAATGATTGGACACCACGCCATCATATTCTTTGTCGCCCAATCTGTATTGTTCGCCCACCAAGCGGTTGATTTTTTGCAATTTTTCCACAAGGTCGGGCTTCTGAAAATACGCATGATTCAATGACGTAAACGGGTATCTCTGCACGATACGCGAGCCATCGAGGTCGTATCCGTACAATATAGGCACACCGAAGATTTGTTTAGTGTCTGCTTCGAGGCAGGTTTTTTCTATTTCCTCCAATGCCTCCAACATACTTTCTACTTCGGCGGTAGATAAGAAATTTTTAAAATGCACAAAGCCCTCTTTCTTGAGTGTGGCTTCGTATTGAGGGAAGTTTTCTTCTGTAAATTGGTCGTAGATGAGCTTCATGGTTTTTCAAATAATTGTTCGATAGGTTTGAATTGCTCTAAAATAAAGTAAGACAAAAATATCTTTTTGCCAAATGCACAAAAGAAGGCTTTGCCCAGATACAAATTTTGCTTCTCCGACTCCACCGCCACCAAATAATCTTTCAAATAACGCGCAGGGTCGAAGGAACTATTTTTTTCACAAGCATAATCAATCACTATGCTGGGCGGAAATGTCGTGTTTTGGTTTTCATACAAGCGATAAAATCCGTGTTTCAGGTGTTTTTCTTGCAGGTTCTGGAGGGCGTGCTGGGCTGATGTGGCTTGTTTTACTTTCACGTTATAGCCTGCATAGCCTTCGATAGTTTTTTCAAAAACTTTGATGAATTTTTTGAAGCCAAGCCACGCTGTAATGGGATTGCTGTTTACTCCTTTGAAGGCATAGCCCACCAAATCGGTAAGCAAAAGCGATTTTGCTTGCTCGAAAATAGTGGTCAGTTGGCGGTTATCGAGTTTTTGTAGTTGCTCAAAAGTGTACATGAACATTTTGTAGGGATTGTAAAAAAACTATTTCACAATACCAGAAAACAATACAATAGCGACCCCGAATGTTTGAAACACATTTTAGAAAACCAAGTCTATGGACTTGCCCCAACGCCCATTTTGCAAGGCATTACGCAGTCTTATATTTTTGGGTTTGATGCTGAGAATATGATTTCTCGTAAGAACTTTATACAACACGACCTCACGCCACAAGCCCAAAACAACACCGCAAAACAAAAATTACAACAACTTTTTAAACTTAATGAAAATATGAAATTTGATGCAGTAGTAGGAAATCCGCCTTATCAGGAGAATATTAGTAATTTCTCCGATAATTCATCATTAAGTAAGCAGATTTTTCCATTATTTATTGAAGCTGGGATAAATTTAGAACCTCGATATCTTTCATTTATTACACCTTCAAGATGGTTTACTGGTGACGCACAAGATAAATCCTTTTTAAAATTAAGAGATTTTATAAAACAAAATAATAATTTCAAAAGAATAGTAAATTTTCCAAATTCTAAAAATATTTTTTCAGATGTAGAAATAAGTGGTGGTGTAAATTATTTTTTAATTGAAAAAGGATATAATGGTTTGGTTGATTTTATTGAATATTATGATTCTGATAATATAGTAGAACTTCAAAGACCTTTATTTGAAGAAGGTTTAGATATAATTCTTTCAAGCGGCAGAAATTATCAATTTATTCAAAAATTAAAAGAAATTAATTTTACATCAATGAC
>RDXI01000117.1 GCA_004292795.1 Bacteroidota bacterium | reverse complement strand
AGTTTTCATTGTGCCGCGCCCTTTTATGATGTAGAAAAAAGAACTGAATTTAGCTATTTGCTCGAGGGCTATGAAACGCCTTTTTGGGGAAGCAAGCACAAGGATTATCAATGGTCGGGCTGGACACGCGAAAGCAAACGTACTTACAACAACTTGCCTGAAGGTATGTATGCCTTTCACGTGAAAGCACGCAACGTTTATGGCGAAGAAAGTATCGTGGCTTCGTACCGTTTCCGCGTGCTTGCGCCTTGGTATCGAACTTTGGGTGCGTATTTGATGTATGTGGTCTTGGCTTTGGTAGTGGTGTATTTCGTTACGTTTGTCTATACGCATAATTTGCGTATGCAAAAAGTCCGCCTTGAGCAAATCGTAACAGAACGAACCCGCGAATTGGTAGAAAGTGGCAAAAAATTGGAGCTTACCCATCAACTTTTGGTAAGGCATAATACGGATTTGAATGATAGTATTGATTATGCAAGCCGTATTCAGCGCGTGATGTTGCCCAAGTTGGAAAATATCAAAAATGCTTTTCCTGACTCATTTGTTTTTTGGCGACCTTTGCAAAAGGTTTCAGGCGATTTCTATTGGTTTGCCGAAACAAGCATGGAGCCTCGCTACGCCAAAGACCCGCACATAGGCAAGGGCAAAGTTTCTATTTTTAAGGGCATCATGGAAGGCAAGAAAATGATTGCCGCTATAGATTGTACAGGGCATGGCATACCGGGCGCGTTTATGAGTATGTTGGGTGATGCGTACCTCGACCAAATCGTCATCACAGAGGGCATTACACAACCACAACTTATTTTGCAAGAACTTGACACACTGATTAGATTTGCACTCAAACAAGACGAAGGCACTAATGCAGACGGCATGGACATGGCTATTTGTGTGGTAAACCCCAACCAAAATGTGATGGAATTTGCAGGGGCAAAGAATGGTATAATCTGTGTGCAGGCAGGTGAGGCAAAGGTTATTCGAGGAGATAGATTTGGCATTGGAGGGGCGCACTACGACGAAGATGAAAAGCTGTTCACACGCCACGTCATACACATAGACCAACCCACCGCTTTTTATCTCTATTCTGATGGCTTGCCCGACCAATTCGGAGGCGAGAAAGCTAAAAAATTCTCGACCAAACAAATGCAAGTTTTCTTTGCTACTCATTTTGAAAAAAATATGCAAGAACAGTTTAATCTCTTAAGCCAAACTGTCAATGATTGGATAGGCAACTATGAACAGATAGATGACATTTTGGTAATAGGCGTAAAGCTACAACCTTGACACAAGCATGAGGCTGTCCGAAAAGTATTTAGCTGAAAAAAACACCCAAATAAAATATGGGCTTGTCATTGTGAACGAAGCGAGCAATCTCGTTTTTCGCTCACAAACCGTCATTCATAATCGATATATTTCGCTTTGCTCAATATGATAAACAAATACACCATATAAAATTTGGTAACAAAAAAAGAGGTTACCCTTTTCGGACAGCCTCTTTTCCTTTTCCATCATTGGTTTTGATTAGCGTTCTACCGACTCACCAAAAAGACGCTCTACAGAGTCACCGAAAAGACGCTCTACAGAGTCATCAGTGCCACCTACGATAGTAGCTTTCTTGTTAGTGTCAAGTACATTCGCTTGAGCTGTTTGCTTAGCTTGGAAGCCTTTGATGGTTTTTACTTGCTTTTTCATAAGCGAAAAATAAATAGGGTTGAATTGATAAAACACCATGTTTTATCGATTGCAAATCTAATAAAAGTTTTTTAAAACTTCTAATTTTTTACTTTTTTTTTAAGACCTGCCCCAAATCTACACCAAACTTGGTTCGAGTTGTTCCTTATGTAAAAATTCTTCTACCTTGTCCACCATTTCCTCTGAGCCAATGTAGAGCGGACAACGCTCATGCAGTTCTGTAGGCTCTATGTCCAAGATACGGCGCGAACCATCTGTAGCCTTGCCTCCTGCTTGTTCCACAATGTAGGCAAGCGCATTGCACTCATACATCAGGCGTAGTTTGCCTTGAGGAGCTTTTTTGGTAGAAGGGTACAAATAAATACCACCTTTCAACAAATTGCGGTGAAAATCTGCCACCAATGAGCCGATATAACGCGCTGAATATTTTTTGTCTTTGCAATAATCCAAATACGCGTTTACTTCCGCAGGAAATTCGCGAGAGTTGCCCTCATTGCACGAATAAATATTCGAGCTGGTGGGAATGGTCATATTCGGGTGAGATAAAAAGAACTCGCCTAAAGAAGGCTCATACGTGAAGCCATGCACGCCATAGCCTGTAGTATAAACCAACATAGTCGAAGAGCCATACAACAGATAGCCCGCCGCCACTTGCTTGTTGCCCACTTGTAGCACATCACGCTCTTGTACGGGTGTGCCTTGTTCGGACAAACGGCGGTAAATAGAAAAAATAGTGCCTATCGAAACGTTTACATCAATGTTCGAAGAGCCATCAAGTGGGTCAATCGCCACAACATACTTGCCTTCTGGCTTGCCTGTGTCGATGAGTTCATCTTCTTCTTCTGAAATAATACCGCACACCTCGCCACCATTGCGCAAAGCACGAATAAAACGCACATTGGCAATCACATCAAGTTTTTGCTGTTCTTCACCTTGTACGTTTTGGATACCATGCGAGCCTGTAATGTTTATCAAACCTGCACGGTTGATTTCGCGGTTTACAATCTTGCCTGCAAGGGCAATATCGCGCAAAAGTTGAGAGAGTTCACCTGTAGCAAAGGGAAATTGTTCTTGCTTTTGGTGAATAAATCTATCGAGAGCTGTTCCCACAGGGGCGGCTAACTGTTCGTTCATATCGCGTATAAAGGAAAGGGCTTAGGATTAGTTTTTTATTTCAAACGCACAAAAGACAGTTTTTCGTGCAATCGTTTGCAAAATTCGTGAAAAAAAATTGAAATACAAAAAATGTCGTGAAATAGCAAAACTTGTTTTTCTTTGCATCATGAACTTCCTCCAAAACCGCCTCGCAGAACGCGAACAAGCAGGCACTTTGCGCACTTTGTTTGTGCCAACGGGTTTGATAGATTTTGCTTCGAATGATTACTTGGGCTTTGCGCGTCAGTTGGCTTGCGCGGGGGTAGGCAAGGGCGGAGTCGGTTCTACAGGCTCGCGCCTCATCAGTGGCAACTCGCCTGAAGCCGAAAGTTTAGAGCAATTTTTGGCTACTTTCCACGAAGCCGAAGCGGGGCTTTTGTTCAATTCGGGCTATGATGCCAATGTCGGGCTGTTGGCAAGCTTGGGGCAGGCAAACGATTTTTATATCAGCGACTCGCTCATACACGCGAGTATGATTGATGGCATACGCCTTAGCTATGCTCAAAAATTGAAATTCAAGCATAATAACCTTACAGATTTAAAACAAAAAACAGCCTTTGCGTCCAATAGTCAGGCAGGCAAGGGCAATATTTTTATTGTTATCGAGTCGGTGTATTCTATGGACGGGGACATCGCGCCCTTGCAAGAAATCTTGGATTTGGCAACCGAAACGGGAGCATACCTCATCATAGACGAAGCCCACGCCACAGGCATCTTGGGCAGGCAAGGCGAGGGGTTTGTGCAAGCGTTGGGGCTTGCCTACCACGCAAATATTTTGGCGCGAGTACATACTTTTGGCAAGGCAGTAGGCACGCATGGCGCGGTAGTCTTGGGAAGCGAAGTTTTGCGAAACTATCTCATCAATTTTGCACGTTCTTTTGTCTATACTACTGCCTTGCCTACCCACAGTTTGCACGCCATTCGGGAGGCTTACCTGCTGTTTGGCTCGTCCTTTTTCGAGCAGGCAAGGCAAAATTTGGCGACCAACATAGCGCATTATCAACGGCTTGCCTCCCTCCTTCCCTACCCTATCCTTGCCTCCGAAACAGCCATTCAAGGCATCATCATAGGCGACAACGCCCTCGCCAAAAAAACGCAACGCCACTTGCAAGAAGCAGGCATCTATGCCAAAGCTATCCTAAGCCCTACCGTGCCACAAGGCACAGAACGCTTGCGAATATGTTTGCATAGCTACAACACTACAGCAGAAATTGAGCAATTATTGGAAACTATCCAAAAAACACGCACTTTCTAAAAAATGTGCTACCTTTGTGTTAGGCAAATAATACTAAAATAAAAATTTAACTTGCACGTTTGTCGCACACCCTTTCTAGGGTGTGTTGCATAGCAATCGCTTCGCTACCCCGCACCCTAGAAAGGGTGCGCTACAGACTTTTGCAAAACATTAACTTGCACGTTTGTAGCTCACTACCCCGCACCGTAGAAAGGGTGCGCTACAGACTTTTGCTATAGGCACTTTAAAAATTATTTTAGCATAATACGCTTATTCCAAAAAACATTACCGCCATGAAAACCAAACCTACCATTACTGTAGCCGTTACAGGCTTGAACAATATAGACAGCCCAGGACCAGGCGTGGCTGTTATCCGTTGTTTGCGCGAATGTCCTGATTTTGATGTGCGCATCATAGGCTTGTCTTATGAGTCTATGGAGCCAGGGGTGTATATGGAAGGCATAGCCGACAAGTCGTATCAAATCCCTTACCCTTCGGCGGGCAGTGAGTCGTTGCTGACGCGCCTGCGCTACATACACGAAAAAGAAAACCTACAGGCAATCATTCCGAACTTTGATGCAGAATTATTCAATTTTATGAAAATCGCGCCCCAACTACAAAGCATGGGCATTGCGTCTTTCTTGCCTACAGTGGAGCAGTTGGAGGCGAGGGACAAGATAAACCTAAGTGCGTTTGGGCAAAAATACAATATGCTTGTGCCTCGAAGCGTGATTGTGCATCAGCCCTATCAAATCCCACAAGTGGCGAAAGATTGGGGTTATCCTATAGTAGTGAAAGGCAAATTTTATGAAGCAACTGTAGCCTATACTTATGAGCAAGCGGAAAAGGCTTTCTACAAGCTACAAGCGAAATGGGGCTTGCCTATCATTTTGCAGGAGTTCATCAAAGGCACTGAAGTAAATGTAGCTTCTTTGGGCGATGGCAAAGGCAAGTGCATTTCGGCTGTGCCTATGCGTAAGCTCTACATCACAGACAAGGGCAAGGCATGGGCAGGAATCACGATAGAGGACGAGGGTTTGTTGGATTTGTCCAATCAATTTGTGAAGGTTACGCAATGGCGCGGAGGCTTCGAGCTGGAAGTAATGAAAACTGCAGACAATCAATATTACATCATGGAAGTAAACCCGCGCTTTCCTGCTTGGATTTATCTTACTTGCGCCTCTGGGCAAAACCAACCCGCTTCTTTGCTCAAAATGGCATTGGGCGAAAAGATAGAACCTTTTACCAAGCTCGAAGTAGGCAAGATTTTCTTACGCTATTCGTGGGATTTGGTCATCGATGTCGCTGATTTTCAACAGATTTCAGCCTACGGGGAGAGGTAAGAAGGTTGTATGGTTGTATGGTTGTATGGTTGTATGGTTAAATTATTCAAGCGTAACAATTCAACAATCAACAATCAACAAATAACCATATAACAAATAACCATATAACCATATAACAAATAACCATATAACAATTCAACAAAACCAATGCAACTTTTTTACGTTCCGAACTTTAGTTTAGATGAGCCTTACCTTACGCCAGAGGAGTCGCACCATGCAGTGAAAGTTTTGCGCTTGAAGGCAGGGGCAGAACTGCACTTGACTGATGGCGCAGGCAACTTATATACTACAGAAATAGCTGAACCGCATTTCAAAAAAACGCGCCTCTTTGTCAATCAAGTAGCCAAGCCCCAAACACCGCGCCCTGTCTATGTGCATCTCGTAGTAGCCCCTACCAAAAGCCCAGAACGCATGGAGTGGTTTGTGGAAAAGGCTATCGAGATAGGCGTGGAGGAAATTAGCTTTGTGTTGTGCGAACATTCAGAGAAAAAACAACTCAATTTTGAGCGTATTCAGCGCGTAGCCATAAGTGCGATGAAGCAATCGCTCAAGCTCTTTATGCCTCGCCTGAACCCGCTTATGACCTTTGCCGATTTTATGCACAAGCCTTTTGTGCAGTCGCAACGGTTTATTGCTTACCTGCCCGAAAAAGCTCCGCCCATGCTCGCAAGTCGTGTGAAGCCTATGCAGTCGTATTGCTTGCTCATTGGACCCGAAGGCGATTTTTCATCGAAGGAAGTGAATTGGGCAATGGCAAACGAATTTCAGCCTGTGAGTTTGGGGCAAAGTCGCCTCCGTACCGAAACCGCCGCCTTGATAGGTGTGCATACGTTCAATTTGTTGAATGGTATGTAGTTAGATATTCCGTTTTAGATATTCCATTTCTTTAAGAAATGGAATATCTGTATCTAACATCAAAAAATCTTGTTCCAAAACAAACAAACGCCACCCGTACCCAAACCCACCAACAAATCCACGCGCCCATCTGCATCAAGGTCGGCAGAGGCAGGATAGGCGAATGTTCCCATGTCGTATTTTTGTTCGTTTTTTGTGAGGGCATTGTAAAAAAGTGTTTCATTGGCTATCCAATCCTTGCCTGCTTGCCATTGCGTAGCTTCGCTGTATAGGTTGAGATTGCCGTTTCGTTCTATCAAAAAATCGAGTTGTTGGTCTGCGTTTAGGTCTGTGAGGTGCGGATATTTGGGCGCGTAGGCACGCTCACAAGCAGGCAAGTTCATCTCCAGCGAGCTTGCCTGCCACTGGAAAGAGGCATTTTGCGAAGTATTTTCCCAATATTTCCATTCATTTCGGGGCAAACTTATCAGCAAATCGAGGTCTTTGTCTTGGTCGAAGTCAAACAAAATCGGGAATTGGTTTATCTCCAAATTATACGAAAAAGTTTGCCAATCGCTTTGCGCGTCTTGCCTGTATTGCCATATTGCTTTGCGTTTTTCGTAGGCAAGGATATGTAGTTCGGGCTTGCCGTCTTGGTTGCTGTCCGTTACGAAGGGCTTTATATCTGTCCATTCCTTGCCTGCCAATGCCCAAAAATCATCAGTTTTCAGCACAAAATTTGGTTTTTGAGGCGTGCCTATGTTTTCGAAAAGGTGTAACGAAGCCCTAAACTTGCCTGCTTTGCGCACACCGCGATTGCCTACGAGAAGGTCGAAGTCGCCATCTTGGTCATAGTCCCACAGGGCAGGCGAGGCATTCTCGCCTACGTCTATCATGGCGTTTTGCAGAAAATTGTTGCTCTGAAATTCGAAGGTTGTTTTTTTGCCTTTTTTCTTGCCTGCATACCACCAAAGCGAGTGCTGAAAATCAATGGCATTGAGTTCGTTTTTGAAAACATTGGGCGCGACCAAAAGGTCTGGCACATCATCAAAATTGACATCTTCCACAAAACTCGCAGGGAAAATATCTATATCTACAGGCTTCGAAGCGGGAAAAAGCGTGTCGTATTTTGTAAAAACGGGTTTTAAATTTGTGCCTTTGTTGTAAATGGCATACAGCCTTTTGCACGAAATATCGCCTACCAACAAGTCGAGGCGTTGGTCGTTGTTTAGGTCGGCAACGGTAATGGTCGAGCCTGTGTGCGTGGGTTGGGTAGGCAAGGGTTCGCCTCCGCCCTCGCCTGCTTTGTCGCAAGGATAATCGAAACGAAGGTCGCCACAAGTGCCACCTTCCCACACATTGCCCCAGCAATAGCCCTGCCTTTCGAGGCGCATTTCTTCAGGGTTTGTGGATTGATTGAGATGCAATTCTAAATAACTGCCTTGCGAAAAATCAAATATCAACACATCGAGGTCTTGGTCGTTGTCTATGTCGTGTAGGCAAGGAATATCTGTGATGGCTACTTGCAAATTGACTTGCCCGCTTAAGCCTTTCGTATAAAGTCCGCCTCCTTTAAAGGGTTGAAAAATAAGGTTTTGCCCTTCTTTGGTGGCTTTCCAGCCTTGCAAGCCTTGCGACACATGGGCGAAAAAATCTTTGATTCCATCGCGGTTATAGTCGCGCAATACGAACCAGCCTTGCGTTTGGGGGAAAATGCTTTCGTATTCGGGAGCATATCGCCATGCTAACTTGCCTGCTGGGGTAGGCAAGGCAAGAAACGTGAAAAAGCGCGAAGTAGTGCGGTCAAACAACACCAAATCTTGCCTACTGTCTTGGTTCAAGTCCATTTTCTGTACTTGCGGGCTGTTCAGTCCGCCAATCCACAACGAAGCCGTATCTTGTTTCAGCGAAACAGGTTGCGCACCGAGCAGGGCAGGCAAGCCCCACAAAAACAAAACGAGTAGTAGATTTTTAGTTGTCATTTATCACATCTCCGCTTCCATTGTCTATCACATCTAACAAAGGGTAGCCCCTGAAATACAAATCGCCACTTCCTTTGAGTGAAACTTTGAGGTTATCAGAAACGGTAACTTCCCCATCTCCCGAACCTTCCATGTAGGCTTCCACATCTCTTGTAGCCAAGCCAAAACCTTTGAACGTGCCTGAACTTTTGTGTTCTAAGATAAGGATAGGTGTAACACCATACAAGAAAATCTTGCCTGAACCTGTAAGTATAGACGTGATTTGGGTAGCATCTACTTCTATGTCTATCTCGCCTGAACTCGTATTTTTTACTACCAAGCCATTGGTGTACCAATAATTCTCGCCTATGATTTTGCCTGAACTCTCTTGCGTAACGCTCAAGATATTAGGCATTTTTATCAAAATATCGTATTGATAATTGTTCGAAACACACGAGGGCGAGCTAATAGTCAGCACGCCATCGCGGACTGTAGTTGTGAGATTTGTGAGCAAATTGTTGCTACCGATAGCTTTCACGCCATATTCGTTGTTGTTCGTTTGGGTGATATACACCTTTGCCGAACTTTTGTTCACAATGCTATGAAAAATGGGTGTAGCGCGTTCTTGCGTAATAATCACGCCATCAGCTTGTAGGCAAGGCGATTCGGAGCCACTGCCACAACCCGCCAAAATGAGTAAGAAAATAAATAGATATACAGCTTTCATACAGCAAAACAATAAAAAAAATCTGAAATCTCCTATAAGTAACGCACTCATTATCACAACATTAACAGCAGTGGCTCTAAATCTTTTGGCGTGTTTTGTTTGGCAAATTGTAAGGTTTCGTTAAATTTGGACTTTCCTACTTATTTTTATGAAAATTCTGAACCAATACGCGCTTTTGTGCGCTTTCGCTGTGCTGACTGCCTGTGGCGGTGGCGAAAAAGACAAACCCAAAGACTCGCCTACCGAAAACAAACCTGCCACTGAAAAAGAAGGCAAGACAGAGGACGCGAAACCCGCAGAGGCATCAGCAGACGAAGCCGAAACCAACGCCCTCAAAACCATCAATGCCTACTTTGAGAGCCTAAGCGCAGGCGAGTATGAAGCGGCTTCTGAGAACTTTGCGAAAAAAGTGGTGCAATGGATAACCATCAAAAATACCACGCCAAAAGCCATTGCCAAAGAAGCTAAACGCTTCCTTTCTACCAAAAAAGAAGTGAAATATACGGTTGATGCCGAGAGTTTTCACATGATGGGCAATACTGCCTCTGTGCAAGTGCGCCAACAATGGACAGGCTACGAAGCCAATGTAGAAGTAGAAATTTCGTTTGACAAATCCGCCAAAATGTTCTCGTACATTGAGCGCAAAGCCGTTTTCAAGAAACAAAAAAGCACACCTGTAGCAGGTTTGGAGGGCTTATTGAAACGCATACCCAAAAAATCGCTTCCTTTCGAAATAAGCACCACAGAGGAATTTAAGGACATGAGCGAGCTTTGCATGAAAGTGCTTGGGAGCAATGCTGAAGACATCAAATTGATGAAAGAGGGTATGCGTGGTGGTATAGTCAGGGCTTACGAATGTTTTTGGTATCCTATCAGCGAAGACGTAGTGGGTGTGGTAACAGGCAACGGTGGGCGTATTGTGATGTTCAGCCTCTCTACCTTCAACCGCAAAACAGGCGAGAAAATAGACGAAGAATTTATCGGAACGGCGGGTGGTATGATGGGTATGTCAGAAACTGCACAAGTAAGTTTCAAAAAAGACCTGACCATCGAAACGAACAGCGTAATAAGCGAGCCTAATTATGAGGAAAACGCTCAAGAGCCGTTCAAAACAGAAAATAAAACCTACAACTACACCGTAAGCAAAGGCGGTGGTATCAAGAAGTAAAATAAAAATGAGGCTATCCATTTTTTGGGTAGCCTCTTACCATTACTTCTTCAAAAGAGCCTTCACGTCTTGTTGTAGCTTTTCGATGTTCTTTTTCATTTCTTTTTGGTAGGCAAGCATCTCTGTCGCACTTACCTGCGGGGCGGGCTTGTGGTCATGGTTGTGGTCGTGTCCTTCGTGGTCGTGATGGTCATGCTCCTCGCCTTCTTTGGCAGGCACTTCCTGAATGTTCGCCATCCATTCGCCCATAGCCGTTTGTTGCGCATCACATTGTTTGATGAGGTCTTCGAGTTTGGCTTTTTCGTCCTTTGCCTTTTCGTCCAAGTCTTTGAGCTTGGCTTCAGAGTCGGCTTTAATTTTTTTCACTTCTTTGAGGTCAGTCATTACCTCCTTGTGAATTTTGATAGCCTCGTTGTGGATTTTGCGGGCTTCAGCCAAAATGGGTTCATCTTTGGCGTTCTTGCCTCCATTGCAAGCCGAAAGGAGCAACACAACAGCGAAAATAATAGGTTTCATACGGAACATTTGAAAAAATTTGGTTGTTATGTAAAAAGTTCTTAGTTTTGCAATATCGTTGCAAGTAGGCAAGCTCGCCTGTAGGCAAGCCGCATTTTTTCTGAACTTTACGCAAAAATACAAATCTTTATGAAAATTACAACGCTACTTTCACAAAAGTCTGACAACGTGGGCATCATTAGCTCGGTTTTGTGCCTCATTCATTGCTTGTTGTTGCCTGTGGCTATCTCGGCTATGTCAGTAGCTAACCACGTACACGACCACTTGGGACACGACCATCATC
>RDXI01000417.1 GCA_004292795.1 Bacteroidota bacterium | reverse complement strand
GCCATGACTTCTTATCAAGGCGGACACGTGGAATATTTGAAATATATGTACGATTTGCTGCAAGAACGCAAGGCGGGGCATATCAAAATTTTTGCAGGTGGAGGCGGAACAATTTTGCCTTCTGAAATCCAAGAATTAGAAAATTATGGCATTTGCAAAATTTATTCTCCTGATGATGGCAGGCGAATGGGTTTGCAAGGAATGATCAACGATTTGCTCGAAAAAGCAGATTTTTCGGTTTTGCAAAAACTAGAAATGGAATTTCTAAAGCCATCTGATCACCAACAAATTGCCCAACTGATTTCTTTGGCAGAAAACGAACCTGAAAAATTTAAAACTCAACACTCGAAACTCAACACTCAACACTCAACTAAAATTCCCGTTTTGGGCATCACAGGCACAGGTGGCGCAGGAAAATCAAGTTTAATTGATGAATTGATCAGGCGTTTTTTGTTAAATTATTCCAATAAAACCTTAGCCATTATTTCGGTTGATCCTTCCAAAAGAAAAACAGGCGGAGCTTTGTTAGGCGACAGAATCAGAATGAACGCCATCGATAATCCTCGAATTTATATGCGTTCTTTGGCAACTCGGCAGTCAAATTTGTCGATGAGCAAGCACGTAAAAGAGTCGATTCAGATTTGCAAAAGTGCAGGTTTTGACTGGATTATTGTGGAAACTTCGGGAATTGGGCAGTCTGATACTGAAATTACTGAACATTCCGACCTTTCTTTGTACGTCATGACTTCCGAATATGGTGCGGCAACTCAACTCGAAAAAATTGATATGTTGGACTTTGCGGACATCATTGCGATCAACAAATTCGACAAAAAAGGTTCGCTAGATGCTTTGCGAGATGTGCGAAAACAGTACCGCAGAAACCGCAATTTTTGGGAAGGAAATGATGAAGATTTACCAATTTTTGGCACAATGGCAAGCCAATTTAATGATGTTGGAATGAATATTTTGTTCGAAAAAATCATGAACAATGCCGTTTTTGCGTCTTTGGGCAAAGCCGAAAACGATTTGAATTTGACAGGATTAAGCACTTCTTACATCATTCCGCCAGATCGGGTCAGATATTTGGCAGAAATTGTGGAAAATTCTGATTCTTACGATCAATTTGTCAAAAATCAATGCCAAATTGCTCGAAAACTTTATCAAATTTTGGGAACGATCCAAATTTTGTCTGATTCCAAAAATTTCGCAAATTTGAGTTTTGTAGAAAAAATTGATTTGCCCGAAAACCCAGATTCGCATTTGGCAATTTTGATCGAAAAATACAATGAATTAGCCCAAAAATTGGATTTCGAAGCAAGAAATTTATTAAAAAATTGGGAAAATAAAGTAAACGTTTTTACAGCCGAAAAATATCAATTCAAAGTTCGAGGAAAAATTATCGAACAAGATTTGTATTCTGAAACCTTGTCGCATCTCAAAATTCCAAAAGTTTCTTTGCCAAAATACCATGATTTTGGGGATATTTTGCAATGGCTTTTGACCGAAAATATTGCAGGAGAATTTCCGTATGCGGCGGGAGTTTTTCCTTTAAAGCGCGAAAATGAAGACCCAGCGCGTATGTTTGCAGGCGAAGGCGATTCGGAAAGAACGAACAAACGTTTTCATTATGTTTCGTCAGGAATGCCTGCCAAACGCCTTTCTACCGCCTTTGATTCGGTTACTTTGTATGGTGAAAACCCTGATGAACGCCCTGATATTTACGGCAAAATTGGCAATTCGGGAGTGAGTGTTGCAACTTTGGACGAGGCAAAAAAATTGTATTCGGGCTTTGATCTTTGCGATCCTGCGACTTCGGTTTCGATGACAATTAACGGGCCTGCTCCTATGGTTTTGGCATTTTTTATGAACGCCGCCATCGATCAACAATGCGAAAAATACATTTTGCAAAAC
>RDXI01000416.1 GCA_004292795.1 Bacteroidota bacterium | reverse complement strand
CGTAGACTGGACCTTAATTGCACTTTTACATACACCAATAGTTTTAGGAACTTTTGGGGGTAAATTAGACCCTAAAAAAATTACATTATTAGAGAGTTTATTAAAAACTAGTGCTGAAGGGTCATTGAAAAACAAAATATCTTCCGCATCAAGCATTTTCGCCAAGACCGTATAAATGTTGCCATTCTGATTGTAGTCCTCGCCTATGTTTCGAATAGTGTTCATTTCACTTTTTGCGCCACTTTCGTCTTCGTCATGAATGTAGGCACGCACCAATTTTTCCGTGATTTTGAGGTAGTCTTGATTCTCGCCTGCACACGCACTTCGAGCATCTTTGTAAAAATTGACTGCTTTTTCATAATCCTCATTGTCAAACGAAATATCGCCTTGGCAGGTAAGATAAGTAGCCATCGCAGACGTATTCGCGCCTACTTTTTTGATAGTAGGCAAGTGCGCCAAAAGCGTAGAGTCTGCCTGTTTGTAGTCACCATGCATACGCAAAAGTTCTGCCTTCAGCACATATAGCTTTGCCAACTGTTCGCCCCTGTAGGCTTTTTGGGCAGGCAAGATAGGATTTTCTTTCGTGCTTGTGGCATTGTGTAGTTCGCTGTAGGTTACTATCAAGTCAGGCAAGACTTTTTGCGCTTGTTCGTAATGTTCCGTGTAAACGTAGGCAGTCGCAAACCTATGCGCGAGTTCGGCTTTCAGCCACTTATTATCTATAGCTTTCTCTTGTATTTGTTTCTCCAATGGCTCTAACACCTCTAGCATCTTGCGCCAGTTGCCTATTTCCTTGTAAATGTCCGCTACTTGGCACATACCCACCACATAATACTCAAAATCTGCGTCTTTATTGGCTTCGAGGGCATTGGAGGCGGCACTAAGTTGTGCGTCCATCGTGGGATAATTGGCTTTGGCTTGTTCTATTTTTGCCTGATACAAGTTCACCCACGCCTTGATAGAAGCGCGGTCTTCATATTGTTTTTTGATAGGTTTGTAATTGGCAAGCGCAAGCTCTTGCGCTTTGTCGTATTTGCCTTTTTGATACTCTTGGTTGGCAGTCATGAACATAGTTTCCCAAGAAGGCTTTTGCGGGAGCTTACCTCCGCAACTTGCTACAAATAGGGCAAGTAAAAAAACAAGATAGAGCGATAGTTTTTTCATAAACGTTGGATATGGTAGGACAATCTTTTTACAAATGTACGCTTTTTTGTGAGATTATCGAGAAGTTAAGCGAAAAAAAAGCGAGTTTTTAGAAAGTGTATAACAGAACACCAAGCCTTTTGGTAAAGGCTTCGAGTTAGCAATGAAGCGTATTGAAAAATAAAACACTCACACCCTAAAACCAACCAACAACACATCATCAGTTTGTTTTTGATTGCCTCGCCACTTCTCGAAGAAGTGCCTAAACAAGCTCCTTTGTTGCAAAGAACCTTGCCTGCCTATTTCTACAATCAGTTCACGCAAGCGTTTGGTCGAAAACTTGACATTCGGATTTTCGCCGAATTGGTCTGCAAAGCCATCAGTAAAAAAATAAAAAACGTCCTCTTTTTGGGCTTGTATCTGTATTTGGGCAAAAACTTTCGTTTCGCGGTATTCATTGCCACCAATAGGAAAACGATTGCCTGCATAAACCGTTATCTCGTCCTTGTGCAAGCGATACAAAGGGCGTTTCGCACTGCTAAAAGTCATCATTTGCGTAGGCAAGTCCCAAACACCAATGGCAATATCCATACCATCAGCGTTGGATTCTGACGCATATTTAGATTTTTCTTGGTGCAATAATTTGGTAATATTTTTGTCTAATTCCTGCAAAATTTGTTGTGGTTCTGTTATTTTTTGCTCGCGCACAATCTGATTGATGAGCGATTGCCCCAACACAGTCATAAAGGCACCCGGCACGCCATGCCC
>RDXI01000116.1 GCA_004292795.1 Bacteroidota bacterium | reverse complement strand
CTTTCTGTTGGTTTGCTTGCTTCGGTTTGTGTGGTAGGCAAGGTTTCTCCATTCACGCGAGCCTCGAGTGCCTGTACCAAGTCTGTCAAGCCTTTGCTATAGTCACCTTCTTTGAAAGCGGGGCGCAGGTAAGTTTGAATCAACGCAACTGCTTCAGCATCTGAAAACTGCTCTTTCATCTCTGCCAAAACGTGCAAACGCATTTTTTTGTCCTCTATAGCCACCAATACCAACAAACCTGTTTTGCTTTGATAGTTTAAATTCCACACTTTGCAAATTTGCTCTGCCAATTCTACATCAGTCTTGCCTCCCAATGTAGGCAAGACTGCCACGCCTATTTGCACACCTTTTGTATAATGAAGGTGTTTCAGTTGTTTGTTTATTTCATTCAAATCGCCCCAATTTAATTGGTTCGTAAGGTCATGCACATAATATTCTTTGAGTTGGTTTTCGGGTGTTTCGGCTGTGATGCCGGGAGGCAAGTTTGGACGCAGTTCGAGCAAAAAGTTCAACGCTTGCGGATAGCCCAACTCAAGCGACTTGAAAGCCGAAAAGTACGCTTCTTTGTATTGCTGTAAAGCCTTTTGATTTTTGGCTAACTCAAGTTGAAATATGGGCGATTGAGGTACTTTTTCTACCGCTTGTTCAAAAAACTTGTGGGCTTCCTGTGGCTTGCCTTCCAACACATAAAAATTGCCCATAGTATGACTCATCATGGCATCATTTATGGGATTCCAACCGCGTTTTTGCAACTCGCCTACCACTTGCCTTGCCTGCCCCACGTCTTTTTTGCGCACCAAAACATCTAAGCGATATACCCAATACGCTATTTTTTGGGGATTTTGCTTAATGGCTTCTTCAAAAAGTTTGTTTCCTTGTGCCAAGTCGCCCCTTTCCATGTAGGCAAGCCCTTGTTTTGCCTTCAGGTCGGCATCATTAGGCGAGCTATTGAGTGCGTTTTGGTACAAGCTTATAGCCAAGTCATAATTGCGCATACCCAAAGCAGAGTCGGCACTTTGTTCGTATTGTTGTGCGTCTTGTGCCAACGTATAATTACAACAAAAACAAGCTAAAAGAAGGACTATTCGAAACATCATACAATCGGGGTTTTATCTGTAGCGTGGGCTTTAGCCTGCGCTACAGAGATTAAAGCGTTGATACCAAATGTGTGTAAAGATACGTTTTTCTATGGTAACATGGCGCAAAAACACAAATAAATCTGCTCAAAAGTAGGCAAGATGCTTTGTCTATGCGTTGTTTTGCATTTGTCTATACACAAAATTTGCTGTTTGGGGTAAATCTTGCTTGTTTTGCACACTATGACAAAGCAAAGGATATTGTTGTTCTTTTTGTGTTGGGCTACCGCGCCCTTGTATGCCCAAATGCCCATACACATTACCACGCAAGACACCTACACAGCCGTAGGCAGTGGCAAGGTGCTTTACTTCGAAGACAAACAGCACAATATTGGCTTGCCTGCTTTTCGTGCTATGCCCGACCAAGCCTTGCAAGTGTATCATGGCAAATATACGCATTTTGGCATTACGCCTTCTGCTTTTTGGCTCAAATTCAAGCTACTGAACCAAACCCGCGAAAACCTGTATCTTCGCCTGAACAATCCCATGATGGACACAGCCAAGCTGTATGTTTTCAGGCAAGGCAAGTTGGTTATGGAAAAAAATATCTTGGCGCGTGAACCCGAATTTCGCTTGCCTAACTCGCCTTTTGTCTTGCCTGCGGGCAACGATACGCTCACCTACTATTTGCGCATGACGGCTCAAGTGCCTTTTTTAGCTCCGCTCAACATTATGCAGGAAAGCGACATGGCGAATATCATTTTTTGGCAAGCCATACCCGATTTGTTGTTCTTTGGGGCTATTCTAATCATGATATTGTATAACCTTGTCATAGGCATTACCACGCGCAACCGCTCTTACTATTATTATGTGGGCTATTCGTTTTGGGTAGCTTTGACTACGTTCTTTCTCAAGGGCTATCCTGTAGTATTTTTAGGCAAGTACCATTTTATCATCAACGATTATTTTGCGGTCATTGCGTCTTCCGCGCCTATTTTCTTGATGTTGTTTACCATTGATTTTTTACAACTCAAAAAGAACTATCCATTTGGCTACAAGCTATCCCTTATCGCTATATATACCCAAATTTTCGCCATTTTTGTATTTTTGATAGGCTTTGTCAATCTCAATGTCATATTGTACCAAATTTTCAATGTCTATAACAATGTAGTGGTAATCGTGGTAGGCTTCCGCTTGTATAAAACCTATAAACCTGCGCGCATTTTCTTGTTTGCCTTTCTTATTTATTTGGTATTATCTACAGGTGTGAATCTGATGCTTGCCAATGTCATAGCTTTTACGCCTATTACCATGTATTACCTGCACATAGGCGCGTCTATAGAACTTACTTTATTTTCTATTGCTTTGGCAGACAAAATCAATATGTACCGCAAAGAGAAAGAAGAAGCGCAACGCAACACGATTGAACTTATTAAAGAACAAAATACATTATTGGAACAAAAAGTAAAAGAAAGAACCCACGAACTCCAACATACCAACGAAGAATTGAATACTACCCTCGAATTGGTAGAGAAAGAAAGAAGCAAATCGGACACGCTTTTGCTCAACATCTTGCCTTTAGAAACCGCCCAAGAACTCAAAGAAACAGGACAAGCCACGCCCAAACATTACAAACAAATCACAGTCTTGTTTACAGATTTCAAAGGTTTTACGAACATAGCCGAGAAAATAAGCCCCGAACAAGTTATTCAAGAACTCAATACTTGTTTTTTGGCTTTTGATGAAATTTGTGAGAAATACAACCTCGAAAAAATCAAGACCATTGGCGACTCGTATATGTGCGCGGGAGGCTTGCCTATTGAGAATACGACTAACCCCGTTGATGTGGTGTTGGCAGGGCTTGAGATGCAACGTTTTATGACACAGTGGATTGCAGGCAAGCAAGCCAAAGGCGAGCAAGTATGGGAGTTGCGCTTAGGCATACACACAGGCGAGGCTGTCGCGGGTGTGGTAGGCAAGAATAAATTTGCGTATGATATTTGGGGCGACACGGTAAACCTTGCCTCCCGTATGGAAAGCAGTGGCGAAGTAGGCAAGGTCAATATATCGGGAGCTACCTACGCACTTGTGAAAGACAAGTTCAAGTGTACGTTTCGTGGCAAGATAGAAGCCAAAAACAAGGGCGAAGTAGAAATGTATTTTGTGGAAGAAGCCTTGTAGGGCTAATTTTGCGAAGGTTTGTGTTCGCAGTTTTCGCGTTTACATTCGCCATAAAACACCAGCGAATGATGCATGATGTCAAATTTCAGCAACTCGCTTACCATCGTTTGTATGTTCTGCACGCGGGGGTCGCAAAACTCAATGACGCGGTGGCAGGTCGTACAAATGAGGTGGTCGTGTTGTTTGTAGCCATAACTTTTTTCATATTGGGCGAGGTTGTCGCCAAATTGATGCTTTGTTACTAAGTCGCAATCTACCAAAAGCTCCAGCGTGTTGTAAACCGTAGCACGGCTGACGCGGTAGTTCTTTTTGGTCATGTCGATATACAAGTTTTCCGCGTTGAAATGCCCACCGCGTGTATATATTTCTTCCAAGATAGCAAACCTTTCAGGCGTTTTGCGGAGGTCTTTCTTCTCGAGGTAGGCGATAAAAATCTTGTTTACCTCTTCTACAAGTTTGGTTGTTTGTTCGGTCATGGGTTCTTTTGGGTTGAGTCTGTAACAATCACAAAAACATCTTCTTTGGGCTTTGCCAAATAATATTTTTCGCGTGCAAACTTTTCGAGGGCTTCTTCGCTGTTGAACAAGCCTTGATAGTCGCGTGAGATTTCCTTGATTTTCTGCTCATAATACACCTTGTCGTGTTTGAGCTTTTGTAGTCTTTCGCGTCTGGACGATTGCGTCATCATATCGTTGCTATCCAAAAACAGCATCCAGACTACGAATACAACACTCACAATAAAATAAAAGTTCTTTAACAAAGGGGGGACTTTCATCATAGTAGCCAAAAAAAGTAGGCAAAGATAGTGTTTTTTTCTTAAAAAGCTATCGCCCACAAGATTTACGCGCTGTTTTGTTCCATTTGTAGCACTTCGCTTGGTATAAGATTCTATGCGATGGTTTTTCTTACCTACTCTCTTTGTATTTGCTTGTTTGCTCCTTGCCTGCGGTGAGGACGTGGAGAAAATACGCGCCCAACGGTTTGAACGAATGTTTGAAACATCAGAATATTATGCGACACGAAGTTTTCATTATGCTTGGCAACTCAATAAAACCTTTCATGTGCCAGAAGAAAACGATGAATTGCCTTTATTGCATCAAAAAACCCACATTTTAAAGCATTATCTCAAAAACTGCCCCGAAAAAGACTTGGAAAAGGCACAAAAACGCATCAAGGAATATTTGGATTGGTTGCGTAGTTGGAAATTGGAGCATTGGCACATAGAGGATATAAAGTTAGCCTCCTTACAAAATTTGGAGCGTAAGCGGGCTTTATGCCAAATCAATACTGTAGCTCTCTATGGTGCAAGCAGAGTAACTTTCCCATTTTGTGGCATTTCTTTTCGTCCAAGAAATCCTTTCTTGTTTGCGCTAAACAACGATTCTATTGCTATGGGAGCGCATTATCGAACTGCTCTTTGTTTGCATCAATATGCAGATGGAGATTATAGCGTGGATAGCGTTTGGGTAAACAATCAGTATCAAAAGTGGCAACGTTTTGGTTATCAGGTAAAAGTCCCCATCACAGCCAAAAGCCATAGCCAAAAGATTGCCTTCAAAGTGCATTATTCAAACCCCATTCACCGAATAGATACAGTTTTGAATTTTACTGAAAACATTACCATACAACCCCAAAAGAAATGAAAAAAAAGCATTTCATATTGATTTTATTGCTCGCGCTTTTTGTGGCTTCGTTCCTGTATGTTTATAGCAGGCAAGCCTATTTTGCGCGTGTAGCGCGTTATGAGCAGATGTTATACGCCACAGGCTACACAGCATCTATGGAAGACAGGAATGCAAGTTTGTTCATAGCACTCCGAAAGAGTGCAGATGTAGAAGGCAAGCCTCTTGCCTACAAATCACTCGAACAAGAGGCAAATGTTTTAACAGATATTACCCGCGAAACCGTTAGAAAAATGAACGTTTCTACACGTGGCACTTCTTACGAACTTGCTGATGTGTATGATTTTTCTACTCAAAAAGAGGTCTTACAAGCCTTACAAGCGTATGAAAATTTTATAAAAAAGCACTATCCTGATGCCTTGCCTACCCTGCAAAACATTACGCATGAAGCCTATTTGCACACACAAAGTTTGGCGGAGGCTATGTTTGTGAGTACCGACCTAACAGCGCGTTTGTTGGAATGTGAGCAATATATTCTTACCAAAATGTTGCAAATATTTGAGATACAAAGCACCTCTTTTAAAGTTGTACCTTTCCTACAAACCAAAAAACAAACATATCGTGAAGGCGAAATGTATGAAGCTACCTTGTATTTGTTGCACCCTGTTTCTTTTGGGGCAGGCAAGGCAAAAGCAACGCTCAACGGCAATCCTATAGCCTTAGACAAGAACGGCATGGCACACATCACACTACCCGCAGGCAAGGCAGGCACGCATACTTGGGAAGGGGCTTTGTCTTGTCAATATCAAGGGCGCGACACCACTTTTTACCTCAAACGTACTTATACAGTTTTGCCTTAGGAGCGTTGTGTATGAGGCAAAGAAATGTTTTTTTTTGTAAATTTGCGATATGAAAAAGAAACGAAAAGAAATCAAATATTCGGAAGCCGATTTAATTCGTGCTTTTAACCTCACACGCTTGTTGGGCAATGACGCACACCCACTTATGAAAGAGTGGACTGATGTCGACTTGCCTACTCTGAATACGGTAGAACAAACCATTTTTGAGAACATTCACAAAAAAGCCTACTACAAAATAGAGGGGTGGAATGAAGAAGAACTCAAAATGAAATTCATTACGCATTTGTTAGATTTGGGGCATTTGGAGGATAACGGAAGCTATCTTACTTTCTGTGAAAGAGAAATTTTTGCTGATGTGGAAGACAAATATTTGTATCTCAAATCGGACTTTATGATTGCTAAAGGTATTTTGGACAGCCCTGAAGCTCCTTATTTCTACCTGCAAGAATACAAAAAACTCAAAGACCCAAGTGGCGACCCTGTGCCTCAACTCATAGAGGGCTTTTTGATTTCACAACAAGAAAACAACAATGGCAAACCTATGTATGGCTGTACCGTAACAGGCAAGTTGTGGGATTTTTTTGTGATGGAAGGCAAGACCTATTGCATTTCAGACTCGTATGATTGCAAGGATAAAAACGACTTACTAAAAATTATCGGAATCTTGCGCAAGTACAAAGAAATTTTAGAAACAAGGATTTTGGACTAATAAAAAAAACAGTCAGACTCACGCCTGACTGTTTTTGGTTATTTCTGTTTCTATTATCCTATTGGAAAGCTAAGATGAGCGCGCCTGTAAGGATAACGTTGGCAATGGCAAGCGGGAAAAGGCTTTTCCAACCCAAGTTCATCAGTTGGTCGTAGCGGAAGCGAGGCAATGTCCAACGCACCCACATAAAGAAAAATACGCCAAACAAGCCCTTGCCTAAAAACAAACCAAAGCCCAACAAAGCCGCTAAGTTCTGCCCAATCAAGCCAGCCACTTCGTTCATAAAAGGATAGCCATAACCGCCAAAATACAACGTAGCAATCACAAGGCTTGAGATGAACATATTGATATATTCAGCAAACAAATAGAAGCCCAATTTCATACTGCTGTACTCGGTATGGTAGCCACCGATAAGTTCCGTTTCACATTCAGGCAAGTCGAAGGGCGTTCTGTTGCACTCGGCAAAAGCACAAGTAAGGAACAAAATGAAGCCCAAAGGCTGATAAAAGATGTTCCAATTCATACCCGAAGGCAGTTGAAACAATCCAAAGAAACTTACGGATTGAATTTGCCTATCTACTATAGCATTGAGCGAGAGCGAGCCTGTCATCATAATAACGGCAATGATAGACAAACCCATCGCTAATTCGTAGCTGATGTTTTGCGAAGCGGCGCGGATAGCACCCAACAACGAAAATTTATTGTTCGAAGCCCAACCGCCTATCATCACGCCATACACACCCAACGCCACTACTGCGAAGACATACAAAATACCAATATTGGCATCGAAGGCTTGGATAAAGAATTTTTCGCCAAACAAGTCCATCTCGCCTCCAAAGGGAATAACGGCACTCGTCATACAAGCCGCAAGCATAGCCAAACAAGGTCCTGCTATGAAAAGCCAACGACTCGCGCCTGCAGGGATAAACTCCTCTTTGAAAAACATCTTGCCTGCATCGGCTATCGGTTGTAACAAACCGCCCCACCCTGCGCGGTTGGGACCTATGCGGTCTTGCATATAGGCAGAAACTTTGCGCTCTGCCCAAGTGGAATAGGTCGCTACGGCAAGCGTAATACCAAACACCACCAAAATAATCGTAAGCTTAATGAGTATGAGAATAAACATAAGATAGCTGTAGCCTTTTAATGCGTTTGCAAATATAGTTTTTTTGTAAAATTATCAATGCAAATGCAAAAAAACTTTTTTTGAACCTATTTGACATCTCTTGTTTTTCTTTGTGTAGTGCTTGAAATGAGCGTTTTTGCCTTCAGCACGCAAATGAATGTTTGCGGTACAAGCAAGCCTTATAAAATTTGGCGACAAAAAGAGAGGCTATCATTTTTCAGACAGCCTCTCTTGAGCATAAAATGCTATTATTGCACTACTATTTTCTGTTTTTTTGTTGTGCCATTGCTTTCTATTTTCACTACATACACGCCTTTTGCCAAACGCTTCAAATCCAAGATATTTGAACCTGTGCCTTCTGTTTTTAGCACATCTTGCCCCAAAACATTGGTGAAAGTGAGTTGATAGGCTTGTGTATGGGGCGCATCAATCGTTATTTGCTTGCCTACTGTAGGGTTCGGATACAACGATAACGCGCCTACTTTCTCGCCTACTATTTTGATGTTGCCACTTTTGCGTTGCACAAGCATCTCTTTGTCTTCGAAATCATAGGCAAATATCGGTGTAATTTTCGAGGTAATGTCGATATTACTTTCCTCGCCTGCCTTTCCTTTTGCTTCAAAAACAAGTTCAAATGCTTCGCTTCCGTTAGGCAAGGACGTATATTTGCCTGTTTCGTCATACCACGCCAAAGTCAAAAGCCCTTCTTGCGTTTTGTTTAGTGCGAATGTAGGCGCGAGTAGTTTGTTTTTCACTTCTACAAAAGTCACCACTTGCGGATTCCATTGCAAGGTAAATTGCATACTACCCACTTGCTCAAAATCGCGTACTTTGAAAGGCAACACTACTCTTTCGGTAGGCAAGGCTTCTTCTCGCGCTACTTCGAAGTTGATAATTTTCGTGTCTTTCACTGTGTAATTCCACGTGTCGTTCACATCACCCAATTTTACACCATAAAAATTTTGGTTCGTGTATGTGCCTTGTGTGGGGTTCACTACGCGAGTGCTGTCATACAAAAACGCATTCGAAGTATTGAGTGCTTGGTCGCTTCGCACAAAAGCCCAACGGCGGTTATTGAACGTATTGCTCACACCCAAAATTACGTTGGTAATCATAGCAATATCAAGGGCAGTGATAGTAGCACTTTTGTTCACATCTGCCGCTATCATCTTGAAGGGTGTAGCAAAAGACTGAATACCCAAAATATGCCTACGAATAAGTGCCAAGTCTAAGGACGTGATACCATTCACCATCAACGAGTCATTGTTTTTTTGAGGCGTGATGGTATGAGGCACACCCGCGTTCAATGCCAAGCTATACGTGCCTGTAGTGTCCGTTACGATGGTTTGCGTGGCAGGCGAGGACGTTATCGTAACCCCTTGCACGCCTCGAGCAGGCGAGGCAGGTGTAATAATTCTGCCTGAATAAGTCGTATTGCTCACTATGCGAATGATGCCTTTTTTGGTATTCACTGACAACGGACTAAATGTGTCGTCTGCGACCTCGATAGGCACAGGCACATTGCCAAATGTAACATCTGACTGACTACCCAACGCGCCTATGAGGGTGAACTTCAGGTTAAAAACCGAACCGCTATCTGCCAACGTAATGCCTGTAGCATTAGACAATACAAAAGAAACGGTATTGCCTCCTGACAAATTGAAATCGGTGGCTACAGCATTCGGAAAGTTGATGCTTTCCACACCCGCATACGTCAAAATATTGCTATCAAATGCTATAGAACCTTGTGCAGATACGATGTTGTTGAAATTTTTGACACGAATAGGAAAGGAAATCGTGCTACCCTGCACATACGAAACCGAGTCGGCAAACAAACGTACCCCGCCTAAAGTATTGACTTCTACTATGTTCGAGTAAACAGAAGCGGTTACGGCTGTGGCTTTGATGCGGTAATAGTGTTTGCTCCCTACGGCAAGCCCTGTGTGCGTGTAGGTAAGGGCATTGGCAGGCAAGGTCGCTATCGGCAAGAAATTGATAGGATTGTTCGAAGCGTGTTCTACAATGTAGTTTGCCTCGCCTGCTATGTCGCCCCACGTCAGTTGCGCCGAAGTGGTAGAAAGGGCTACGCCTGTAAGCGTTACGGGGTCTAAGGTCGTGTTGATGATGTCGGGTACTCCGCCTATAGTAGTTTGCATAGTGCCACCACTTGCCGAACCTACCACCGAGCCACCAATCACGCCAAAGTTACTCAAATTCCCGCCTATACCTTGCCCCGCTCCATTGGAGAATTGCAAGACTGGCTGTGTGATTTGCGCTTGGACTCCCAATGCCCACATCACCAAAAAGAGTGAAAAAATGTGTTTTTTCATAGGGGATTATTGGAGTTTGGTGATTTTAACAACTGTATAAACAGAATTGGGAATATTAGGAGTGCCCAGTGTTGTGGCTATGTTGTACCCAAGACCATTTACGTTTGTAGCTGCACAAATATGGCGAATTTCAAAAGTTTTGGAAGTATTGAGAGTAACCACCGCATTTATTTTTGAGTCAGCTTGCGCACCTGAAGGGCTAAATGCCAATGTCCCCAAACCGCCAGCAACGTCTGCATTGTCTGAAAAATTATACAGTTTAGCTACATGGCGATTTACTGCATGAGCAGGTACAGATGCTTCAATCGTGTATGTACCTGCGGGAAGCGTGAATCTGTGTGCGCTCAAGGTTACAAAAGATCCATCACCTTCTGTTGTGTTGAGTTCTCTTTGTATCCAAGTGTTAGCCACTGAAGCACCACCATCAGCAGTATTTAGTTTTACATCCTTCAAAAAAGCCACTTTAGGGCGGTTTGTAAGATTTTGATAATCCAAATAATGTGCGGGGGAGTTTCCGCCAAATGTTTGTGCATTTCCTGCGTCAGTCGCATAACCGCTCACCATAGCATAAGGCGCGGAAATCAAATCAATGTTAGGCGTTAGGTTTGTGCCGTTGGCTTGTATCTGAAGAACCAAACTACTTGAGTTTTTGAAAAGATCCACCGTTAGGGGTGTGATGCTACCCAATACCACACTATAGCGACCATTCGTTATAGCCACGTTGTTTTGGGTTTCAGACCAAGTACCAATCGTAAAGACGAAGTTTTTAGTACCTGTAAAGGGCGTACCAGATTCATACAAAATACCTTGATAGGTAATTTTTGTGGGGACGCTTTGCGCGTGTAGCGTGGCGTGCAATCCTGCCAATAGCAAGAACATGAGGGTAAGAAATGATTTTCTCATTGTTGTATCGAAGGGGAGTTTAAGAACCTTCGATGCAAAATTAAAGTGCTTCTTTCGCCTTGTGAATTTTACCCGACACACAACCATATCACCCGATATAGGGAGGCACTAAAAAAGTTAAAGCATTGATTATGAGGGTTTTATGCCTAAAAACAGTTTTAACTCCTCGATGTA
>RDXI01000415.1 GCA_004292795.1 Bacteroidota bacterium | reverse complement strand
CACAAAAAATCCGCAAACACATCAAGCCCACTACTTCAGCCGAGCCATAAATGTATTCCTCATAACCTTCTTGCGAATAGGAATTTTCCGATAAATCCATTTCCATGCTGTGCAGGAAAGCATCTATTAAAGGCATTTCTATTTTGTATTGATTGACAACCAACTGAAAGGCGTGCAAAACAGGATTGAGGCTTATTTGTTCGTCTATAGCACGATACGTTTCTTCCTTGAAGCGTTGCAAAAGCAGATTTTTATCGAAATTATGGAAGGTATCCACAATTTCATCAGCATAACGCACAAAACCATACACCGCATACACGGGCAAGTGAAACTTTTTATCTAAAGTTTTGATGCCCAACGTAAATGAGGTGCTGTAGAGTTGTGTAATGATTTTGCTACATTCGAAGGTAGTACGGTTGTATAATTCCATCATGGCGTGTCAAAATGCGATAAGTACAATGAGTACATATATAACAATTTCAAAGGCGTTTTTGTTTGAGGCTTCGTATTTCATCGCTTCTTTGGGGGAATAATTTTAAGAAATACGCAGTTTGGCTATTTCCTGCATTGTGAGTTGTGTTGCTTGCGCTATTTCAGCATCAGTCATCGCAGAGTTCTTGAGCATAAGAGTAGCGAATAGCAAGGTGTCCCATTGGGGCTTAAAACATTGTACTACAAAGATATCGCCCCGATGGGGCTTGTATGTAACCTTTTTATTTTAGAATAGGGATTGTTTAAAAAAGTTTTCCGCAGGCACGACCTACGGAAAATAGCCACATGGTTTTGGGAAAAGATAGACGCAATCTCTCCTATTTTTTCAACTGAAACATAGGTCGAAAGGAAATAAACAGCATCTGTACTTGTTCTACGCGCTGATTCACAAAGTCGTAATACGGTTCGAGGCGAGCCGTAAGGTCTATATTGTCTGCCAATTTCCACGCCTTACTCAAACGCAATAGCAACAAACGCCTGTCCATCTGCACCGCGCCCTTCGGATAGGTAGGAAAGGATTTATACAAGTCGCCACCTAATACATTATCAACCCCGTTTCCCTGCCAATAACTCAAAACAACTTGTAGTTTTTTCTTAATTTTTGTGCCTATTTGGGCATAAAAGCCGTTGCCTGTTCGCACTGTAAGCGTTGTGTCAGGATAGAGTTCGCGGATAGTGCGCACATAATAGGCTTCAGCGTGCCACTTGGGGTGTTTGTAGCACAACCCACCCGCTAATTGGAAGGAATTGGTGGCGGGCGTTGGGGTAGGTAAGTTGATATTCTGCCCACCCTGATGAAATGTGGTGGCTTGGATAGATGCTTTCAAAACAGAATACGGAAGTGGGGGATAAACGGCAAAATAATCTTTCATCAGAGGATTTTTGAATTTAATTAGATTAAATTCTACCTTTGCGCCTGCCCAAATATGCTCTTGCCTGCTTGCCTGCGGAAACGTAGCTTGTTGCCAATCTACCCACGCATCGAGGTCGAGTTTTTCACCCCTGTGCAGGATTTGAAAGCCATTTTCGAGGTAATTGGTGAGGGTACGCTCAAAGGCATACAAGGGTTCAATAAGGTTGTGTTGCAAATTGCCCTCAAGATTGCCGAAAGTGATAGAAGTAGCGTCTTTTCTATAGCTAAAGCTAAAGATAGGCGCGATTTGCGTGTAGTCTTGTGTACCAAAATCTTTGCGCACAAACACACCCGCCTCAACCCTGATGCGTTCAGTGGGAAAATATACCAAAGAAGGCGCGATTTGATAGCCAAAAAAAGTTTGCCCCTGCACAATGGGCGTAAAATATTCGTTGTTGCGCATAAAATTTAGGTTCACTACCCGCAAGTACAGGCTTTTTTCCTTGCCTGCTGGACTGCCGAAAGGCTCGAAAAGGCTCGAATTGTCGACTTGGGAAAGTACAAAACTCGAATTTATTGCTA
>RDXI01000006.1 GCA_004292795.1 Bacteroidota bacterium | reverse complement strand
TAGATGTCGCCCCGCTGGGGCTTGTAGGTGGGTTGTTATAGGGCTACAAAGATATAGCCCCGCTGGGGCAAGCCTATTCAATGCGTTGATTTACATTATTTTACATTTAAATCTAATTCCGAACTCACGTTTTTTTGAGATTTTTAAAAATACCCTTACAAGAGTATAAAAAAGTTTCTTTTGAGGGTAGGCAAGCAAGGGATTTAGCCTTACCTGCTCGCGTTTTTCTCGAAGCGTTGGGTTATTTTTTCTGCTTCTTTTTTAGATACTTTGGTAACTTTTTTCAACACACTTACAAAGTGCGCTACTTCTTCTTTTTGGGCAGGACAGCCTGTATTTTCGCCATTAGGCATAAGGGCATTGCCCAAAAGTTCGCCTTTCGCATCAAGCACTACCCAAAAAGGCAAGCCTTGTCCCTTGCCTCCCCATTTTTCCATGAGAGCATCTGCGCCTTCATTTTCCAAATATTTTTTGTTCGCGCCCTCCTGCACTGTGAGGTGCGTTATCACAAAATTGTCATCAAAGAATTGTTTGCACGTTTCGTCTTGGAGCGATTTGTCCATTTTTTTGCACCAACCACACCACGAAGCATGGAACATGAGCAGGATTTTTTTGTTGTCCTTGCCTGCCTGTTCGTAGGCAAGTTTCAAAACTGACTCGGCGGTAAGGGCTTTGTCTTGCGCAAAGGAGGCAAGCGGAAACAAAGCTAAAGCGAAAATAAATACAAGTAGTTTTTTCATAGGAGTATTTTGAGATTTAGGGTTTTTCTTTTTTTGCTATGCTTGCTGTATCGGGCAAAGTAGCCACTACGACCTTGCCTCCCTGCGCATTGATGAAAGCCGTTAAGTTCCAAACGCGCTCTACGGTAGCTTTTTTGTCCGCTTTCAGGACTATAGTTTGTTTCGGGTTTTTGGTCAAGTAGCCCTCTATGCGAGCAAACACAAGCGAGTCCACCGCAGGGCGTTGATTCCAAAAATACGCCCCTTGCCTGTCCACGCGAATAGTGGGCGTGATGGGCGTGATAGGCTCTACCAACGAATCTTTTATAGGCTTCGAGGCGAGGGCTTTGGTGTGAATACTGCTTTGCCACGTTACCCACAAAAGCACAGGCAAGAGCATAGCAGACATAAATCCGAAACGATAAGGAGGCATTAGGCGAAAGTTTGAGAAGGTTTATTGAGCGAGATATTGCAAAATATGTTGCTCCAAAGACTGTAGGCGGTTTTCGGTAGGGGCGGGCTGAAAGGTTTGGTTCGTAAGCTGTTCGTAAAGACTGATGTACTCTGCCCTTATTTCGGCTATCCATTCCTCGCTCATAGTCGGAATAACCTCGCCTTCGCGCCCTTGAAAGTTGTTGGCAATGAGCCATTGACGCACCATTTCCTTAGAGCGTTGCGGTTGGCGTTCTCCTTTGGCTTGTATCTCGTCGAAGGTAGCCAAGTTGAAATAACGCGCCGAGTCAGGTGTATGTATTTCATCAATCAAATAAAGCTTGCCTTCATGCACGCCAAATTCGTATTTGGTATCTGCCAAAATCAAGCCATTGCGTTCTGCAATCTCTGTCCCCATGCGAAACAAAGTGCGCGTGTAGCTTTCTGCTTGCTCATAGACTTCAGGCAAGACCAAGCCTTGCGCCAAAATCTCTTTGCTCGTGATGTCCTCATCATGTTTGCCTTGTTCGGCTTTGGTCGTGGGCGTTATGATGGGGTAGGCAAGCCTATCATTTTCGCGCAAGCCATCAGGCAAAACATAGCCATTGAAATCGCGTTGCCCTTTTTGGTAAGCACGCCACGCGCTCCCTACCAAATAGCCTCGAATAACCATTTCCACAGGCAAGGGCTTACAACGCAACCCAACCGCCACATTCGCGTCTGGGGAGGCAAGCAACCAATTGGGTACTTCTTGCGCAGTGGCTTGCATAAAAAACATAGAAAGTTGATTGAGGACTTGCCCCTTGTGCGGGATTTGTTGCGGAAGGATAACATCAAACGCCGAAATGCGGTCTGTGGCTATCATCAACAAGCGGTCAGCAAAGGTATAAACATCACGCACCTTGCCTCTATAAAATGCTTCTTGAGCAGGAAATTGGAAATTGGTTTGAGCTATAGACATGAGAGAGAGTGAGGAATAAGTGTGTGAATGAGTGAGGGAGTGAATGAGTGTCTGCCCATTCACTCCCTCGTTCATTCACCCTTTTAGTAGGTAAGGATAAAGAAGCCAATGGAATTGATTTTGCCAAATGCCAAACCTTCTTTAGTGGCTTCGTCCACTGTATCAAATTTGCCCAAACATACACGATAGCGCGTATTGCCTGCTACAGGCGCGACCATACAAGCTGTAGAAATGCCACGCTTAGCGAGGTTGTTGTAGAACGAATAGGCGTTTTCTGCCTTGTCAAAACTACCTAATATCACATACGATTTGTTGGAGCGCGTTTTATTCAATACTTGTGCAAGGTTTGGAGGGGCTTGTGGAATCCAAGCAAAACCCGCTACATAATTGCCATTGGTGGCATAAGTAATATTGGGCGTGATAGATTTAGGAGGCGTTTTTTCGATGTCTTCCGCTTTTTCAGCTTTTTCTTCTTTCTTTTCAGGCTCTTGTTTTTCCTCTTTGTTGTCTTTCTTCACGTCTTCTTTCTTGGGTATGTGCTTGTTTTTGTCTGCACTCGCATCAACCGTACCTGACCAAAACGGGTCTGTGATAAGGAACAACAAAAATACCAACGCAACCAAAAACAACATAGTCAGCGAATAAACCAACAGCGTATTCGAAGAGCGATTGACGCGCTTTTCTTCTATTGTGATGTCTTCGTTGGCGGGTTCTTTGCTCGCAGTAGTGTTGCTTTTGAGGTCTTTCGGATTGGTAAGCGGCACGAAAACATCTCCTTCCTCTTCCTCGCCTTCTTCGGTGTAGGGAGGCAAGTCGGGGTTCGTTTTGCTCAAAGTTCCGCCTACCATAGTATTTTCAGGCGAGTGTACCAATGGTTTAGGATACAGCCCTGGCAGTCCGTAGCTGTCGCCTTCCACATTCGCCTCTTCATCTATTCGAAATATAACCGTATTTTCATTGAGTTGGCTCAACAAACCAAAGCCTTCGAGTTCGTAGCGTTGGCGCTTAGCAAGCGATTCTTGCACCTTTTGCACAAAGACCGAGATAGTATAGTTAGCCTGTTCTGCGTTCAGTTGTTCGCGTTCCATGAGCAGGTCGCGCAACTGCACATCAGTAGCTTCGTGTTCAGTATGAAAAGTAACTTTTTTGTTAGGAGGCAAAAACTTATACACACCCGGCTGTATCGTGGCACTTGTGGGCGTAGCCTCAAACCTGCCCAGCTGTGGTATGGTGAGGGCGTTATGGTCTAACAACCATTCGTAAAGGTGTTTTTTAACGATTCTTTCTTCTAAAGCCATGAGTTTTCGAATTGTAAGCCCCAAAGAAAAGGGTTTTTTGGGAAAAAAACAAAAGAATTGACAACTTTTCCGAAGTTGTCAATTCTCAAGGCAGGCAAGTCGAGGGCGACTCGCCTACTATTTGCGCTTTTTGTTGTCTTTCTCAGTGCGGAAAAACACATGGATTCTATCCACTTTCACAGGCAGTTTTTCGAAAATGGGCATTGTGGACGTGAGCGTAACATCTCCCATGACCATATTCATTTGCGCTTCGGTAAGTTTGGCTTTTTTAGCATCAAATCCTTCTTTGTCTTGCGCCAAGCCAATGCTGTAGTCGCCTACAGTCTTGTCGAGGTTGCCCTTGTTGTAGTCTTGGATATTGCCCGACATATCCCAATCGAAGCCCGAAAACTTGATAGCCTTGCCTCCGTTCTTTTTCACAAGTGTTTTGAGCGTAGTGCCAAGATGAATGTCGTTAGGCAGTTTTATTCTGGCACTCAAGACTTGAATGAACTCAATTTTCCGTTTGGTTTCATTCTCCCACACCACGCTTACCATTTCCTTGTCGTTTTCAAGCACTTTGGTAGCAGGTCGGCAGTCGCCTTCGATGCAAAATTCATCTTTTTTCAAGTTTTCTTTGCCAAAGGCTTCTTCGAGGTCAGCGTATTTCATGTTCGCGGTTATCGCGCCCACGCTCTTTTGGGGTACGACCTCCCAGCCTTCTAAGCCTTTTTTCTTGGTTTCTTTGTCCTTGCCTTTGTCGTCTTGCTCTTGTTTTTTATCGTCTTTTTGAGCAATTTCATCAGCAGACTTGTCTTGTTTTTTTTCGGTTTCTTTCTTTTGGCACGCGCCCCACGACACACTGAAGGCGAGGAGCAAAGGCAAATACAAGTGTTTCATAAAGATTATTTTGAAAAGTGATTGGATTATGTTTTTTAGACAAGATTTACAGGTGGATTTGGCGTATTTCTATCATTTTCAGCCGTTGTTTGTGTCCCACAAACAACCTCATGCAAAGTTTTATTACCAACAGCCTATTCTGTAAGTGGTTTGTGGGACACAAACCACGGCAGTAAAAAATAGTTAGATGAAAATTATTTCTCATCAAAAAACAAGGACTTCAATTCGGGAGCTTCATCAGGCTTGATGCGTTTGGCAAGCAATAAACGCAACTGCCTTCTGCGCAATGCGCCTGCATAGAGTTCTTGCTCTTCGGCTGTTTCGGGTGTGATTTCAGGCACAGAAATAGGGTTGCCTAATTGGTCGACAGCTACGAAGGTGAAAAAGGCGCGGTTCGTCTTTTTCTGCTTGCCTGCGGGAATATTCTCTGCCGACACTTCCAAATATACCTCCATCGAGGAATTGAAAGCACGTGTAACTTGCGCCTTTATCGTTATCACATCACCCAACGCGATAGGCTCGGCAAACGAAATGTTATCTACCGAAGCCGTTACTACAATGCGGTTCGAGTGCCTTTGTGCCGAGATAGCCGCCGCAATGTCTAACCAATGCATGAGCTTGCCTCCCATCAGGTTGTTGAGCGTGTTCGTATCATTGGGCAATACGATTTCAGTCATTACTACCGCCGAGTCTTGGGGCGTTTTTTTCTTTTTTTCCATAACAAAAATAGCATACACCTGCATATTACAATTTGTGCAAGGCGTTGCAAAAATACACAAGATTAGGGGCTTTCCTACGTTATGACTATAAAAATTATTGCCGTATGAGAAAAAATTGGTTAGTTATTATCGCCCTTGCGTGGCTTTGCCAAATGCACGCCTACGCACAAGTGGAAACGCGCTCACGTTATATGCCTTTGGGTGGAAAAACAAAATTCGTTGCAGGTGAAACAGGAGGCTATACAAGTGGACTTGCGCAAGAGTTTTTGCGAAAGTATCACGCAGGCAAGACCTTCAAGACCTATTATGATAAAAATGCGCAAACCTATTTTCAGTTCAAATTTGAACGAAATATAGACCAAAACACCACCGAAGAGGTGTATATGGGTTTTCAAAACTATGCTGATGGCTTAGCTTGGAATTTTTGGACATATACACTGAAACGCCACACGCAAAACCTCTTCGCCATAGTAGGCAAGGAGGAGGTAGGCGAGAAAATCAAAGTATATCTCAAAAAACACTACAGTATAGACGGAAGAAACTTGCCTGATGTGTTCGAGTATGTGTACGACAATTTTCAGACCTCGCAACAAAGCGAAAACTTAGACTTTCCTGACAGAAATCCCGAAACGTTGTATGGCGTATATGCTCAAAAGAAACTCTACCTCTTCGATTTGAAAGGCGATTTTGTAAGAGTTGAATGATACTAATAGGACTTTTGCTTTTTGAATCTATACCTGCTCCTTTTCAAATTGAAGAGGAGTTTTTTTATTTCCTTCAATAATGACGCAAAATCTATATACTTTACAAAACAGCTATGTGAACTTTACACATACGGCACTTACTTTACAAAATAGCTATGAAAGATTTACACACACGGCATTTACTCTACAAAACAGCTATGAAAGATTTACACACACGGCATTTACTCTACAAAACAGCTATGAAAAATTTACACACCCGATATTTTCTTTACAAAACAGCTATGTGAACTTTACACATACTGCACTTACTTTATAAAACAGCTATGTGAACTTTATACACATAGCAATTATTTTACAAAACAGCTATATGAACTTTATATACACGGCACTTACTTTATAACTTGCCTACCTAAACTGTACACACATAGCACTTGCTTTATAGACTGTTCAAAAATAACTTTGCTTGGTAGCCCCGTAGGGGCGATATCTTTGTAGTTTGATATTGTTAAGGTTATCAAAGCCCCGTAGGGGCGACATCTTAAGATTTCACCCCTACGGGGTTCTTGTTTGTAGAATAGCTTTTCTACAAAGATATTGCCCCGCTGGGGCTAAAAATGCGTTACCAAAAATTTTGAACAGGCTCTTCTAACTTACTTATATAAACTGTGCATACATATCACTTACTTTACAACTTGCCTACCCAAACTATACTCTCACTAGACTTATACTAAAATAATTCTTACCTTGCGCTCTTGTAGCACACCCTTTCTAGGGTGTGTTCATAACAATAGATTCCCCGCACCCTAGAAAGGGTACGCTACAGTCTTTTGTTATATGCACTTTAAAATTTACTTTAGTATTACTTAAGAAAGTTTTAATAAAATTTATAAACAAAAAAACCACTCCGTGCTTGTGTAGGCAAGTTTAGAGTGGTTTTTACAAGTTATAATATGCTTATCCTATCGCTTGCGCAAGGTCAGCCAATAAATCCTCAATATCTTCGATGCCTACACTAAGGCGAATGAGCGTATCAGTCAAACCGCGTGCTTCGCGTTCTGCTTTGGGAATAGCGGCATGAGTCATCGTGGCAGGGTGCGTGCAAAGCGATTCCACACCTCCCAAAGACTCGCCTAAAGAAAATACCTCGAAACTTTCCATCACACGAATAGCCTCCTCCATGCTGTCATTTTTCAGCGTAAACGACACCATACCGCCAAAGTCGCGCATTTGTTTGCGGGCTATGTCGTGGTTGGGGTGGGTAGGCAAGCCAATCCAAAACACCTTGCCTACTTTGGGGTGATTTTGCAAATATTCTGCCACTGCTTTTCCGTTTTGGCTGTGGCGTTCCATACGAATATGGAGCGTTTTCACACCACGCAACACAAGGAAACAATCGTGAGGGCTTGGCACTGCCCCTGCCGAATTTTGAATGAAGGCAAGGCGTTGATGCAGGTCAGGCGAGTTATACATGAGTGCGCCCATTACCACGTCAGAGTGTCCGCCCAAGTATTTTGTAGCCGAGTGCATCACAATATCCGCCCCAAGGTCAAGCGGGTTTTGCAAGAAAGGCGTAGCGAAAGTATTATCCACACAAAGCCACACATTTTTTGCCTTCGTGATTTGTGCAACTGCTTGAATATCAATCAAATTCAGCAAAGGATTGGTCGGTGTTTCTACCCACACCAATTTTGTTTTATCGTTGAGGTAAGGCACAATATTTTCCGCCTTGCTCATATCCACATAATGAATTTTGATACCAAAATTTTCGGCATAAATGCGGTTGAATAGGCGATACGTCCCGCCATACATATCGTGGCACGCCACTACTTCGTCCCCTGCTTTGAGCAAACGCATCACGGTATCAGTCGCACTCATACCCGAAGCGAAGGCGAGTCCGTATTGCGCATTTTCGAGTGCCGCAAAATTGCGTTCAAGCACTTGGCGCGTAGGATTATGGGTGCGCGAATATTCAAAACCCTTGTGCTTGCCTATGCCTTCTTGCACGTAGGTAGAAGTTTGGAAAATAGGAGTCATAATGGCTCCTGTGCTGGGGTCTGGCTCAATGCCCGCGTGAAGAACTTTAGTACCGAATTTCATGGAGAAAGGATAAAAAATATTTGGTTTTTCGCCTCAAAGTTAGGCAAAATTAGGCATTGCGCCAAAGTTTTAGCTACAAAACGCCTTGCCTACCGCCCCCATTTTCTGCCCTGCCCTCATATTTTTTACTTTTTTTTGAACCAAACAGCCCCAAACAAGGTTTTTTCTATATTCAAAAAAAGCAGGCAAGCTAACCCGTAACCCGCTTACCTGTCCACCCGTAACCCGCTTACCTTTCTACCCTTCCACCCCTCTACCCTTCCACCCTCCTCCTATGAACCGCTACATCAACCTTTATACAGAAGCGAACCCCAACCCAAACTCTATGAAGTTTGTTGCCAATGTGATGTTGGCAGAAGAAAGTATCACGTATGACTTTCCTACGCTGGAAAGTGCCGAAAATTCGCCCCTTGCGCAAGAATTATTTACCTTGCCGTATGTGCAACGCGTGTTTGTAATGAACAACTTTGTTACTGTTACAAAAGATGAAAAATACCATTGGCACGACATCATCGCCCAATTAAAACAACAAATCAAGCAATACTTAGAAGAAAATAAGCCTGTTATCAAAACCCAAAACGTAACAAGCACGCTTACCTCCAACGGAGACGAACCCGAAATAGACCGCAAAATCAAGCAAATTCTTGACGAATATGTGCGCCCTGCGGTAGAAACTGATGGCGGTTTCATTGGTTTTCATTCCTTTGATGATGCCACAGGCACAGTAAAAGTATTGTTGCAAGGCTCATGCAGTGGCTGTCCTTCTTCGACCATTACGCTGAAAATGGGCATCGAGAATTTGCTAAAACGTATGATTCCGCAAGTGCAAACCGTAGTAGCCGAAGGCGTGTAAAAACTTCAGGCATATAGCTTTGTTTCGCATCTAACACGAAAAGCTCGACCATTTGTCGAGCTTTTCGTGTTTGGGTAGGCAAGCTTGCCTACCCACAAAAAAATATTCTGTAACAATTATGATATTTCAGCAATTAGCCTCGCCTACGCCACAGCCTCGCCTTGTTTTCTTCGCCATTCAAGAGCTTTGTTATGTTCTTTTGATGTGTGATGACAACCACTAAAAACATCAAAAAACCAAATACAACTACAGCAGGGTCATCAGGCTTGAAGCGCGGAACAAGCAACAAAAGCGGAAAAGAAAGTGCCGCAAGCATTGAACCCAAAGAAACATATTGGAAAACCAACAACACTACCAAGAAAACGCCCACACTCATCAAAGTAGTTTGATAATCTACCGCAAGCATCATACCCAACAGCGTAGCAACGCCCTTGCCTCCTTTGAAACCCGCGTACACAGGGAAAATATGCCCTACTACCGCAAGTGTTCCGAAAATAAGTTTGTAAAACACCAATTTATACAAAAATAAATGGTCGTATTGTACTATTTTCCAATCCATCATCAACCACGCCCACTCTGTAGCCACAAAGCCTTTGAGTACATCTATCAACAATACAATAATGCCTGCTGTCTTGCCTAAGACTCGAAAGGTATTCGTAGCACCCGCATTGCCACTGCCATGCTGACGCACATCAACGCCATGAAAAGCCTTGCCATACCAAACAGCCGTAGGTATAGAACCGAGTAGGTAAGCCACTAAAGCACCCAATATAATAAACAATACATCTATTGTCATACGTACAAAATTCGAGAAAAGAGTAGTCTGCCACAAAGTTACAACTGATTTTGGTAATTTTCAAATTATGGTGGCTACACAACTAAAAAAAGGTAATTCGGCATGGTTTAAGCCTCTCCTTACTTCACAAACATATAATTTTCCTTCGGGCTTCGTAGCCATTGCGTAGTGCCACTGCCTTGTGTGATGCTCGCCCAATCTGTAGCCTCAAAATGTACCAAGACCATACCCGCCTTAGGCAAGCCGTCAATGGGTTGATTGCCTACATAATCAGCAAGGTACGTAAACGCAGGATTATGTCCAAAAATAGCTATAGTATCTAAGGCGTTGTCAAAGCGATTGATAATGCCCATCAGGTTATACAACCCTGCTTCGTAGATGTTGTCTATGAAGTTTATTTTCGCCACAGGGTAGGCAAGCGTTTCGGCAAATAGTTCTGCTGTTTTCTTGGCGCGTAGGGCGGGGCTACTGCACAAAAGTTGGGGACTACAGCCCGTTTGCGCTAAAGTTTTTGCCATTTCTATAGCACTTGCCTCCCCTTTGGAGGTAAGCACGCGGTCAAAATCTTTGCCACTTGAGGCATAATCTTCGGCATGTGCGTGGCGTACAATCAACAATTTCTTGCTCATATTTGGGTAATGGGGCATTAAAGTTATAATTTCACTTGCAAAAGTAGGAAATTTCTACAAAAAATTTGACTATTCCACGAATTGCTTTAACTTTGCGCTCCAATTCGTTTTTGTATTAAAACAAACACTTTTACCCAAGAGAAGCAATGAGTAATAAGACTGGAGTTATCGTACTGACGCTAATCCTCACTTTACTTTCTGCCTATTACCTGCACTTTACATTTGTTGCACGTAGCATCGACAGTAGCATTACCGAGAAAGCACGAGACAAAAAAGGCAACGTTGACTTTGCAAAACGTCAAGCCCTATTTGACTCGCTTTGGACTGAAAAGGTCTGGTTTGGCTACACCTACAAGCAAATTAAAGAGCAAGAACTCGCCCTCGGTCTTGACCTTCAGGGTGGTATGCAGGTAACGCTGGAGATTTCCCCTGTGGAAATCATCAAAGTAATGTCAGGCAACAGCCCAACAAGCTCGCGAAAAGCAAGCCAATAGCACAAGGAATTTTGTGGATTTATTCTATGATTCGTATAAAGCCCTCTCTTCCAAACCGCTCAACCAACTATTTGTCAATAGCATAACGCGTGACAAATTCAAAAGTGATGCCTCGGACAGCGACATCATTCGCGCCATCAACAAAGAACTTGATGATGCGATAGACCGCTCTTATGACATCTTGAAAGCGCGTATTGATAAATTCGGGGTGGCAAACCCTGATATCAAGCGTTTGGCTGGTACTAACCGTATTGCTATTGAGCTTCCGGGTATCGACAACCCCGCAAGGGCGCGTAAACTTATCTCAGGCACTGCTCGCCTTGAGTTCTGGGAAGTAGCCGAAATGAACGAAATTCAAGTGGCTTTCGGTCAATTCACAGACTACTTGGCAAAACTTGAAGAAAAAGAGAAAGGCAAAGGCGGTTCTAAAGCTGACGATGGCAAGAAAAGTGTCGACCTTTCGGCTGATACAGACACTGCGAAAGTAGAGAAGAAGGACGCTAAAAAGGATACTTTGAACCCTGACAAAAAAGAAATCAAAGATTCTACGCCTCCAACTAAGAAAGACACAGCCAAGAAATCTGATCCAAAGAAAGATACAGCCAAGAAACCCGAACCTAAAAAAGACACTACCAACAAGAAGCCTAGCAAATACGCGAACTTGTTTGGTATCAGTCAGCAGGGGTTGAATGCACTTGTGCGTGATACTGCCAAAATTAACAAATTTATGGCAGACTCTAAGGCTTTCCCTTCTAACATCAAACCTGCTTGGGAATCAAAAGCTGATGAAACACAGCGTGTTACCTTGTTCTTCTTGAAAAAGAGTGCAGGCGGAAAACCTATCCTTGAAGGTGATGTAGTAAACAGTGCTTATGTAGATTATCAACAAGGCTCGGCTACCGCAAGCGTAGGCATGAGCATGAATACTACAGGCGCGAAAAAATGGCGCAAAGTAACCCGCGAAAACATACAAAAGCGTATAGCTATAGTAATGGATAATGCGGTGTATTCTGCCCCTACCGTACAAGGCGAAATTCCTAACGGCAATTCTTCTATCACAGGCAACTTTACAGTAGAAGAAGCAACCGACTTGGCAAACATCTTGAAATCAGGTAAAATGCCCGCGCCTACACGCATCGTAGAAGAAGCCGTAGTAGGTCCTTCTTTGGGTGCAGAGTCAGTGCAACAAGGTATTTACTCTATCATAGGTGGTATTGTGGTGGTGTTCTTGTTCATGAGCTTGTATTATAGCTTGGCAGGTACATTTGCGAATATTGCTATGTTCATCAACTTGTTCTTTACCATGGGCATTTTGGCGCAGTTCAACTCTGTGCTAACGCTTTCAGGTATTGCAGGTTTGGTGCTTTCAGTAGGTATGTCTGTTGATGCAAATGTGCTTATTTATGAAAGGATACGCGAAGAAGTGCGTCAAGGCTTAGGCTTGCGCGAAGCTATCAGAATAGGTTTCGTAAAGGCGTTTAGCTCTATTTTAGACTCCAACATTACTACTTTCTTGGTAGGTTTGATATTGTTCGTATTTGGTACAGGTCCCGTATTGGGCTTTGCTACAACGCTTATGGTGGGTATCGCGGCATCATTGCTTACCTCCGTATTCGTAACACGCCTTATCGTAGAATGGTGGGTAGGCAAGGACAAACGCAACCTTACTTTCAACTCTATTCTATTCGACAACTCTTTTGGTCGTACTAACTTCGACTTTGTAGGCTTGCGCAAAAAGGCTTACCTATTCTCTACAGCTATAGTAGTAGTGGGTGCAGTTTTGACAATCGTAAACGGAGGCTTCACGCTTGGCGTGGATTTCAAAGGCGGTCGTTCTTATGTTATTTCTTTCAGCGAAACAATCCCTGCGGGTGATGTGCGTGCTGAAATGCAGAAAGAATTTAAGTCTGGTGTAGAAGTAAAAACGTATGGCAGAAGTAACCAAGTAAAAGTTACAACTACTTACCTTACCAATGACGGAAGCGAAAAAGCTGATGCAGAAGTGCGTAGTAAATTGGAGAATGGTCTGAAGAAATTTAGTACCAAAACACCTAAAGTTGAAAGTAGCTCCAAAACAGAATCGACTATCGCGGCAGATATTCTCTATAAGTCAAACTTAGCCGTTATTTTGGCATTGATTGCTATGGCGGTGTATATCTTGGCTCGCTTTATCAACTGGCGTTATAGTGTGGCGGCAATGATTTCGTTGTTCCACAACGTAGTGATAGTATTGGCGTTCATCTCTATTATGCAATCCATAGGCATTGTGTTTGAGATAGACCAAGTATTGATTGCAGCACTTTTGACTGTGGTAGGTTACTCTATCAACGATACTGTGGTTGTGTTTGACCGTATCCGTGAGTTCTCAGGCGACATCAATCGCGCAGACTTCGGTAAGCAGTTGAACCTCGCTATCAATGATACCTTGAGCCGAACAATCGTAACAGGTACTACTACCATTTTGAACGTAGTTATCTTGCTTACCTTCGCAGGCGCGGCATTGAGTGGTTTCTCCTTCTCTTTGTTGATAGGCATTGTATTCGGTACGTATTCATCTATCTTTGTGGCTTCGCCTATTGTTCTTGACCTTGTAGGACGCAAGAATGACAAGCAAGTTACGAAAGAACCCGAAGCTATCAAACAATAGGCATATCTCATAAAAAAAAGAAAGGCTATCCGAAAGGGTAGCCTTTTTTGTTGTCTTGAACAGACTATTTGCTTCTTGAAATCCAAAGCACTGAAGCCATAATGTGCGCACACGGACCTTGGCGAAGTTTATTGCGTCTGTGATGCGAGCAACCACATTCGGCAAGTTTGATACGCCCATCTTTGTCTAATTGAATGGTGGGCTGATAAAAGAAATTATCGCCTTTCGAGTTCTTGCTTTGCACGCCAAGTTTGTATTCATACAAACCATTGTCAAGTTCATTTTCAGATAATATTTCTACATTTTTGTTGCGCACAAGGTTCGTAGCCACTTTCAAGCGTTCATCTTCCTCTGTTTCCGTGAGTTTGATGTCTTGCTGTAGCAGTTGTCGCCAACGATATGTGCCTGTGAGGTGGTCGTACATAGCTTGTCCATTTTTCGCCAATTCTTGCAAGGCAAAAGTCGCATTAGCGCGGTCTATGTTCAAGATTTGCGCTATTTCGGCAGGCGTAGTAGCGAGTTTTTGAATCAAAACCTTTTCTACTTTGCTGATGTCCACGTTTTTCGCGCTTCCTGTGGAGGCAAGCAAGTCGAAGTTAGCCTTGCCTGACCAATCATTAGCTGTCCAACCTGAAAGCCCCAAATCAAACCTGTGTCCATTTTCAGGCATTTGCACTGTCCAATAAGAAGGCATACCCGTTCCGAGCAGTTTCACATTCACTTTTTCGGAGTAAGGAAGGAGGTCTTTCAACACAAACAATCTTCTGCGTCCCCAAAGGCGAATTTCTTGTGCTTGCTCGCCTGTGTAAATGTGCGTATCCACTACCTCAATGCCCCAAGGGTCAATCACTATTTTGATAGGCTCGTTGGGTGTAAGCAAGAAGCGGATAGAACGCGGGCTTTCCTGCTCATATTTGCGCTCTATTTCATACAAAACTCGGCTAAGTGTTTGAGAATGAAGCGTTAAATCTGTGCCATCAAGTGTTGAAGCGGATTGCACTTGCAAGAAACCACGCACCCATGTTTCAGGCAAGTCGATTTTCTTTTCCACATTCGAACCCATGTTCGTGGCTAATTCTACTTTTTCAAAAGCCACTTTCAGCCACGCGGGGCGGTAGCTCCTGACACGATAAATCTCATCAGCAAGAGCTTGGCTAAAGTCTATATTGGTTGTGCCAAATTGAATATCGCCAAAAGTTTCCAACAAATTGGAAGGCACACTCACGCGCCCATACGAAGACTCATCAATGGAAAAACCCTCAAAAATAACTGCGTCAGGGTGAACGCTAATCACGGGGTCAAGTGCCATCCATTTGTCCCTATCGTGCTTGTAGAGCCATTGATAATATTCGTAGCGCGACTTATTAACGGCTGTTTCTATGGGTTTGAGTTCCTTTCTGAGGGCTTTTTGTCTAAGTTTTAGCTTTTCACGTTGTTCGAGCAGGAGAGCCTTTTTAGCCTCTATGTTCTTGAGGTGAGCAGGCAGTTCTTCTATATATCGTTCCATAACCCACTCTTGGTAGGCGGTATGGTCTTTTTGTTTAGGTCGCCAATCGCTTTTGACTACTTGGCGCAAGGCAAGCATCAGGCGAGCATAGCCCAAACTTTCCTTTATCATGGCGTGTATCGAAACAGGCTTGCGCGAAAGTTCAGCCGAAAAGTCAAACTTCATGCCTTGCGAGTCGGTGGAGGCAGTGCTTGGGCGAGCATAAGATTGGGTAACTTGCATATTAGGTAGATTTTGATGTGGGGCGTTATTTTTGCACAAATATACAAAAAAATGTCGAAAATTCCTATCGATTAGGAAAAAACTTTTGGGGTTTGCTATTCACAAAAAAAGGTAGTTACTTTGCAATAACATAGCTCTTTTATTCTTCCAAAGATACTACTTGTTTTTGAGTATGCCTACCTTATCGCACCACGAAATAGTAATTTTTTTCCTACAAATCAGCATCATGTTGGCTTTAGGGAAACTTTTTGGCGAGTTGATGAAAAAACTAAAGCAACCAGCAGTGATTGGAGAGCTTATCGCAGGAATTTTGTTGGGACCTACTGTTTTGGGAACGCTATTTCCAGATGCTTTAGCTTACCTATTTCCCAAGAAAGGGGGAACGCCACTCGCTTTGCATGGGCTTACCTCTATGTCTGTGGTACTATTACTTTTTGTGGCAGGGCTTGAAGTAGAGCTTAGGATTGTATTACATCAAGGACGCAAAGCATTGACTACAAGTGTTTTAGGTATATTATTTCCATTTACTACAGGCTTTGGTATTACTTATTTTATTCCTTCACTTTTTGGATTACAACAAAGTAGCCTTATTTTTTCGTTGTTTATTGGCACAGCATTATCTATTACAGCCTTGCCTGTCATAGCGCGTACTTTGATGGATTTAGGGCTTTTCAAGTCCAATGTGGGTATGCTTATTATAGCTTCTGCTATGATAGATGATGTATTGGGGTGGGTATTTTTCTCATTGGTCTTGGGTATGTTGAACGCCTCTTCTGGTCATGCAGGGCAACACATAGAATACACTATCATAGGTACAGTTTTGTTTGCAATTTTGATGCTTACCTTAGGACGAAGGCTTTTCAATCGTATTTTGCCTTGGGTAAATAAACAAGTTTCCTTTCCTGGTGGTATTTTATCTTTTTCCATTACTTTAGGCTTTTTGGGAGCTTCTTTTACTGAAGCTATAGGCATACACGCCATTTTTGGGGCGTTCATTGTGGGCATTGCCTTAGGTGACTCTATCCACATGAGCAAAAAAACAAAAGAGATTATCCACGACTTTGTGAGCAATATATTCGCGCCATTGTTTTTTGTTTCCATAGGTTTGAAGGTCAATTTTATTCAAAACTTTGATTTTGGCTTAGTGGCTATCATTATGGTCATGGCGTTTTTTAGCAAAACAGTAGGCTGTAGTTTAGGTGCAAGATTGAGCGGTTTCAAAGTAAATGAAGCATTGGCGATAGGTTTTGGTATGAATGCACGCGGAGCTATGGAAATTATCTTGGCTACTCTTGCCTACCAAGCGGGACTGATAGACCAATATATGTTTGTGGCGTTGGTTATTATGGCGTTGGTAACGAGTATGACAAGCGGTTATTTCATTCGCTACTTTATGCCCAAAGGCTCGGAAGGCATCACAGAACCCAACGGATTTATCATTTTGGGCGATAATGAAATCACACACCTCATAGCCAAATACTTGACAGAGAAAAAAGTGCCTGTACTTATCACTGACCCTGATAAGAAAAAGATTATCCCCAAATATGACTTCTCGGTCTATCAAGGCGATATTTTGGATAAAAAAGTGTTAGAGCAATTAGATTTGAGTAGATACGGGTATTTTTTGGCGATGAGTGAAAATGATGTGATGAACGAAAAAGCTTGTAAACTCTTTGGGGCTGAATTGGACGATGAACACAGCTTGCGCCTCATTTCCAAAGCTGAATGGCAGTCGGCGAGTGTGTCCTTGCCTCAAAACCTGCTTTTCCGCGCTATTCACTGGAACTTTACAAGCCTTGAACGCGCCGCGAAAATGAATAATATCAAGATAATAGACCTTGATTTTGAAACTACGGAAAAAATGGAGAAATTTATTGCCCTGCACAACAAAAGACAGCGCATTGTGCCTATATTTGTGAGGCAAGGCAAAACAGATTATCAACCCATTTCGTCCTATCCTATCAAACTAAGTGAAGGTTCAAGACTCATTTACATAGAAATTCCTGAACCTATCAAAGCTCCAAGAGCTACTGTTACCAAAACTGAAACTCCTCCCGTAACGCAATGAAAGGTATTATCCTCGCAGGTGGCTCTGGCACTCGCCTACACCCTCTTACCGTATCAGTGAGCAAACAAATGATACCCGTGTATGACAAACCCATGATTTTTTATCCGCTCTCTACGCTCTTGAGTGCGGGCATACGCGAAATATTGATAATCACTACACCCCAAGACCAAGCTTTGTTCCAAAAATTATTGGGCGATGGCTCGCGTTTGGGTTGTTCTTTTTCGTATGCACCTCAGCCCGAACCCAATGGACTCGCACAGGCGTTTGTGATAGGCAAGGACTTTGTAGGCAAGGATAGCGTAGCGTTGATATTGGGCGATAATATTTTCTACGGCACAGGCTTAGAAGGGCTATTGCAAAACTACACCGAACCCAATGGCGGAATCGTTTTTGCCTACCACGTTTCAGACCCCGAAAGATATGGCGTAGTGGAGTTTGACAAAGACTTTCGTGCTGTATCTATAGAAGAAAAACCCAAAGTTCCCAAATCCAATTATGCTGTACCGGGGCTGTACTTCTACGACAACAACGTGATAGAAATAGCGCACTCGCTCAAGCCCTCGCCTCGTGGCGAATATGAAATAACAGACGTAAACAAGGCTTACCTACAGGCAGGCAAGCTCTCCGTTGGCATCTTAGACAGAGGCACAGCTTGGCTCGACACAGGCACTTTCACTTCCTTGATGCAAGCGGGACAATTCGTGCAAGTGATAGAAGAAAGGCAAGGACTCAAGATAGGTTGCCCCGAAGAAATCGCCTACAAAATGGGCTACATCAATGCCGAACAACTTGCCGAAATAGCCCAACCTTTGCTCAAAAGTGGCTATGGCGAATATTTGTTGGGGCTTTTGAAGTGATTTTTATAACCAATCATTATGGCAAGAGATACATTACATGAAAATGTGCGCAACGCACTTATCAAAGATGGGTGGCAAATAACAGATGATCCTCTTACCCTATTGACAAGAGAGGAGGGTGGAGTAGCGACTGATTTGGGAGCGGAGAAAGTCATCTTTGCAGAACAAGGGACAGCTAAAATCGCAGTAGAAGTAAAGAGTTTTTTGAATCCTTCTATCATTCATGACTTTATGCTCGCAAGCGGGCAATACAAAAGTTATGAAGTGATTATCAATTACAAAAATTTACAACGCAAAATATATCTTGCTATGCCTATATTCGCGTATGATAAAATCATAAAGTTTGAGTTTATTCAAAAAATCATACAAGACTTACAAATAAACCTAATTTTGTTTAACCCAGAAGAAAACAGCATCTTGTCATGGAAAGAATAGCCGAGATAGAACATATCTTGCAACAAACTCTGCAAGAGTATTTGAAAGATTTGCAACAGCCTGCCAATCAACACCTTGACTTTGTATTGGTTGCTGACAAAGAAAACAAGCACTACCAAATTATTGCTATGGGTTGGGAAGGCTATCATCGCATCTTCAACTTATTGTTCCATGTGGATATCATAGGCGATAAAGTTTGGTTGCAAGAAGACAAAATGGAATACAGCATAGCAGACCGCTTGGTCGAAAACGGCATCTCCAAAAAAGAAATCGTGATAGGCTATTTCCCCGAATCGCATAGGCGTTTGAGCGATTGGGCGGTGAATTAATGTTTAATTTGGTTAATCAAATTGAGTAGATGAACAACGATTTTTTGAACAAAATTACTTGTGGAGATTGCAGAGAGTTTCTGCCATAGTTGGAAAAAGAGAGCATACACCTTTTTTTGTCAGATATTCCTTATGGAATCAATTTGGACGAATGGGACGTTTTACACAACAACACCAACTCCGCACTATTGGGTAGCTCGCCTGCCCAAGAAGGCAAGAGCGGGTTTAAAAGAAGAGGGAAACCTATCAATGGTTGGTCATCTGCTGACCGAAACAGTGGCAAAGAATATGAAGAATGGTGTTTTTCGTGGGCTTCTGCTTTGATGCCTTTGATGAAAGAAGGGGCTTCTGCTTTTGTGTTTGGTGCGAGGCGTACCCTACACCATGTTATCAACGCTTTTGAAGAAAGCGGTTTTTTATTAAAAGATGTGTTGGCTTGGAAAAAACAATCGGCACACCATAGAGCGCAAAGATTGAATATTGTATTGGAAAATAGAGGATTAGGGAAAGAACAAGAGGAATGGGAAGGCTGGAGGCTTGGGAATTTAGCTCCTATTTATGAACCTATCGCGTGGTTTTTCAAGCCGTACAAAATAACCATTACGGACAATATTTTGGCAAATGGAGTGGGGGCTATCAACACAGAAGATTGTAAGATAAACGGAGCAAGTCCTACCAATATGTTAGAATTTGGCTTCAACGACCACGAAGGGCGTTATCATGAAGCGCAAAAGCCTGTAGAACTTATTGAATTTTTGATAAAACTAACCACGAAAGAAAGTCAAATCATCATGGATACTTTTATGGGAAGCGGTACTACAGCCGTAGCTTCGAAGAACTTGAATAGACAATTTATAGGCTTTGAAATAAATCCCGCTTATGTGGAAATAGGCAATCAACGTCTGCAAAACGAAAAAATAAACTTGCCTACCGACAAAAAAGACAAGAAAGTACAACCTTCTTTATTCTAATCTTATTACCCAATATGTAAATCTTATGAAAAACCTTGCTTGCCTACTATGTGCCGTTTTGTTGTTCAGTTCTTGCGACAATAACGAGGAGTTCAAGAAAAATGGCGTGCTTACCCAAGCCACCATTTTAGAAAAACTTGAAAAGCGCAAAAGCAAACGCTCTACGCAAACCGTTTTCCGCGTCAATTTCTTTACACAACCCAACAAAGAAAAACCTAAACCCGAACCTGAAAAAAAGGACAAGAAAAATGTTGATGACATCATCAATAGCTTAGGAAACCCTGATGCAGGCAAGTTAGGAAACTATACATCTGCCGAGCTAATAGTAAACAATGCCGAGTTTGAGAAATACAAAGTAGGCGACAAAGTGGACATCTATTACCTCAAAGACACACCCTCAAAAGCTCGCCTAAAGGAATACGTGAACAAATAAACCATACAACACTCAACCATACCATCATAAAACCTTCTAAAATCAAAAAAAAATGGGCATTTTCGACTTCTTCAGCAATAAAAAAAATAAAGAAACCTTAGACAAAGGTTTGGAAAAAACCAAAACCAATTTCTTCTCGCGCCTTACCAAAGCCATTGCAGGTAAGTCAAGCGTTGATGAAGAAGTATTGGACGAATTGGAGGAAATTTTGGTGCAAGCTGATGTAGGTTTTGATACCACTGTGAAAATCATAGAGCGCATCGAAGCAAGGGTAAAACGCGACAAGTACATGGGTACGAATGAGTTGGACAATATCTTGCGTGCCGAAATAGCTACCTTGCTTACCGAAAATAACTCCTCTGACGCTACAAGTTTCTCTATCCCCGAAATGAACGAACCCTACGTTATCATGGTTGTGGGCGTGAACGGGGTAGGCAAGACCACCACCATAGGCAAGCTCGCCCACCAATTCCACGAAGCAGGCAAGAAAGTAGTCTTGGGGGCAGGCGATACTTTTCGTGCCGCCGCAGTCGACCAACTCAAAATTTGGGGAACACGAGTAGGTGTGCCTGTGATAGACCACGGCATGAACACAGACCCCGCTTCGGTAGCCTTTGATGCCGTAAAACAAGGAACAGAATTAGGCGCAGACGTGGTCATAGTCGACACCGCAGGAAGGCTACAAACCAAAAAGCCCCTTATGGACGAACTAAGCAAAATCAAGCGCGTGATGCAAAAAGTTTCGCCCAACGCCCCTCACGAAGTTTTGTTGGTGCTTGATGGCAGTACAGGGCAAAACGCCTTTCAACAAGCTAAAGCCTTTACCGAAGCAACAGACGTTACAGCTTTAGCCATTACCAAACTCGATGGCACAGCCAAAGGAGGCGTAGTGATAGGCATTTCCGACCAATTCAAAATCCCTGTTAAGTACATTGGGGTAGGCGAGGGCATAGGCGACCTCCAAATATTCAACAGACGCGAATTTGTCGACTCACTGTTCAAGAAAAATGAAGATGAGTAATTTTCTCCTTATAACACACTCTTTCAAGGGTGTGTTTTTGTTTGGTAGGCAAGACTGTATTCCGTTTTAAGCGGTTCGAGTAGTATAAGGCGGTATGCATCTTCGATATTATGCCCTTTTGTTTTGTATGCTTTCCTGCCTTGCCTGCCAAGACAAACGCGAAGCCCTGCGCCAAAAACGTTTGACAGACATGGAGGCAAGGATAGAGAAAGAACTCGAAAAAAGCAATCAAATTGCGCTACGGGCTTTGGAGCGAAAAGTAATCAAAGAAGGGAACTCGCCTGAAGGACTGACGGCTGTAAAAATGGCGTGTGAAGTTCGGCAAAAAACAAAAAAATGCACCAACATTGCCACACACGAACAATATATACAAACACAATTACAGCCTTTGATGATTGCGAAGGAATGGAAAGAAAAAAAGCGAGAGATGCAAGCAATTCCTAACCCAAAAATCCGTATTTTGTATTGGGAGCGTTATTTTCTTCGAAAAATAGGCGCGAATGATATGTCGAGGGATATTATTTGTTTTGTTGGCTCGCCTCTGTTGGCTGTGCAGTCTGCGGATACCTTACGAGAAGGAGAACATTTAGCAATCAAGTTATTTTGCGACTCGCAGAAGAGGGATTATTGGGTAGAGAGTATTTGGGTAAATGGCATTTTGAATAAAGATAAACATGGAGATTTCACTTTGCCAAAACTACGAGCAGGCAAGCAAACAGTAGATTTAAAAATCAAATATTCGCACAAATATTTGCCTGAAAAAGATACTATGATTTTTTATACACATCATTTCCACGTTTTGCCACGCCAACAATGAAAATCCGCCTTTATTATTTCGTGTGGCGTTTGCCCTTTTGGGTTGCCTTGCCTGCTGTTATGTTTCAACGTACTGACCGCTACAACGCATTTTCTTATACAAGATTTTATGTGGAAATGCAACGCGAAAAAAGTGAAATAATGTTGATAAACCTACAAAAAATCATACTTCGAAAAGGAGGCAAGCCAACACAGCATTCCAAGTTCAGCAACAGTACAAAGCATTACAATAATCGCCTATTCACCCTCATTCAAATAACAGTTTATCAAACATTTACATTAAAAAAAATATTTCAGGGTTTATTTGCTTTTCTCTGTGGGAGGGCGTATATTTACACGCCTGTAAACGCATATCGATACGTAATAACTAAACAGTATGAAAAATCTATATCTTCCTCCAAGTGAATGTACGCCCAGCATAGACCTGAACGCAGAAACGGGTGTGTGTTTTATAGGTGGCGAATGTACTCAAATACTGCAAGGAGAAGTAACCAATGTTATTTTCCTTCAGAACTTGTATGAGGGTGAAACATTTGCTATCCAAAACATAAACGAGTTTTTTGAACTCATTACAGGCTGGTTATCTACTTATTTCGAAAATGTAGGAAATACTATCGAGCTACATTGTAATTTGGTTTACATCGATACAACTTCAAGCAGGCGTTTCTTGGAGTTATTCGACCTTTTAGGACATTACCAACTCAATAAAAATGGGCAGATAAGCATTTTTTGGCATTACATCGAAAGCGATTTGGATTGCTTAGAAACAGGTGAGGAATATGCAGAAGATGTGCAAGTGCCTTTTACCTTAGTACCCCATCAAGCATAGGGAGTGAAAAAATAACTTGCCTTTTGACACCTAAAAAATATCAATTCCCTCCTTTCTTTTTCTTCTTCTCCTCATTTTCAAACAAACTTTCGGGCATAATGTCTTCTATCTTTATGGAAAAGCCCTCTAAAATCTTGGAACGTATCTCGCCTGTTTTCTTGCCTTCGCAGTAGGTCTGAAACTTGCCTTCTTCTAAGGTTTCTACCTTGATAGTGCGCTTTTTGGGAAATACAGTCCAATATTCCTTTACGCCTGTACGCTCATAAAGGGCGTGTTTTTCTTCTCTCTCCTGCTTCTTATTGGTAGGTAAGATTATCTCGATGACAAGGTCGGGTGCGCCATTGATATATTTTTTTTTCAAAATATTGTATCTCGTAACTGCAACAAATAAAATATCGGGTTGTAGTAAATTATCCTCATCAAACTTAGTATCCATAGGGGCGTGTAAGACCTCGCCTAATTCTTTTTGGGTAACAAAATTAGTTATTTCACAAGCAATATCACTCGAAACCATTTGATGTATGACAGAAGAAGGTTCAATAAAAAGTGCATTATTAAGAATTTCTACTTTTACTTTGAGGTTAGCAGGAAAGACACGCACAAGTTCGGTGTATGTCCAGCGTTTGTCAGGCGGATATTGGTTGGCTATGGCTACCACATCTTGGTATAAATAGGTTCTTTTCGGCTTGGTAGGCAAGACGACAGGCGTTTCCAACTGTTTTTTAAGCTCCAAAATACGCTCTAAAGCATCAACTTGGTCTAGTTGCGCAATCCACGCTATCAAATCCAACTTGAGTCTTTCTGTTTGAATGGGAGTAGTCATATATCAAGGGGTAAAATAAATTTGTAACAAAAATACAACTTTTTCGCAAAATGGCAAGCCTTGCCTACAAAAAATTACCCTTCTATTTGCAAAATCTTGTTGAACAAAACGCCTTCTTTGAGCGAATAGGCAGAGGCAAAGAAATGTTGTACGTTCACTTTTTCGAGTACAAACTTTATCAAAGCCATTGCCACGACAATCATATCGGCACGTATGTCGAGCATACCTTCGATGGCTTTTCGTTGTTCGTGGTTGGACATGATGATTTGTTGATAGAGTTTATAAAAATCGTCCTTGTCTATTCGAACCGACTTTTCTATCATTTCGCCATGTTCATCTACCAAGGTTATTCTTTGCTCTTGGCGATATTGCGCCATAGCCACAACGGTTTCGAAAGCCCCTGCCGAGCCTATGAGCATTTGGGGCGTGTGCCTGAACAGTATTTGCGTCAGTTCGAGCAAAGCCGTTTCCAAATAAAGCTCCATGCGCTGTAGGTCTAATTGCGAAATGGGGTCTGTGCGCATGAATTGGTCTAAGAGGCGTTGCCCGCCTATTTCGAAGCTTTGTTTCCAAAATATTTTGGTCGCATTGCCCAAAATGAGTTCCACACTTCCGCCTCCAATGTCCATGATAAGCGCGGTTTTGTCTTTCAGGCTTACGGCTTGGCGTATGCCTTCGTAGATGTATTGGGCTTCTTCTGTGCCTTTGATGATGCTGATTTGTATGCCAAAGTTTTGATAAATGCGGAAGGCTATCTCGTGTCCATTTTTGGCACTTCGAAAGGCACTTGTGGCGGTGGCGTATATTTTATGGCTTGGCACTTCGTAGCTTTGTAGCGTGCTTGCGAAGCGGTGGAAGGCTTGCATGATGCGCTTTTGTGCTTCTTCGTTGATGATGCCTTGCGAGATACCGCCCTTACCTATTTTGACAGAAATCTTTTCTTTGTAAAGGGTTTTGAACGCTTCCGCGCCTTCTTCCAATTCTACAATGAGCAGATGGAAAATATTAGTGCCAAGGTCGAGGACTGCATAACGGTTGGGTGTGGGCAACATGAGAAAGCGCATATTATTTTTGCTGAATAGAAATGTATAAAATGCAATACGCACTTTTTACAACGCACACAAAATTACGCAGTTTTTTGGATTTTTGCATAGAAGTAGCTTTTGTTTTCGCTCATCTCGTCAAAGGTATAAATTTCTTGCCTGCGGTGTTCGTACAGGAAACTCAACAACGCGAAATCGCCACTGCACGCGCCTGTGTGCATCAGCAAAGCCCCGCCCCAAAAATAAAACCAACCGCCTTCTGCCCAAAACATAGGCAAGGCTACCGCTACAGTCAGGAGTAGGAAAGGCAAAATCGCCACCCAAAAAAAGGCACGACTGCTGGCTACAAACCTATCTGCCACGCACAAGAAAATCATTTTGCGCCATTCATATTTGACCGAAGCCTGACGCGCTCCTACGGCTTTGTAGGCAAGGAAATGGATATTTTCGTGTATCACAATGCCCACCACAAAGGTAGCCAAGATACCAAAACTGATAGAAGATGCTATGATAGCAAAATCGAAAGTGTCGCGGGCAAAATCCTTGCCTACCTGCATAGCCAACACGACCAAAATGGCTATATTCATAGTCCAAAAAAAGACAGAAACCGCATTGAGGCGGTACATATATTTTTGCACAAAAGGCACAAGTTCAGCGTGTTCGAGTTCTTCTACCAAGTGGTAGCGCGTTTCGTCTTGTAGGGCTTCAGGAGTGAGTTTCATATAAGTAAATTAGGACAGTATTTGTGTTATTTGTTGCAGTTTTTGATAAATACGGTCTTCAGTTATGTTTTTTGAGAGGTCGTACAATTCTATTCGAAAGGTCTTGCCTCCCTTCTGCAATTCCCACACGCAGTTTGTGGCATTGTAAGGCGTATTAAATTCAGTATGTTTGGGAATGGCTATATTTTGTTGCAAAAAACTGTCTATCACATCTTGCAAGGCAGTTATTTTTTCAGGCGAGAGTTCCTGCGTTGTCTGTACTTTGTCCTTGCCTGCTCGCCTGCCCGTGCTGGCTTCGGTGTAGGCAAGTTTGTTATCTTGTACGCGCCAAGTGCGGATAGTGTTGTAGCTATCTTTCGACTTTTCGGATACTATGATTTTGAGCGAGAAATCAAGCGACTCGCCTGCTTGTTGTTCGGAGGAGGTTTGCATACAACTACTTAGCAAAAACAGCAACATATATAAATACATCATAGAACAAAGATATTTATTTATTGTTATAGGGCTACAAAGATATAGCCCCGCTGGGGCAAGCCTATTCAATCCATTGATTTACAATATTTTATATTTAAATCTAATTCCGAACTCACGTTGTAACACAGACAAGCCGTCTGTGATACATTGCATAAGTCTTAATAAAAAAGTAGATAAAAATTTTAAACAACTATACTTAATTTTAATTATAGTATTTATTGATTGTAAACAATGGCACTTTACTTTGGTTATAGGCTTGATTGATTGTAAACAATGATACTTTTTTTTGGCTATAGTCTTGGTTAATTGTAAACAATGATACTTTACTTTAGTTATAGGCTTAATTAATTGCAAACAATGATACTTTACTTCGGTTATAGGCTTGATTGATTGTAAACAATGACATTTTACTTTAGTTATAGGCTTGATTGATTGCAAACAATGACGCTTTTGAAAATAATAAGTATCAAATGCTTAAAAATATATTGCTCAACAATGCACTTATATTGTATGTAACAAAAAACAGCCAAACTTTCGCTTGGCTGTTGTAGTATGTTATTTGATAACCTGTATCTTTTTTTTGAATGATTTTCCGCGTGTGTGGACAGACAAGATGTATTGTCCGTTTGCCTGTATGTCAAACACAAATCGTTTTAAGTTCTGCTCGGCTACTTCCCACTTGGCTTCTGTTTCAAAGATGAGCTTGCCTGCGAGGTCGTACAGTTTTATTTTTAGGTTGTCATTGAGGCGGTTAATGTTGCCCAAGCGAAGGTTTATCTCGCCTTTTGTCGGGTTTGGATACACAATCAAATCTCCCATCTCGCCTGCTATGAACACAATGGCACTGTACGTAAAGTTGCCATTATTATCTACTTGCTTCAGTCGGTAGTAAGCATCATTTGCATTGGCTACCAAGAGATTGTATTGTGCGGGTGTATTGATGTCGCCTTTGCCATCTACAAACGTAACCATTTCAAAATTTTGCTTATCTGTGCTTGCCTGCACCTCGAAGCCTTTGTTGTTCATCTCCAAGTTGGTATTCCAACGAAGCATCACATTTTCCGCATCTTTGCGCTCGCCTGCGAAGGCAAGCATGGTGGTAGGCAAGGGCGAACTCTCCTCCGAATGAATAACGAACTCGCTAAAACCATCAATATCTGTAAAGGTAACCTCGCCTGTAGTGATATTCACAAACGTTTGGGCATTGTAGGCAGTCCAAGCAATATCTTGGTTAGTAGGTCGCTTATCCATTTTCAAGCCACTCAGCGTTTCGGTAGGCGAGATTTGATTAGGTCCGAGTATGAAAGTAGGCGAAACCGTTAGCCCCGTATTGGTAGTACCAAAGTTGTTGATAACCCAATAATACTTTGTATATACACTGATGATAGTGCCGTTGGTCGTTACCAAATTCACACCCGCAGGCAAGCCTTCCACTCTTGACACCACTACGTCCCCCATAGGCAAGGCACCCGAAAAGTTGAGTTTGCAATTCGTGCTATTGGTAAAGGTTTTTAATCCTGATGAGTTTACGTCTATTGTGTTGCTTGTGCCACGTCCCACGTTAGCATGAGAGATGCCCCAAGGTGGCGAGTTCTGCAATGTGCCGTGGTTTTGGCTAATGATGTCCGTAAGCGAAGTTCCTGCACTTTGATTGCATTGGTAATAACTCACCAAATTAGACTCCAAGCCCGAAAGAACAAGGTGCATATTTTCGCGCAACGTGAATTGGCTTCGAACCGTACTCCAAATGCGCACTTCATCAATTTGTCCATTGAAATAAGTATTTGTTTTCGCATCATAGCCTATAGACAAGTTTTGCGTATTGGCAACCACCGCGATAGGCGAGCCAGACAAAGCCTGTTCCCAACCATTCACATACAAACGCCTTGTGCCATTGTCGTTTACCACTGCGATATGATGCCAGTCGGTTGCATTGATTATCGAACCGCCTGTAGTCATACCATCAAACACAAGTGCAGAGCCATTGCGACTCAAATAATAGCCATTGTCGCTACCTGTATTTTTGCTTATAATGGCTTGTGTACCCGCCGCGATAGAACCAAATTTTGCCCACACTTCAAGCGTATAATTGCTTGTCATATCCAACAAATTCATATCGGGTACGCTTACCGATTGGTTCGTGCCGTTGTAGGTAAGGGCATTGCCACGCAAGCCTGAAGGGTTAGGCGAGGTTCTTACTGTGGCTGTGTTCGAGGTAGCAGAGGTAAAACTCGTATTGATACACGCGCCATTGTTTGCCGTTACGGTTACGACACAAGTTATCAAATCACCCAAAGCAAGCCCCGTTGCATTCCAAACATTAGATGCACTGCTTTGTTGCGAAACACTATTTTTTCTAAAATCATAATTCAAAGTAGCCGTTCCTGCATTGGTGGCTGTCGCTGTGATAGTCTGCGAAGTAGGAAAGGAAGACGCAAACACATTGAAAGGCGCGATGCTTACGGTAGGCGTGAGCGAAGGCGTGATAACATAGCTTACTGCTGTCCTACAAGCGGGGTCACTTGGGCAAGCCGCATAAAATGTCGTTGTGCCTGCTGTATTGGTATTTGCCAAACCCGAACCCACTACGCCTACAGGATTGAAAGGCGAACCCGAACCTATCGCTGTGCCACCTGACGCGCTTGTGTACCATTGGATAGTGGTGGGTGGAGGTGTAATAAGTGTAGCACTTGCGGGTCCCGAAAATGTCCAACCATAGTTGCCTAGTGCCGCAGAATTAAAGCCTGTAGTTACTAAAATATAGGTAGTGCCTGCTGTAAGTGTGGCTGTTATACGAGGATCATTTTCGCAACTTCCTCCTGTATTGCTATCATTATTGGCACTTATAAAATTGGCAGGCGTACCACAAGGATTTGAAGCATCAAAGGCATTTTGATACAAAGAAGCATGTCCGTCCCAATCCGTCCCTGTTGTACACATATTGAATGTGTAACTTCCCGTAGTAGAAACTGTAAAAGTAAAAATATCGTAATATTCAAAGTTTCCTGTAGTAGCATCACAAGTAGTCCCCGAACTATTTCTATACCATCGGGGGTCAGTGTTAGCCAAAGTTCCTGTGTTAAAAGTAGCCCCTTGTGCTATAGTAGTAGTAGTGGTACAAACTGCTGAAGAAGTCAAACTTCCCGCACTTGCGCCTTGGCAGATAGTAACCCCTGTAGCGGCAGGCGTACCGGGTGCCGTAATCACACGCGAAGCTGTAGTAGTGCCTGTGCAACCTAATGCTGTTATAGAGAAATTGCTGTAAGTACCCGCACCTAAACCGCTCAAAGTAGCACCACCCGCTACTGTATAATTGATAGTGATAGTAATATTCGAAATATTGGCATCTGTACCTGAGTCATCAACTGTTTCCGCAAATGCGAATACCCATGTTCCGGTAGGATTGCCTGTTCCCCAAGTTCCTATAGAAGCATTAGTTACCGTACCCGAACTACTTAATGTAGAAGGTTGTAAATTGTCTTGTAAACTACCCACAGCCGCAGGAGGCGTAGCACGCACACGTAACTCACTTCTGAACGAAGGAGAAATAGATGTGTAAGTAATACGAGTAGTTGTACTCGTTACCACTGCGCCCGCAGGTAAGGCAGGAACAGCAATGCTAATGTTGGTGCCTGAGCCGTATGTGCCATTGATAGAAGTTCCGCCTGAGCCTGTATAAGTCAGTGTACCTGAAGAAGCCGTAGTAGCTGTTATGCTGGAAGTAGTAGCTACGCCGTCTTTCGTGTAGGAAAGCGTGTAAGTGCCATCGGGTACGTTGGTAAAAGTAAGCGGAATTGTGCCATCAGGCGTAGCGCAGTTGGTTGAGTTGGTGGCAGTGCCTAATGTAATGGTAGGCAAGGTAGTAGTAAGTGTACGCGAACCCGTTGCACTCACAATACAACCTCCCACATTGATAGAAAAATTGCTGTAAATACCCGCGCTCAAGTTGCTCAAAGTAGCCGTACCGCTTGCCACAGTAACGCTTGCCGTTTGAGGCGAGCCATCTTTTTGGTACGATACAGTATAAGTGCCATTTGCCACGTTGCTAAAGGTCATAGGAATTGTACCGTTAGGCGTAGTACAGTTCGCAGGATTAGTAGCTGTTTCAAGCGTCATGGTGCTTGAGTTCGTTACCGTAACAACCACATCATCAGTACACATAGTGCCGTTTATGTTCCATGTGCCTGTATAAGTAGTAGTAGCTGTAGCATTGAAAGTATAAGGATTTGAAGTAGAAACTTGCGAAGCACCCACTCTCCAATTTACAAAAGACGAGCTATAATTCACGGGTCCAAACGTTGTGCAATCCCTATAAGCAGGCGTAAGTCCAGGATTATTCCAAACTTGCCAGTTGCGCCCGGGTGTTGTGAAGGCTATACTTCCATCACCTGCCTCGATGCCTTGTGTAGCATTAGGAACTCGGCTACCCGAAAAACCCGCTACAAAAGTGCTTGGCACTTTAATCATGATGATACGCACCAAATTGGTCGTTTCCTCCAAAATGATTTGGAAACTTACTGCATCACCCGAAGGAGCAGAACAAGCACCATCATAATAAGGCTCTATGTCTGTATAAGTTACTACAAATTGGCGATTGGGCGCAGTGCCTATCATTTTGTAGGTAATACTCCCCCCACAAGCAGGGTTAATATCTGTATAAAAACCTGCTATATAATTGTTGGGAGCAGTCGCGCCATTGGGAATCGTAACGGCTGTATAGCCTGTATAAGTTTGCCCACCAAACGACACAATACCGTTAGAGTGAATACGACAATCTGTGTAAGGTGTGCCAAAGAAATTGAAAGAAAAACCTATAGGAATATTGGCAGTTACCGCATCATCAGTCAAAGTTACGGCTGTAGGGCTTGTAACTGTAACAGCATCACAAGATGTTTGTGTTACTGCGTAGATAGTGCGCAAAGTGGAGGTAAGCGTTGTACTTGTACCACAACTTACACTTTGGTCTGCCGCCGCCACCACTGCCGTACAAAGGTTAGGGTCTAAAGGAGCTTGCACTGTAACGCTGTTAGACGTAGCACCCGAAGCACCCGAACAACCACCTGCCACGCTTATTTCACAAGTAATTACATCATTTTGCAAAAGTCCTGTAGCATTCCAAACATTAGAAGTAGAGCTTTGCACTGTTGAGCCATTCTTTTTGAAAATGTAAGTTACTGTGCCACTTACTACATTGGTTGTAGCCACGATAGTTCTTGTACCCGCATATACTGAAGTAGGCGCGATGCTCACAGTCGTAGCAGGGTTTACCGTAACAGTTACCGCGTCAGACGAAGCCACACAAGCCCCTGCGCCATCAGGGTCAGCTATAGTAGCTGTAATGGTAAATGTATTGCCTGTATCTCCCACTGAAGGCGTATAAGTAAAAGTAGATGTGCCATTAGGCAAGCTCGTAGTCGAGAGTGTGCCTGTGCCTGTGCCATCAGAAAGCGTGGCGGGACCATTAGCTACTGTATAATTGAAAGTCGTTATTCCACAAATCGTAACGCTTGACTCCACAATAGAAACCGATGGCGGGCTTGCGCACACACAAGTAGGCGCAGTATAAGCACTGGGCAATGTAAATTTACAACCGCTACTTGTTGTAAAGTATGCCTCCAAATTCACTGCTAACCCGTCTGCATTCAAGCCTGTCAAAGTAATTGTTTTGCTTCCTGCCACTTGTTCTGCAGGTGTGATAGCAAACACTTGTCCGTTTACTGTCAAAGAAACATTGCTTGTTCCGCTCACTACTGCAGGGGTAGGCAAGTCTGTAGGGTCAAAATTTACCGTAAGCGTTTTGGTGTAAGTTGTACCTGAACAAGCCCCTGTAGCTCCCAAAGTGATGCCTGTAGGCGTAGCACAACCATAGCCCATCACAGTAAAACCGCTTATCGTTCCGCCCAAAGTCGCACTTGCAGGCAAGCTATAAGACAAGCAAACTGTCAAAGGTTTCGTATGGTCAAACGCGCCTGCCGTTGTACCGGGAGTGCCACCCGTATCGTTAAATTCAGGCATACCAAAGGCATTCGTACCAGAAGGAATCAACGTAGTACACACTCCTGTAGAAAGTTCTTGTGTTACACCTATGAGCGTAAAAGTACCCTCATTTTTGATTTCATCTATAGCAGTAGCACTGCCTATCGCATTGAGCAAATAATCAAACCCTATAAAAGTAGAAGAAGTAGCTGTAATGTCCGAACAAACTGTATAAGCTGTTTTTGCCACACCATTCGCAGTATAAGGCGTACCCGTTGCGGCAGTAGCTCCAAAAGCATTCCAGTTTCCGTTATTTACCGTTTCCGTTTGCAATGTATAATAATCATCAGCTACAGTATTGTTGATAGCACAAGCAGGCACATCACAAGTAGCACATTGCGCCGCCACCCCTGACACTGCCGCCAAAGAATACGTACAAACATCTCCTGCATAACCATCAATCATCACATAATAAGTCGTGCCGGGTGTTAGCCCGCCCACGTTGAAAACGCCTGAACTCCCTGTTCCACCTGTAGGATTTAACCCGCAGGCAAGAGGAGTAAGCGAGCCACAAGCACCTGACAACAAAGCTATCTGAATACCATCTGAACAAGAACCACCACCCGTTAGCCAAAAATTCAGCGTTACTTCAGAAGAAGCGGCTACAAACCTGAAATAGGAATTATTATTGATAGCAAAACCGCAAACACTCGCCCCATCAATCGTAAAACCTGCTGTACTGCCACAAAAACTATCTAAGTTGTTGATAAGAGGCGCGGAAGCACACGCATCTGTAGGCGTAGGGTTTGTGCCACAATTAGGTATCACAGGCGTACTCACACAAATATTAAAATTGCTGTTCGCCCCATTATCTCCATTAAAATCATGCACCTGCACCAAGTAAGTATTGCCTATCGTCAAACTACTTATATAAATTACCTCCTTGCCTGCATCTCCTGTAATATTCACACACGCGCCACCTGTAGGATTGGTAGCAGAACCACAAGCATTGATAACCTGCACTACGGGGTCAAATCCTGTTGTACCCGTTACAATAATTTCATGTGTTGCACTTGTAGCCACAAATTTATACCACACCGCTCTTTCTGTACCTGTTGTGCAATCTCCTGTTTCGTTGTTATCATTTGCCCCTCTCGTACTTCCCAAAATCGGGCTACAACCTGCTGAAGGTGTAAGCGTTATAGCACCACTACAAACATCATTGGCAGGCGCGCCCACCACGCAAATCGTGCCTGTGCCAGAAGCATCTCCATTAAATTCATACACACTAACATAGTAAGTAGTGCCTATAGTAAGTGCGCTAAGACTCAACGTTTCCGTTCCTCCATCACCCGTTATATCTGTGCAAGTTCCGCCTGTAGGTCTGGTAGCCGAGCCACAAGCAGACGAAGCTCCGACAACCATATCACTGCCTGCCCCTCCTACCACTGTAACTGTGGCGGTAGTCGCTGAAGCCACAAACTGAAACCAAATTGTTTTTTGCGTTGTTCCTGAAGCGCAATCACCAGTCGCCCCTTCGTCTGTACAACTCGCTATATTAAAAGAAGTCGTAGTACAAACGGGATTAGGTGTGAGCGAGTAGGCAGTCGCACAAGTATTATTGGCTGGGCAGGCGGCTTGTCCCCACGCTTGGAGTATGGACATGACAAACACGAATGAAAAAAGTATAATTTTTTTCATAATCATTGAATATATAAGAAGAGGTAGGTAAGGTTACTTTTTGAGAGGTTGCTGAAGGAGGAGGTTAGCCACAGGTTCTTGGCGTTTGAGTGCTAAGACTGTTTTCTCTTTGTCTTCATTCGTTACGATATAGATGTCGGGTTTGGAAACCGCGTTTTGCTGTTCCTCTTTGCTGAGGGCATCAAATTCAGAAGGCGTAAGGACTATCCAATGCGCTGGCATTTTGTTATGTTGAATAACCGTGATGTAAGGCGCGGAGGGAGCAATAGCTTTAGAAGCTACATTGTCGGGACTAAGCACTTGTACTTTAGGATTTTGGAGGCGAGTTTGCGCCAAACCCTCAAAAGTAGCAAGAGAAGTAAGCAAGCCAATAAAAAATAATACTCTGTAAACTTTTTTCATGAGTACCCCGTAAGAAATCTATTTTTGTGCAAAGTTAAATTGTTAAAATTGCTTTAACAAACTTATGTAATGTATTTTTTAATACTAACAAATTTTATTTGGTTTTTATGCGCAAAAACAGCATTTTTCAATAATTTATCTTTATAAAATGTTATTTTAGGAAAAAGTGCTTGAGATTAAATTTTGAGAAAGTAATGGCATACATAAATCGTTTGCAGGCAAAAAGCCTTTGCTTTTTTATGTAGAATACTTCTAAAATAACCCTCATTTTGAAATTTTCTATGGATTTGAATAAAAAAGAGGTTCAAAAATGAACCTCGCTCTTTGTTATTATAATATTTCTGGCTTTACTTACTGTTGATGTAAGATTTTTGTTAAAAATGTATTTTAAAAAAAACCGCAAACGTTGTAAATACCTCCAGAAGCCTATATTCAACCTCGCACTGCTTTGTAAGATCGCCTACTCTTATGCAAGATAGCAATACTTTTATGAATAAACGCGCCTAATATTACCACAAAGATAAGACAACAAAAAATACAAGAACAAAGGCTGTTCAGTCGAGTTTGTGAATAACCCAACCAAACAGCCTCTATGTAGGCAAGTTTTTAGTGTTACTTATTCGGTTGGGGCGTAGTGCGTAGGTAAGGCTTGATAACGGTATGTCCTTTGGGGAATTTAGCGGGAATGTCCTCTGTAGGCACAGCCAACGTTACAATAACGTCTTGCCCATTTTTCCAATTCGCAGGCGTAGCCACAGGATATTGGGAGGCAAGCTGTAACGCATCAAGTACACGCAAAATCTCATCAAAATTGCGCCCAATCGCGGCGGGATACGTGAAAGTAAGTTTCACTTTTTTGTCGGGACCAATGATAAACACCGAGCGCACTGTAAGGTTGTCAATAGCGTTAGGGTGTATCATGTCGTAAGCATGGGCGATAGAACGGTCTGCGTCTGCAATGATAGGATAATCTACTATAGTGCATTGCGTTTCGTTGATGTCCTTAATCCAATCTTGATGCGAGCCGATAGGGTCCACACTAAGCGCGATAGTTTTCACACCACGCGCCTCGAACTCGCCTCTGTACTTGGCTACTGTGCCAAGCTCAGTAGTACAAACAGGTGTAAAATCAGCAGGGTGCGAAAAGAACACGCACCAGCTATTGCCTATCCATTCGTGGAAGTCTATTTCGCCTTGCGTGGTTTGCGCTTTGAAATTGGGCGCGATGTCGCCAAGTCTTAGAGCCATAATTTTTAAAGTTGGGTTGAATTTTGGGATTGACAAATGTGTTGCCTGTAGCAAAACACTATTTGCAAAGATATGGTTTATTTTGATGAAAATATTATCTTCGCACAATGGAAACACTTGTCCACTGTCCGCTTTGTGGAAGCAGTCATCTTTTGCCCTACAAAGTTTGCAAAGACCACACCGTTTCAGGCGAAGAATTTGCCCTTGTGCAATGCGAAGACTGCCGTTTCGTATTTACGAACCCACGCCCTACCGAAGCCGAGATAGGCAAATATTATCAATCTCAAGCCTACATTTCGCACAGCGACACGCAACAAGGCTTGCTTTCGTGGCTCTATCATCAGGTAAGGCGCAGGGCTTTGCGCCAAAAACTCGGCTTATTGGAGCAACGCATCGAACATTTGCCCAAAACGCTGTTGGATTATGGCTGTGGCACGGGCTACTTTCTCCAAACTTGCCTACAAGCAGGCTGGAGCGTTGATGGCATAGAGCCTGACGAAGGGGCGCGGGCTTCGGCACAAGAAAAAGTGCATACCAACTTGCAGGCGAGTCTGCAGGCAAGCTATTTCGAGAAGCAACAATACAGCATCATCACGCTTTGGCACGTGCTGGAGCATATCCACACCTTGAAAGACACCTTGCGCGAACTTCGCCAACACTTGCACCCACAAGGCAAGATGCTGATAGCTGTTCCGAACCTACAAGCCAACGAAGCCCTGCACTACGACAAGTTTTGGGCGGCGTATGATGTGCCAAGACATTTGTATCACTTCACGCCCAAGACCATGCAGTTCTTGCTCAAACAAATCGGGCTACAAGTGCGTGAAATCTTGCCTATGCCGTATGATGCTTATTATGTAAGCCTTTTGAGCGAAAAATACCAAACAGGCAAGACGCGCTATTGGCAGGGCTTTTGGCAAGGACTATCAAGCAACCGCAAAGCCAAACAAAACCCCGAAACCTGCTCCAGCCTCATTTATGTAGCAAGTCCTATGTAGTTGGGGTAGGCAAGTTTAAACTATAATGCAAATTTTCGTTTGTCTGCCTTTTTTACGATATTTGCACAAAATTATTTTTTTGAAAAAACGCTACTTGAAAGTATGAGCAACGAACCAGAAATTACAGAAAAACCCTCGCTGAATTTTATTGAAGAAATCATAGAGGAACACAACGCCACAGGCAAATACGCAGGCAAGGTGCATACGCGCTTCCCTCCCGAACCCAACGGCTACCTACACATAGGACACGCCAAATCTATATGCCTCAATTTTACGCTTGGACAGAAATATAACGGACTTACCAACCTTCGTTTTGATGACACGAACCCCGCCGCCGAAGAAGCAGAATACGTGGAGGCGATAGAGCGTGATGTGCGTTGGCTTGGGTTTTCGTGGGACGATAGAAAGTTTTTTGCTTCCGATTATTTCGATAAATTGTATGCCTACGCGGTGCAACTTATCAAACTTGGCAAGGCATACATAGACGACCAAACACAAGAAGAAATATCCCAAACACGCGGAAATACCTTCACAGCAGGCAAGGAAAGCCCTTACCGAAACCGTACTGTAGAAGAAAACTTGGCTCTCTTTGAGCGTATGCGTGCAGGCGAGTTCCCCGAAGGCAAGTGCGTTTTGCGTGCCAAAATAGACATGGCTTCGCCCAATATGCACCTTCGTGACCCCGCTATTTACCGCATCAAACACGCGGAACATCACCGCACAGGCGACAAATGGCACATTTACCCTATGTACGACTTCGCGCATTGCCTTTCGGATTCTATCGAAGGCATTACGCACTCTATTTGTACGTTGGAGTTCGAGGTGCATCGACCTTTGTATGATTGGATTTTGGAAACATTGGGCGTATATCGTCCTCAACAAATCGAGTTTGCTCGCCTGAACTTGAACTACACGGTCATGAGTAAGCGAAAACTTTTGCAACTTGTGAACGAAAAACTTGTGTCGGGTTGGGACGACCCACGTATGCCCACTATTTCGGGTTTGCGTAGGCGAGGCTATACGCCTGAAGCTATCCGCAACTTTGCTACCAAAGTAGGCATAGCCAAACGCGACAATGTGATTGATATTTCGCTCTTAGAGTTCTGTATCCGCGAACATTTGAACAAGGTTTGTACGCGCATTATGGCGGTCTTGAATCCTATCAAAGTCGTGATAACAAACTATCCTGAAGGCAAAACGGAAAACTTGCCTACTGAAAACAATCCAGAGGACGAAAACGCAGGCACGCGCACTGTGCCTTTCAGTCGTGAGATTTGGATAGAGCAAGACGACTTTATGGAAAATCCGCCCAAAGGCTATTTCCGCCTCACGCCCAACGGCATGGTGCGCCTGAAGTCTGCTTACATTATCCAATGCAATGAAGTAGTGAAAGATGCCAATGGAAACATCACACAACTAAACTGTACGTACATAGAAAACTCCAAAAGTGGCGAAGATACAAGCGGCTTGAAAGTGAAGGGCGTTATTCATTGGGTTTCTATTGCCCACGCAGTAGAGGCAGAAGTGCGTTTGTACGACAGACTTTTCACTGATGAAGCTCCTGATGGACACGAAGACAAGGATTTCAAAGAGTTTATCAATCCTAACTCTTTGACGGTGATACCCAATGCCAAACTTGAGCCTTCGATTGCGAACTTGCCTGCAGGCGAGCGCGTACAATTCCAACGACTCGGCTACTTCTGTGTAGATACGGACTCTACGAAAGACAAACTCGTTTTCAATCGCACTGTAGGGCTAAAAGATAGCTGGGCGAAAGAGCAGAAGAAGTAAGAACTATGGCAAACGAATATGATAAAGTGTTCAAGGAGAATTTGGAAAGGATTTTTTTACCTTTTTTTGCGCAAGTTACCAACACCGATTTTAGTAAAACAGAGGAATTGAGTCTTGAGCTACAAATTACCCTTGAACGCAAAGCAGACTTTTTAAGAAAAGTTTTGACAGCGAACCCGTACATTTTGCATCTTGAGATACAATCAACCAATGATGTACGAATGTTAAGCAGAATGAGGATATACTATGCCTTATTACGCGAAAAGTATCAATATCAGCTTCCTGTTCGACAGTATTTGTTGTATATTGGGCAAGAACCTTTGACGATGAAAAATGAAGATTTGGACTTGCCCAATCCTTTTCGTTATGAATTGATAGATATTCAAAAAATTCCTTATCAGAATTTTTTGCAATCAGAAGTGCCTGAAATGGTCATATTGGCTATTTTGGCAAACTTTCAACAACAATCCACGCAAGTTGTATTAGGCGATATTTTCAATCGCCTTGCACAACTTTTGCATGAAGATGGGCGTTTAAACAAGTATGCAAGGCACTTATATGTTTTGTCAAAATTACGAAATCTTACCCTCGAAACCGAAAAACTCCTTAAAACTATGCCTGTTATTATTGATTATACTGATGATGAGTTCTATGTAAAGGGCTTGCAAGTAGCACAACAAGAGGATGTAAAAAAACTGCTCCTCTCCAAAAGGCTCAACGCTCAAGAGATTGCCTCTATCCTTGACGTTCCTTTGGAAACAGTCAAACAAATAGAAAATGCCCTCAAGCAAAACAAGCTTCTTTAGGCTCAATCGCACTGTAGGGCTAAAAGATAGCTGGGCGAAAGAGCAGAAGAAGTAATGCAATATGTTGTGGTTCGCCTTGTGCGAACCACTTTAATATGAAGTATCAAAAAACATATATTTTCGTGAAATGAAAAGAGCCTTTTACACTTTCCAAGAAACCCAGATAGAAGGTATGCTTGCCTACCAATTTGTAAGTAAAGGTAAACAAGGCGAAATTACGAAAATTGTAGCATTTGAGGATATTGGCAATGATGTGTATAACCTTGTTTTGGTCGATCATGATGTTGAAACAGGCTACTTAGATGATGAGAAAATGAGTAATAACCAAGATATAGCCAAAATAATGGCTACTATTTTTAGAATTGTAAATGATTTTATTATCAAATTTCCTCAAAATAGTATTTTCATACAAGCCAATAACGAAATCAAAAGAAGACTTTACAATCGTATTGTAAGCAATAATTTAGAGGAAATTTTACAACAATACTACGTTTTTGGCGTTTTAGAAGATGAAAGTATTGTAACTTTCTCGTCCACTGAAACCGCATTGTATAACGCTCTTATTATCAAAAAATAACTATGAATACAACAGAAAAAATATCTATCAAAGAAGCATTACAGCCTATTTTAGATAAAAAACGCGCCTCTGCACTCAAAACGCTTGGCAAGAGCTTTCACAATATTCAAACTATTTTGAAAGATTTGCAAGAGCAAAGCAACCTCAAATCTGCTTAAATTCTAAAATCTTGCCTACTTCTGTGTAGATACAGACTCCACCAAAGACAAACTCGTCTTCAATCGAACTGTAGGGCTAAAAGATAGCTGGGCAAAAGAGCAGAAGAAGTAATGTGAAAGCAAGTCGAAAGGCTTGCTTTTTGTATTTTGAAGAAAAAAAAGCTATTTTTGTTACAAATTTCTTTCCATCATTGATATATGACTACTCCCATTCAAACAGAAAGGCTCAAGTTGGATTTGATAGCGTGGATTGCGCAACTCGACCAAGTTGATGCTTTGGAGCGTATTTTGGAGCTTAAAAAACAGTTGGAAACGTCTGTCGACTTGCCTACCAAGCCGAAAAGAACCTATTTATACCAAGATGTGGTAGCCATAGCCAACCAATATCCGCCTGACAAACGTTGGACTTACGCCGAACTTGTCCGTGTCTTTCCCGCTAACCTCAAAGTAAAAGTAGAAATTCTTAATAATACACTTTTTATTGAACCTTCTTCTGTCACGTATCAAATTGTTTCGAATGATATTGCTTGTGAAATAACTAATTTTGTTACCAAAAAAGAATTAGGCGAGGTCTTACGCGCCCCAATGGATACCAAGTTTGATGAGGATAATTTACTACAGCCCGATATTATGTTTATCGCTGTTACAAGGTATGACATTTTGGAGGAAAACTATATCAATGGTGCGCCTGACATTGTGGTCGAGATAATCTCGCCTGCCAATAAGAAGCAAGAAAGAGAGGAAAAACACGCCCTTTATGAGCGTGCAGGCGTGAAGGAATATTGGACTGTATTTCCCAAAAAGCGCACTATCAAAGTAGAAACCTTAGAGGAAGGCAAGTTTCAGACCTATTGCGAAGGCAAGAAAACAGGCGAGATACGTTCCAAGATTTTAGAGGGCTTTTCCATAAAAATAGAGGACATCATGCCCGAAAGTTTGTTTGAAAATACAGAGAAGAAGAAGAAAAAAGGGGAATAGGCTTGCCTACTGTGAGGTAGGTAAGGGTTTAATAACTCGCAGTTTTTAACGAAATGTATAAAACACAACGCCAATAATCGCCCATCCGATAGTTTCCCACCAAAAATAAGACCATAAAAATTTTTGTCCTTTTCGAAGGCGAAAGAACCATTGACTTGATGTGTTTATCAATATACCTGCTAAAGCTCCTATAAGAGCCGCTTTTATTATATAAGTCATACCTATTTTATGAAATTAACTTTTTTGATATGTATTTGAGTAGTGTTGCAAATGTAATATTTATTTTTCCATAGTGAAAGGGGTATAACTCATCCACTATGGAAAAAAAAGATATTTTGAGAACATTACAAATATAACACTAGTACATTTGACTTAAGAGTGTATAATGTTCTAAAATTGTGCAATATTTAACCAAATATATAATCAAGCACACCAGTAGAGGCTAAAATAGCACCACCAGCCATTGCCCAACCAAACGCTCCCCAGCTAAAAGCTGTTACTGCGCCTTTAACTATGTTAAAAGCTTGCCAAGAACCATTTACAATTCCACCACCTACAGCACCTTTGACATCTTTCATAATTGTAGATGTCTTAGCCATGCCTTGTGGAACTGCATCTTCATTTGCAATCCACCAATCCTTTGATGCATCTGCGATTGACAATACAATACCTGCAAAAACACCTTGTGAAGACGAATAATTCATATTTTCATATTCTTGTTTGATATCGCTTATGCCTTGTGAAAAGTCATTGAAAGAAATCAAATTTTGTTCTGCTTTCTCCCCCATAACCAATAATTTTTTTATCAGCACTTGTTCATTAGTATCAATGATTCCTTTTGCTTTTAAAGTGTCTATGCCACTTTTCAGTAATGAATAATCATCTATACTTTGTGTATCCGTTACATAAGATTTAAAATCTTGTGTCGCGTTTGTGAAATGAGTAGCATCTTCTTGTGTCAATGAATAACTATTTAAAATATAACTATCTACCTCTTGTTTAGCAAAACTTTGTTAGGTTCGTTTGTTTTTTGGCAACCCACTACAAATAGCATCAAAAATAATGCCACAGAGAATGATGAAAGGATGTACCTTTTCATAGAGTTTAGAGAAGAAATAATGTTTTTGCGTTATTGCGGTGCAAAGTTAGAAGGGCTTTTACCGTCTTTATGCACAATTATCACGCGCTAAACACACAAAAAAAATCAAAACGCAAAAATTTTGCAGTTTGGGGCAAATTCTGTACCTTTGCACTATAAAATTTCCTACTTTTTTATGACTTTAGGCGAAAGAATCCAAGAAATACGTAAGGCAAGAGGCTACAAACAACAAGAAGTAGCAGACTTGGTAGGCATTGATGTAAGCAATTATGCACGTATAGAGCGCAACGAAGCAGATGTAAACATAACACGCCTCGAAGACATAGCCAAAGCCTTGAAAGTCAATGTTTGGGCTTTTTTTGTGCCTCATAGCGGTATCGTGATTATTGGAGATGTAGCACAAGATGCTCAAGTTTTAGGAAACGGAAATATTGGAGCGCAAACCATTTACCCCACAGATTTTAACCCTGAAAGAAGCGCGTATTTAGCGCATATAGCCAACCTTGAGAAACAGCTCAAAACTATAGAAGCTACTTTTGAAAAGCGTATCACTTCTTTAGAAAAACAATTGGACGAAAAACAACAAGTTATCAACAAGTTGTTGAGCAAGTAAAAACTTGCCTGCCCAAAACACACCTACATTCATTTTGTTTTTTCGTAGGCAAGTTTTACCGTTTTGCACAAAAAAACGTATTTTTGCGCCTCTTTCTTGCCTACCATGAACACCGATATTCTTGCCTGCGATTGGCAAACCCTCGCCTACACCGAAGCGTGGGAACGCCAAAAACAGCATTTCCAACAAGCTCTCCTACACAAAGCCGACAAACAACTCGTGCCAAACTACCTTTTTTTGTGCGAACACTTCCCTGTCTATACCTTAGGCAAGGGCGCGAAGGCAGAGAATTTATTGGTGTCGCAGGCAAGCTTAGAGGCGCAAGGCATAGAAGTACACAAGATAGAACGCGGAGGCGATATTACGTTTCATGGCTTGGGGCAATGCGTGGGCTATCCTATCCTCGACCTCGATAATTTTGGGCTTGGAGCGCGTCAATACGTGGCGTGTTTGGAAGAAGTGATTATCAGACTTTTGGCGGATTATGGCGTGCAGGCAAGTCGCCTCGAAGGGGCTACAGGCGTGTGGATAGCAGGCGAGCGCAAAATTTGTGCTATCGGAATCAAGTGTAGCCGTATGATAACCATGCACGGCTTCGCCTTCAATGTGAATACCGATTTGCGCTATTTCGAGTATATGCACCCTTGCGGAATCCGCGACAAAGCCGTAACTTCCCTTGCCTACGAAGCAGGCAAGCTCATCGACTTGCCTACCCTGAAAAACCGCCTTATCGAGCATTTTAAGGACGTTTTTGTGGAAGTAGCACACGCCGAAAAAAAAGAACTACAAACTCTGTAGAAGCAGTTTTTGTATTTTGTGCAATAAACGCCTATCTTTGCTTACAAATAAAAAAACCACTATGGCAAAATACGAAAAAGCCAATAGCGAAAAAGTTTTTGAAGGTCGCACCCTCCGAAAACTCTATGCTTTCATAGACCCCTACAAAAACCGCTTTTTTGTATTGGTTGCCCTTACCATTTTATTAGGCTTGTTGGGACCTGTGCGCCCTTGGCTCGTGGAATATACCATCAACAACTACATCATGCAAAACAACTACAGTGGCTTGCTGTGGCTGACGTGGGTGGGCGTGTTGGTGTTGATAACACAAGCCTATATCCAATACACGCATACATATATGTCGGGTTGGTTGGGGCAAACTGTAGTGCGCGATATTCGGGTAGCACTCTACAAACATTTGTTGCATTTGCGCCTCAAATTCTACGACAACACGCCCATAGGCAGGCTCGTAACGCGCAATATTTCGGATATTGAAACAGTTTCGAGTGTGTTTACGGAAGGCATCGCGGCATTGGTGGGCGACTTGTTGCAAATCGTGTTTATCCTGATTCTGATGTTTATGACGCATTGGAGGCTCACGCTTGTTAGCTTGTCGTTGATTCCGTTGCTGTTGGTCAGCACTTGGATTTTCAAAAATAGTGTGAAAAAAGCCTTCGATGAAACCCGCGTAGCAGTGGCAAACTTGAATACTTTTGTGCAAGAACACATCACAGGCATGAGCATCGTCCAACTCTTTAATCAAGAGCAAAACGAAATGCAAAAGTTTCAAGACCTGAACCGCGAACACCGCAGAGCCAACCTCAAAGCTGTCATGTATTACTCCATTTACTTTCCTGTAGCGGAGGTTATCGCGGCAGGTGGAACGGGTTTGTTGGTGTGGTATGGCGCAAAAGAAGTATTGCAAGACGAAATTACATTAGGCACATTGATTGCGTTCATTATGTATATTTCGTTGTTTTTCCGACCTATCCGAATGATTGCTGATAGATTTAATACTATTCAGTTGGGTATAGTAAGCACAAACCGCATTTTGAAATTATTGGATAGTGATGAATTTATACCCAATAATGGCACGCTCAAGCCCGAAAGATTGGACGGTAGAGTGCGCTTCGAGAACGTTTGGTTTGCGTACAATGACGAAAATTATATCTTGAAAGATATTTCGTTTGAAGTAAAAGAAGGCGAAACAGTGGCACTCGTGGGCGCGACAGGGGCAGGCAAGTCTTCCATCATCAATTTGCTAAGTCGTTTTTATGAAATCAACAAAGGCAATATTTACCTCGATGACCAAAACCTGAACGATTACGAATTGTCTTGGCTACGCACACACATTGGCGTTGTGTTGCAAGACGTATTTTTGTTTTCGGATAGCATTTTGAATAATATCACATTGGGCAATCCCAATATCACGCTTGAGCAAGTCAAAGAGGCTTCCGCCTTAGTGGGTGCAGACAAATTCATTGACAAACTCGAAGGAGGCTACAACTACAATGTGCAGGAAAGAGGCGCGACTCTCTCTGTAGGGCAAAGGCAAATGATTTCGTTTGTGCGGGCTATGGTCTATAATCCTCGAATTATTGTGCTTGATGAGGCTACCTCTTCTGTAGATACTGAAACGGAGGAACTCATACAAGAAGCTATTGCCAAACTGATGAAAGGCAGAACAGCTATAGTAATAGCACACCGCCTTTCTACTATCCGCGAGGCGGACAAGATTTTGGTGCTAAACAAAGGCGAGATTGTGGAACGAGGCACGCATCAAGAGCTTTTAGCCACTGAAAACGGCTACTACGCCAACCTCCACAAAATGCAATACAAAATGATGATTTAGCAAGATGCAAATCTTGTCTGCTTAATTTTTGTGTGTAGGCAAGATGCGAGTCTTGCCTACCTATAAAAACTTACTCAATACGATGCCATGCAATCACCATATAAAGACCAACCCAAAGAAAATTGGTTAGCCATTACCCAAAAGCTATTGGCACAAAACCCATTAGAGCAAGATACTTTTGTGAAGATTGTACTTGAGGCTTGGGATTGCATATTCTCTTCTGATATTTGTGGGTTGCGTATTGGCAAAGACATATTGCCCAACCCGCAAATGTTGGGCTATTTCATAGAAACCCTTACCGCACACCGTTTAGCCAAAGCCTTTCCTACTGTGTGGAAACATGGCATAGCCAAAAATGAGAAAGACATTGTTTGTCTAACAGACGACAAATTTTCGTTTGAAATGAAAGCGTCTTCGAGTGATGGTAAAATCTATGCTAACAGAAGCTATGCACAAGAACAATCTGAAAATGCTGAAAAAGATAAAAATGGTTATTACGTGGCTATCAACTTTGAGAAGTTTGACGAACATAACCTACAAGAACGTCCAGAAATTACGCTCATAAGGCTTGCCTACTTAGAACATACTGATTGGAAAGCGCAAAAGGCTTCTACAGGTCAGCAGGCAAGCTTACCTGCGGAAGTTTACAAACACAAATTCGTTACCATATACGCTAAACCGCTATCTGAAACAAATTAAATCTGTCTTGTTGCAATTTGCTATCTTGTTGCATAATTCTTCTTTTAGCGGTTTCGCAGTAGGCTTCATTAATTTCAAAACCAATACAACAACGGTTGTGTTGCAAAGCTACCGAAGCGGTAGTGCCACTTCCTAAAAAAGGGTCTATAATAATATCCTGCTCATTTGTAAAACCCAAAATCATACGTTGGACTAAATCTTCGGGGAACTGTGCGGGGTGGTCGGTGCGTTCTTCTGGAGAGCGATTTGCGCCTGTTGTAACCTTGGCTATTTGCCACACATCAGAAGGATTCTTGCCTAATGTATTCACACGGAGTTTGCCGTTCTTTTTAGAGTTGGGATATTTTACATCGGGGTCACGAATAGCATCGAGGTTGAAAGTATAATTTTCCTCATCTTTCACATACCAAAGTATTTTTTCATTTCTGGGCGAAAGGTAATGCTTACAAGCAACTCCCGCCCCATAGTTCCAAATAATTTCTTGATTGAGAAAAAAAGGCATTTTATCCCAAAGCAGATAGGGAATAGGCAAGGCACGTGCTTTGCCTTCTACTTTCAAATATCCCAAATTCAAAAGGTATGTGCCATGGTTGCTTGTTACATCATAAACGAGTTGGCTTACATCAGCAATCCAATCAATGTAGGTTGTTATAGGCATAGGCTTTTCATATATCTTGCCTATGTTATAAGGAGGGCTTGTTATAGTAGCTTGAACTTGTAGGTTGTGTTGGCGCATTATCTCCAAACCCTCCTTACAATCCATGTTGTAAATGGCTATGGTATCATTCGTAAAATATGGATTGCCCAAAACCGTAAGAATATCGCTAAAATTCATATCATTTGAGATTATTTATGCAAAAATAAAATATTTTCTTTTGAATACCAAATATTATGACGAGCCATTTTAGAAAGCGTAGCCTGCATAACTTTTTCTTATCAATAGAAAGCACTACCTTTGCACAAAATTTAATTTTGTATCTCTCTTATGAAATTCTTTATCGATACGGCGAACCTCAACGAAATTCGTGAAGCATACGAATTGGGCGTGCTTGATGGTGTTACAACAAACCCTTCGCTCATGGCGAAAGAAGGCATACAAGGCAAAAACAACATTTTGTCGCACTATGTAGCTATCTGCAATATCGTAGATGGAGATGTGAGCGCGGAAGTAATCGCCACAGATTACGAAGGTATGATACGCGAAGGCGAGGAATTGGCAGAACTGCACCCCAACATAGTCGTGAAAGTGCCTATGATAAAAGATGGTGTGCGTGCTATCAAATATTTCTCTGACCGCAATATCCGCACAAACTGTACGCTTGTGTTCTCGGCAGGACAGGCATTGCTCGCCGCCAAAGCAGGCGCAAGCTATGTGTCGCCTTTCATAGGCAGGCTTGATGATGCCAGCACAGACGGCTTGGCACTCATCGAACAGATTGTGACCATTTACCAAAACTATGGCTTTGATACTGAAGTGTTAGCCGCGTCTATCCGCCACACGATGCACATTGTAAAATGCGCAGAACTTGGTGCAGATGTAGCCACTTGCCCTTTGAACGTTATCACAGGGCTATTGAAACACCCCTTGACTGACATTGGTTTGGAGAAATTCTTGGCTGACTACAAAAAAGTAAATGGTTAAAAAAAGATAGTAATACATTGATAATCAATGTATTACTACTCAATACTGCCATTGCCTCTAAAAAAAAACAAACTCCTCTCAAACAAAAGATTTTTGAAAATAGTTGTATATACAGGTTTTCATAATTGTAAGTTTTTGATTAGTTAGGTTTCGTAAACGCTGAAAGTATTGCTTTCAGCGTTTATCCTTTTGGTAGGCACTCAAAAAAAATTTGCCTTGCCTACAAACAAAAAAATAAACACAAAGTTAGAGATTCTGAAAGGTGTAGGCAAGTAAAGACCTCTTTTCTTATGTTGCAAAAGTTTTTCAAAAATTATTGCATATTAAAAAAAGATACCTAATATTGCAATCCGAAACTTCTTCGAACTATGACAAGTGTAATTATAGCTTCTTCTCTCATTCTCACTGTTGCCGTTTTGGTGCTGTTATTCAGGATTCAAACCCTTGTATCGGTGCTGAAAGGTTCACATGACACTGTAGGCACAAGCAACAAAGTCAATGGGGCTTTGATGATTATCGTGCCTCTCGCGTTACTCCTTGCTGTAGTATGGTATCACCCATACGCCGCCAAAGAGTATCATTTACCCGTTGCTTCTATGCATGGTGTTTGGACAGACAACTTGTTCTGGACTACGCTTGGCATTGTAGTAGCTATGTTCTTGATTACCAATATCGCACTTTTCTATTGTGCGTTTGCGTATCAATACGACCCGAACCGCAAAGCGTCTTACTACCACGACAACCCGAAGGTAGAAATCGCTTGGACAATCGCACCTGCTATCATTATGACAGTGCTTGTGATTATGGGTTATTTGGTATGGCATGACACCGTAGAAGCTCCTTATGACAAAGATGCGGAAGTAATCGAAATCATGGGCAAGCAATTTGCATGGCAAGTGCGCTACCCTGGCAAAGATGGTGCTTTAGGCAAGTATGATTTCCGTTTGATTGATGACGCGAAAGGCAACGAGTTTGGCATCAACTTCGAAGACAACAACGCCAATGATGATTTTCTTGCACGCGAATTGCGTATCCCCAAAGGAAAGCCTGTTCGTTTGAAAATCAGAGCGCGTGATGTATTGCACAGTGTGTATATGCCTCACTTCCGTGTGAAAATGGACGCAGTACCCGGTATGCCTACAGAGTTTGTATTCACTCCTACGAAAACAACCGAAGAAATGCGTACTGAAACAGGCAACGCCAAATTCAATTATGAACTTGCCTGCACCGAGATTTGTGGAAAAGGACACTTTGCTATGAAGTACATCATCATAGTAGAAGAGCAAGAAGACTACAAAAAATGGTATGCTTCGCAAAAGACTTTCTTGGAAGAAAAACCTGAGTTCAAAGGCAAAGGTATGAACTCCTTGAAAAAGAAGAACTTGGCTAACCAAGAAAAAGAACAAAAAGAAAAGGCAAGCAAACAACAAGCAAGCCTATAATCTATAGTATTATATCTCGAATTTCTTACAAAAAAACAACATAAAACGATATGGCAGAACACGCACACGCGCATGCTGAGGTGCATGGACATGACCACGACCATCACCACGACCACGACCACCACGACCAAAGCTTCATTTCGAAGTACATCTTCAGCGAAGACCACAAAGTTATCGCTAAGCAGTTCTTGATAATGGGCTTGATATGGGCGTTCATAGGTGGCGCAATGTCTGTAATTTTCCGTTTGCAGTTGGGCTTCCCTGACATGAACCTCGAGTTCCTACGACCAATTTTGGGAACTTGGATAAATGAAACAGGCAAGCTTGGACAAGAGCAGTATTTGGCTCTCGTTACGATGCACGGAACAATTATGGTGTTCTTTGTACTTACTGCAGGTTTGAGCGGTACATTCAGTAACTTCTTGATTCCTTTGCAAGTAGGTGCGCCTGATATGGCTTCGGGCTTCTTGAATATGCTTTCCTTTTGGTTCTTCTTCTTGGCGAGCGTTATCATGTTTGCTTCGTTGTTCTTAGAAACAGGTCCCGCAAGCGGTGGCTGGGTAGTATATCCGCCATTGAGTGCCTTGCCCCAAGCTATGTCTGGTTCGGGCTTAGGTATGACGTATTGGTTGTTGGCTATGGCAATCTTTATTGCATCAAGCCTTTTGGGTAGTATCAACTACATTACTACTGTAATCAATATGCGTACAAAAGGTTTGTCGTTCAATCGCTTGCCTTTGACAATATGGGCGTTTTTCTTAACGGCTATCATTGGTGTATTGTCTTTCCCTGTTTTGTTCGCGGCGGCTCTTTTGTTGATATTTGACCGTAGCATGGGAACGAGCTTCTACCTTGACCAAATCTATATTGGTGGCGAAGCATTGCACAATCAAGGTGGTAGTGCTATCTTGTACCAACACTTGTTTTGGTTCTTAGGACACCCTGAAGTTTATATCGTACTCTTGCCTGCTTTGGGCATTACGTCTGAAATTATCGCTACCAACTCACGCAAGCCTATCTTTGGATATCATGCGATGATTGGTTCTATGATTGGCATTGGTTTCTTGTCGTTTATTGTATGGGCGCACCATATGTTTATGACAGGTATGAATCCTTTCCTTGGAACGGTATTTATGCTCTTGACGCTTATCATTGCTGTACCTTCAGCTGTAAAGGCGTTCAACTACATTGCGACACTTTGGCAAGGTAACATCATCTTTACGCCTGCTATGTTGTTCTCTATCGGTCTTGTATCGGTGTTTATTTCTGGCGGTGTTACAGGTATCATCTTGGGCAACAATGCTTTGGACATTCAACTACACGATACATATTTCGTAGTAGCTCACTTCCACATCGTAATGGGTAGTGCCTCTTTCTTCGGATTTGTGGCGGGTGTTTATCACTGGTTCCCTAAGATGTTTGGTCGTATGATGGACGCGAAATTGGGTTACATTCACTTTTGGATTACCTTCATAGGTATTTACTGTGTGTTTTTCCCTATGCACTACACAGGTATTGCAGGTTTCCCCCGCCGTTACTATTCATTCACAGGTTTTGATACATTCAATAAATTTGCTGACTTGAATATGTTTATCAGTGGCGCGGCTATCGTAACGTTCTTTGCACAAGGTTTGTTTGCTTTCAACTTCGTGTATAGCATATTCAGAGGTCGCCTTGCTCCTGAAAATCCTTGGAACTCTACAACGCTTGAATGGACTACGCCTCGCATACCAGGACACGGAAACTGGCCTCATGGTCAAATCCCTCACGTACACCGTTGGGCGTATGACTACAGCAAGCCAAATGCGGAAAAAGATGGTTTTGGTGATTTTATTCCACAACACATTCCACTTTCTGAAACACCTCACTCTAACACAGAGCATGACAACGAGGTAGCTCACAAGTCAGGAACTCACAAAACGCATCACTCCTAATAAAAATAATGAAAAGGCTGTCCGAAACAAAGGACAGCCTTTTTTTTGTTATAATGAAAATAGTCAAGTTGTTATCGGAAAATGCTTTGCTTGCCTACCCCAAACAGCCAAACGGTTGAAGGCGCAAGAGTATTGGTTTCAAGCGGTGTATTCCGCTAAAATGGATTTCAACATGGCGCAAAAAACTTGAAATTTGCCCTCTGTTTTTGCGTATATCTTGGCTAAAAGTCCTGTCGCTTCTTCTTTCGAGATAAACTCGCCTGCTTCGAGCAGAAAAACGCTGTAAAGTACGCCCCTTTGTTCTTGCAGGTAAGCGCAATTCAAGTGCAAGGTGTCAAGGGTATTTTGTGCTTCGGGAGTCTTGCCTACTATTTTGATATACAAGCTATCTTCTGTAATATCCGCTACTTCATACACAAAAAAACTTTCGCAATCCGTTTGCAAAGGATTGATTTCTATGGTTTTATTGCCTTTGCTTGCTCCGCAATATTCAGGAAAGGTTTTATCCGTTTGGCGTTCTGACTCGCCTCCCTTACAGCAGGCAAGCAAGTTATCGTAGTCAAACATCTTGCGAGCATCAACGGCACGCGCTACAAGGTGTTCGATTTGGGTTGTTTCTCCTTTGTCTATTCTTTGTTGGCAATAGCAACAAATATATCCCTGTTCTTCTATCAGAAGTTGTTTGATAGTGTTTTTGGGTTCTTTTGGTTTTTTAAATTTCTCCCAAACTTCGGCTTGCTTACTTTGCAGATTTTTACTTTTCAAACTTTGCGCAACCTTTTTCTTAAAATCTGTCAATTCCTTTGGTTCGTTGAGCGCAGTATATTTTTTGATGATGTGCTTCATGAGTTCAAAAGTTGTTTTTTGAAAATAATGGCATCTGCTTGTGTGAAAACAGCGTCTTTGGCATCTAAGCGCGTTAAGAGGCTTTCTTTCAGGGCATTAGCTTCTGTGAGTTGGTTGTTTTGTATCAATTTCAAGTATTTTTCGATATCGTCTTGCACATCTTTTGGGCGTTTGCTTGTTCCCATTACTTGCTCCAAAATGCTATTAGAATCGCGCCCCAACGGATTTGTAGAAGGGTGGAAAATGCCGTTTTCTTCCAAAATAAATATGCTTTCTGCTTTCACTTCGCTCAAGACTTGGGGTGAGTGCGTGGTAACAATAAACTGCACATTCGGAAAAGTGGCTTGTAGGGCAGGCAAGAGCAAACGTTGCCAACGCGGGTGCAAATGCAATTCTATCTCATCTATCAACACAATGCCCTCGCCTTCGTGTGCCTTTTCGCCCAAAGCAGGATTAGCAATAGCCAAACGCCTTGCTATATCGCCCACCATAGCCAACAGCATTTTTTCGCCATCAGACAACTGCGCCAACGAAAAATCTTCGCCATTTTTGGAGATGACTAAAGTGCTTGCATTATCCTCTCTTTTTGCTCTTAAATTTTGATAGGAGTTTTCATGCAAGTTACTAAAAAACACTTTTAAGCTCTGCCTGACAGCTTCTAATTTGGGGTTGATTAAACTAAAATTACGTTCTTTGCGTATAAGTTCGTTTTCTTTGTCTTCTTCATTTCTATACCAATGTAATAAATTCTGAAAAGTGTTTTTTGTAGATTGAAAAGCATCTACAAATGCCTCAAGTTGTGGCTGTGAAAATTGCTTATTTTTTTGTTCTTTTCGTAGTTCAACTTCCGAATAGGTAGCTCTGTCTGCTAAATAATGTGTTACAATAGATATATTAGTTTCTTTATTATCAATATTTATTTTAGTTAGGGTAGGGTTTATACGCATCTCTCCACCATTTTCATCAAAAAGTATGGTTAGTTTTACTGTTTTCTCACTTTTAAGTAACACATCAAGATTAATTTCTGAGGAAGTTTTTTTAATTGAAATGTCCTTTTTGGAAGGAAAAAACTCATATTCAATATCTTTCCCAAACATACAAAGTATAAAGTCTGCAAGTAGCATACCCAAAGCATCTAAAATACTCGACTTACCCTTCCCATTGCTTCCAATGAAAACAGCTAAGTTATTATCAGAAAATTCTATGCTTGCCTGCTCGAAGCGGCGAAAATTTTGGAGTTCTAAAGTCTTGATTTTCATATAGTTACGTTTTTTAATATCCGAAAGACATTTTTTCTTTGATAGTTTCGCAAAATGCTAAAAAAGCATCAAAGCTTTGCAAATGAGCAGTGTTCTTTGTACGTTTTACAAGCTGTTCCAAAAAACTATTTTCTGTTACAATATAAGGATTATTTTTACTATAATAAGCATTCCTTTCTGCTAACAAAGCTTCCAAATAAACCACATGAAACAAGGCTACCGAAGCATCAAAATCATTGGGTTTATCCATCAGTTCGGGGTCATTTTTCTTTACATTGTAAAATGCTACATAATTTTGCAAAAATGTATGGGCAGGGTTTTGTTTGAATATTTTTTCATTGCCCAAAAACCACGTTTCTATACACTTGTTTTGCACGATTACCTCTAATTTTGTGTGCGTAGGCAAGCCTATTGTATGATTTTGTACTCGATTTATGACCTCTTGCCTACGATTTTCTACAGTTTCATCATCTGCATCAAGGCAAATCACTAAATAATCAAAGTTGCCCACATTACAAATATCTTCGATGCAATTAGCCAAATGAACATCTAACAAAGAAGGGTAGCCTTGCCCACTAAAAAACAAATAGTTATTTTCTTTTACCTCGAAAAGGTGTTTAACTTGCGTTAACGTAGGCAAGAGAATAGATAGCCATTTCGGATATACTTTCATTTCGGTATGCTTTCCTTCTACCAAAAAATAAATATTCATACAATTTTTATGGGTTACTTTGTCCTGTTTGATATTCTTCTAATTGCAAAAGTTGCATAAAACTTGAGTGTTTCGATTTTTCAAAATGAAACTTCTCTACGCCTTGTGTTTGAATTACATTACCGTTTCGGGTTACAAGTTTCCAATACTTAAAAGGCACATTATCAATGATATAGGGGTGGTGACTTGTCAAGATAAATTGCAAATTCCGTTGCGAGGTTATGATTTCTTTTGTAAGCTCTCGAATACAATTCGCGCCCAAACTATTTTCAAACTCATCTATCAAAAAAACTGTGCCATCAGGCGTAAGATGTAACGCGCTTAATTGCATCAACACACGTGCCATACCCGAAGATATGTTTTCGGCAGGAATCCAAGTATCTACGTTTTTTTCTTTAATATGCAAACTAAACTCATAACCAGCATACCCTGCTACTTGCAAAGCACCAATATCTTCTACTGTAGGAAAAATATCAATAAATTTTCTTTTGATATGTGGTATTACATCTAAATTCAATAAAATTGCACAAATTAGTTTATTAGACATTGTTGTTGTCAAATCCTGTAATTTGTATCCTTTTTCTATAAATCTTTTTAATACATCAATTTCTTCTTGTGAAATATTTTTTATAATATTTGAGCCATATTTTTGGTCTGTTGATGTAACAGCATTGCTAAAAAAATCTATGGTTAAAAAACCCGAACAAATAGGGCTAACTTCTTCTTCTTGCGATAAAATAGCTACTACACTCCTATCTCTTGGAAGTTTTACAGTAGTTACACCCTTAAATTTGATTTCATTATCATTTCTATCTATCAATAGTTGTTCGTTTATGTATAATTTTTCTGAAATAAACTCATAAGCATTGTATTCAGTTTTGTTTCCTATTTCACCTTCCCAAACCACATATTTTTGGTCGATACTCTCAAACTCTATACGCCAACACATAGCCTTATTACGAGGTGCTCCATTAGCCAAAAAACGTAATTCTTCAAACGCCTTCAAAATCAATGTCTTGCCTACCCCTGACGCGCCCACCAAAAGCGTTATTTTGTCGAAAGTCATTTCGTCCAATCGCCAATTATGTTGCTTATCCTCAAAACTAAACTTTATAATTTTCATAGCAATATCGTTTTTAAAACCTTACTATTTAAAACAACGCGAAGCCTTCGCCTCGCGTTGTCATATTTCTGTAGGCAAGCCAATTACGCTACCGTAACCTCATTTGCCAAATATACATCTTGGATAGCGTTCAAGATTTCCACGCCTTTTGCAAAAGGTTTTTGGAAAGCCTTGCGACCAGAGATTAAGCCCATACCGCCTGCGCGTTTGTTGATAACTGCAGTGCGTACTGCTTCTGCCAAGTCAGACTCGCCTGAAGAAGCACCACCAGAGTTAATCAAGCCAATGCGTCCCATGTAGCAGTTCGCCACTTGATAACGACAAAGGTCGATAGGGTTGTCGGAGGTAAGCTCCGTATAAATGCGTTTGTCGGTTTTGCCATAGCTGGAGTTGCCCATGTTCAAGGCATTGTAACCACCATTGTTTTCAGGCAATTTTTGCTTAATGATGTCCGCCTGAATGGTAACGCCCAAGTGATTAGCTTGTCCTGAAAGGTCAGCCGACACGTGATAATCCTTGTCTGATTTGAAGGCGTTGTTGCGCAAGTAGCACCAAAGCACTGTAGCCATACCCAAAGAGTGTGCCTCTTCGAAAGCCTCTGCCACTTCTACGATTTGGCGCGTAGCATTTTCAGAACCGAAGTAGATAGTTGCGCCCACAGCCGTAGCACCCAAATTCCACGCATCACGCACCGAGCCAAACATTACTTGGTTCGCTTGGTTGGGGTAGGTAAGGAGTTCGTTGTGGTTGATTTTTACCATGAAAGGTATTTTGTGTGCATACTTGCGCGACATCATAGCCAGCCCACCGAATGTAGTCGCAACAGCATTGCAACCGCCTTCGATGGCAAGTTTTACGATATTTTCGGGGTCGAAATAAATAGGGTTTGGAGCGAAAGAAGCACCCGCCTCTGCCTCTGCGCCCAATAGTTCTACAATCTTTTGATAAGACATGACAGATATAAGGGTTTTGATGTTGTAAGAATTTGCAAAGTTACAGCTTTTTTGGTAGTGTATAACAAGTAATGCTGTTTAAAAAAATTGTGTAACTTAGCAAGAAAAAACATATTTGTACATTTCTATAATTAGTCGTTCCTTATGTTAGTTGTAATACCTTGATATACAGCATTTTATTTCATAAAAAGGCTGTTTTTTCCTTGTATAAATTGCCGAGCATGTCGATATTTGCGTCTAAAACCTTGCAATATTTATATGAAAGGGATCACTATCAACCAAACCCAAAAAGACCTTTTTCGCCCTTTGCTCCGCGATTTTCTTGATACGAAGCAGGAACTATTTTTGTTGGCAGAAGCTATAGATTGGCAATATTTTGAGCAGTCATTTTCGCCTTATTATTCGGCAGTAGGTCAGCCCGCAATGCCTATTTGGTTAATGGTAGAAGTACATATCTTGAAGCATTTGTACAATTTGGGTGATGAAACACTGGTTTTGGCGTGGATTGTGAACCCTCACATACAATATTTTTGTGGGGAGGCGCATTTTCAGCACAAATTTCCTTGCAACCCTTCAGATTTTGTCCATTTTCGCAAACGAGTAGGTGAGGCGGGCATAGAAAAGATATTCGCTTACAGCGTTCAAATCTTTGGCAAAGATGGGCAAGAAGAAGTACAGTTATCAGACACCACTGTGCAAGAAAATCACACGACCTTTCCTACGGCCGCCAAACTTGCCTACAAGATTATCAAGAACTGCAATTGCTGTCAATTTAAATATATAGAACAAGCTGTTGTGGTGACTTTAGTCGCCTCATATCGCGTTTTGCTACTAGTACGCGGCGACTTTAGTCACCACTACAGACACTACTTTTTCTTAAATTGACAGCATTAGGCAAGATGCTTGTGCTCCAAACAAAAAAAAATTGCCGTTTGGCAATTTTCTTGATTTCTTAGAAGCGGAAGTGCGAGAAAGCCTTGTTAGCTTCTGCCATACGGTGCGTGTCGTCTTTTTTCTTCACTGCTGCACCTTCACCTTTTGATGCCGCGATAATCTCGGCAGCGAGGCGGTCGCTCATTGTCTTCTCATTACGGTTGTTAGCGTATTTGATAAGCCATTTGATACCCACAGACACTTTGCGCTCAGGGCGAACTTCAGTAGGCACTTGGAAAGTAGCACCACCCACACGGCGAGAGCGAACCTCTACCGAAGGCGATACATTTTCAAGGGCGCGTTTCCAAATATCAATACCGTTTTGGCTTGTTTTTGCAGAAACTGTATCAATAGCCGAATAAAATATGCCGTATGCTATACTTTTTTTGCCACGCTCCATCAAGTTATTTACAAATTGGGTAACCAATGTGTCATGATACTTAGGGTCTGGTGCAAGATAACGCTTAGGGGCTTTTTTCTTTCTCATATCAGAATAGAATTAATTACTTGTTGGTCTTATTTTTTCTTAGCGGGTGCTCCTTTCGCGCCACCTTTGCCTGCTGCTGCTACTTGCCCTGGTTTAGGACGTTTTGCACCATATTTTGAGCGAGCCTGTAGGCGACCATTTACGCCTGCAGTATCCAATGCACCACGAATGATGTGGTAACGTACACCCGGAAGGTCTTTCACACGACCTCCACGAATTAACACGATAGAGTGTTCTTGCAAGTTATGTCCTTCTCCTGGGATATAAGCGTTCACCTCACGTTGGTTAGTAAGGCGTACACGTGCTACTTTGCGCATAGCCGAGTTCGGCTTTTTGGGGGTAGTAGCATACACCCTTGTACATACGCCACGGCGTTGAGGACACTCGTCCAAGGCAGGAGATTTGGACTTGCTCGTCAGTTTTGTTCTACCTTTGCGTATAAGCTGTTGTATTGTAGGCATTTACGATGGGTTTTGTTTTTAGAGGCGCAAATATAGCAACACTTTTTGGGTTCACCAAATTTTTTTATTTTTTTGTAACTAAAGTTTTCATAAACTGCCTATTTCCAAACATTTTTGCCTTACAAATGCTTAAAATGCTATGATAACTGATTTGGACATAGACCGCATTGTCGAAATGGCGTGGGAAGACCGCACTCCTTTTGATGCCATAAAAGCCCAATTTGGCATAAACGAAGGCGAGGTTATTCGCCTCATGCGCCAAGAAATGAAGCGTAGCAGTTTCGAACTTTGGAGGCGCAGGGTTACGGGCAGGAAAACCAAACACGCGCAATCGCGCTCCGAAGAAATAGACCGCTTCCACTGCAAACTCCAGCGCACTATTACCCACAACAAAATGAGCAAAAGATGAACTTTCCTACCCAATACGACCAAATCCTCGCAAGGGTAGAAGCTATACAGCCCCTCGAGTATGCCTCCACGCGCAATTATTTGCGTGGGGCGGTTAGCTATCTTTCGCCTTACATCTCGCGGGGCGTGGTAAGCACGCGCCAAGTCTTAGAGTCTTTGTTGCAACGCGGTTTCCAACGCCACGAGTTAGAAAAATTTGTGCAAGAATTGGCATGGCGCGATTATTTCCAACAAGTTTGGGAAGCGTTGGGTAATGACCTAATGCAAGACATCAAACAACCGCAACCTGATGTAGCCTATACGCAAATGGCGCAAGCTATAGTAAATGCAAGCACAGGCATAGAGGCTATAGACCAAAGCATCAAGACCTTGTACGAAACGGGCTATATGCACAACCATGCGCGTATGTATGTGGCTTCGTTGGCGTGCAATGTAGGCAAGGCGCATTGGAAAGTGCCTGCACGTTGGTTGTATTATCACTTGCTTGATGCTGATGTGGCGAGCAATACTTGCAGTTGGCAGTGGGTAGCAGGGGCGTTCAGTGCCAAAAAATATTATGCGAACCAAGAAAACATCAACCGCTACACAGGCAGTAGGCAAGGACAAACTTTTTTGGATACGACCTACGAGCAAATCGCGCTTGTGCCTATCCCAAGCGTACTGAAGCCTCAAACCTTGCCTGCCTTGCCTACTAAACTGCCTGCGCAAAAGCCTCTACAACTACAGCCCAACTTGCCTACGCTTATTTACAATGCGTATAACTTAGAGGTGCTTTGGCACGCAGGCGAGGAGGCAAACCGTATTTTGTTGCTTGAGCCTTCGCATTTTGCGCAATATCCTATGTGTCCCAAAACGATTGATTTCATCTTGGCACTTGCGCAAAACATCACGGGCATACAGTGTTTTGTAGGCGAGTTTCAAGCATTGAAAGAAAGCTATAGTTTGCAAGGGGAAATTATTTTCAAAAAACACCCTGCTTTTGCGCACTATGTAGGCAAGGCAGAAGAACGCGCCTATATGTTCCCCGAATTGAAGGGCTATTTTCCTTCGTTTTTCAATTATTGGAGCAAGTGCGAAAAATATTTCAAAAAAATGTGCTAACCTTTTTGTATTATGAATCAAGAATTTTTTGACCAAGATATACTTGGTATGGAAACACGCTACCGCGCTTCTTTTATCAACTCTTTGGGTGGCTTCAAAAGTGTGGTGTTGATAGGCACACGAAGCACGCAAGGACAAGAAAATGTAGCCATTTTCAGCTCGTTGTTTCACATAGGCGCGAACCCTGCTTTGTGTGGGATTATTGTGCGCCCTGATGTTTCGCCTCGTCATACGCTCCAAAACATATTGGACACGCGCTCCTATACCATCAATCATTTGCACAAAGGCATTTACAAACAAGCGCATCAAACCTCTGCCCGTTATGCGGAAGGCGAGTCAGAATTTGAAAAAACGGGGCTTACGCCTCTTTACAAACATGGCATATACGCGCCCTTTGTAGGCGAGAGCAGGGTGCAGTTCGCGTGTGAATTTCAGCAAAAAATAGACTTGGAAATCAACGGCACTACGCTCCTGATAGGCAAGATAAGCTATGTTCATGTGCCACAGGCGAGCATAGCGCAAGATGGTTTCATAGACCTCGAAACAGCCGAGAGCCTTACCTGTAGCGGTTTGGATAGCTACCATACTACCCAAAAAATAGCCCGCCTTGCCTACGCGAAGCCCGATAAAGCAGATTAAACGTACCCGCCCTTACAAATAGCACAAATTTTCGTGAAAAAAACCAAAATGTGGGTACGAAAAAGAGGCTGTCCGAAAAGGGCAGTCTTTTTTTTTGAAAGTGAACCTATTAAACTTATTATTACTTTTGAGTTGCCCAAAGACTGCTTCCACTTCTATGGGTCGTTTGCTTCGGTGTTCCTTTCCTTTTTCACTATGGAGCAAGATTCGAGCTTTGTCTTTGAGCGTGTTGAGTCTATGATTGACTTCTATGCTTCTGTTGTCTTTGGCTTTGTGACAC
>RDXI01000115.1 GCA_004292795.1 Bacteroidota bacterium | reverse complement strand
AAGGGCGGCGGCGGCCTGGAAGGCGATGAATTTGCCGAGCTCGGCCATGTCGGCTAAGATTGCGGCTTTGGGTTTTCCGTTGGCGGGGAGTGCCTCTAGGTTTTCCAAGGCCACGTGCATAGAGCTTGGGTTGGCGTTGTAGGCATCTAAGAAAATGGTATTTGTGCCTCGCTTGACTACTTGTGAGCGGTTGTTGGTGGGTACATAATGCGTTACTGCGTCTAAGGCTTGCGCATCTGGCACGCCTAAATACTTGCCTACACAAAGCGCGGTGGCTACATTGGCAAAGTTGTAGAAGCCAAAAAGTTGTGTTTGTGCTTCTTGCCCTTGCATAGCTACTTTTAGGTACAAAGGGCTGTCTAATTTTTGTACTTCGCAAAAATCGCCTGTTTGCGGATAGGTAATGATGCTTTGTAGTTTTTCGCGCATGGGTTGCAAAGACTCTTCGGCAGTGTTGAAAAATACCTTGCCTGCCTTGCCTACCAAATACTCGTACAACTCGCCATTGGCTTGCCTCACGCCTTCTATGTTGCCGAAGCCTTCCAAATGGTCAAGCCCGTTGTTGGTAATAATGCCCATGTCGGGTTCAGCTATTTCACACAATAGAGCTGTTTCGCCTAAGTGGTTCGCGCCCATTTCTATCACTGCCATTTCTGTCCCTTCGGGCATTTGCAGGAGCGAAAGCGGTACGCCAATATGATTGTTCAGGTTGCCTTGTGTCGCAAAGGTTTTGAATTTTTTGGACAACACACACGCAATCAATTCTTTAGTAGTTGTTTTTCCATTCGAGCCACAAACGGCAATGATAGGCACATTCAGGGCTTTTCGGTGGCGTTTGGCTACCTCTTGCAAGGCTTTCAGGGCATCAGGCACGAGCATTACCTTGCTTTCGTATTCTGTAGGCAAGTTTTGAGCTTCGTCAATGACTACCATTTTCGCGCCTTGTTGCAAGGCAGTAAGCGCAAATTGATTGCCGTTAAAATTCGCTCCTTTGAGCGCGAAAAAAATGGAATCGGGTGTTAATTTGCGCGTATCGGTACATACACCTGCCGATTTTTTGAAAAGTTGGTATAAAGTTTCGATAAGGGAAGACATACGGGTTTATGGGTTTTCAGGTTACAGGTGAGCTGGTTTATGGGTTTTGTTGGTTGTAGTAGCGAATGATTTGGATAAGGTCTTCGATGCGTTTGGGGTTGTAGCCTTTGTCTTTCACGTATTTTTTCATAATTGCGCCATAATTGGGAAGCAACGCATCAAGCTGTTTGCGTGAGCCATTGAAGCGTTTTATCTTGCCTGTGCTACCGTAGAAAAAATAAAAATTTGGCTCTACGCTTCTTATCTGTGTAGGCAAGGGCGTAAAAATGCCTGTAGGATTCCAAAAAGGGCGGTTATTCACATTGCGAATAACCAATACTTCGCGTTGCAAAAGCGTTACAGCATTGCCCCGCTCCAAGAGTTCGAAAAAAATAGGCGTAGGATAATCCGACACTTTGGGGAAAGGAAACACATAAAACAAGCGATTGATGCCTAATTGTTGGTCTTGAAATTGGAAAGCCAACAACTTGCGTGCTGAATAGGTCTGCACATTACTTGCCCCGCGTATTTGCAAGATTTCTGTTTCGGTATTGTACTGCACATAGCCTTGCAAGGTGTCGCCTTCTTCTACTATAGCATAGCCTTGATGCCAATGTTCTTCAGCAAAATATTGTGCTTGGGCAGTGCCAAACAAACACACAAAACAACATGAAAATAAGAAAGTACGCATTTGCCAAAAAAAGTTAGACTATTTCATCTACCGCCACGTAGGTAAAGGGCATTTCGAGTACCGACTCGAAGTGCGTGCCTGTGTCATACATATCGTCATCTTCAATCTCATAACACCACTCGACTGTTACCAAGTGCGAAGGAGCTTCGTCTGGATTGAACGCGCCATTATCCAAAATAGCAGGATAGTCGGGTTGTAGCTCGCGGAGTTTGCGCAAAAGGTTTACCAAATAATCGGCAGTGCTGGTATTGAAATAAATCAATTTGAGGCTTACCAATACCCTATCGGGCATATCGAAGGGCGCGGGAGAGGTTATTTCAGTTGCCTCGTCTTTGTTTGGCTCTTCCTTACCTTCCTCGCCTTCTGTGGCTGTGCTTGCCTCCGTGTGCGCTTCTGCGGGGTTTATGTGCGTGAGGTGTAGCACATACTCCGTGATAGCGTCCATCAAGGGGCGGTAGAAGTTCTCTGAATCTTCAGGAATGGATACGCCTTTGATTTCGAGATAGTGGTTCTCAAAGTCAAACGTAACTTCAGGCGTTTTGCTCGTTTTTTCTATATGGATGTTTTCCATTTAAAACTTGTAGAATTTGGGAATGTAATCGTTTTGGGGCAAATATACTACCTATTCGTGAAAACCCAAAAAAATAGTAAAAGAGTATGGCTCGCCTGCTGTGTAAAAGTGCAGGCAAGTAGGCAAGCAAAGAACTGTAAAAAATTGAAAATCAGTTTTTTAGATAACATTTAGGCGTTTTTTTTATAGATAGTATGCGTGCATAATAAGCAGAAAATATTTGAATTATTATTTTTTTTGTCATTTTTACGAAAACGTTTACAACATATCGCTATCTTTGCCCTCAAAATAGTATTTCCCCATCTAAAATTTGTACTTTTATGATTATTGGCGTACCCAAAGAAATCAAAAACAACGAAAATCGCGTAGCACTTACCCCTGCAGGTGCCGCTGAACTTACTGCACATGGACATAAGGTCTATATTCAATCTACGGCAGGCGATGGCAGTGGCTTTCCTGATGCTGTTTACAAAGATGCGGGTGCAGAAATATTGTCCACGATTGAGGAGGTGTATAACATTGCCGAGATGATTGTGAAGGTGAAAGAGCCTATTGAATCGGAATACAAACTTATCAAACCTTACCAACTGCTTTTTACCTATTTTCACTTTGCTTCTTACAAGCCTTTGACTGAGGCAATGATAGCCTCGAAAGCGGTGTGCCTTGCCTACGAAACCGTAGAGAAAGCAGACCGTTCTTTGCCTTTGCTTGTGCCTATGTCTGAAGTGGCTGGACGTATGGCAGTGCAAGAAGGCGCGAAATATTTGGAGAAACCCCTCAAAGGTCGTGGTATCTTGTTGGGTGGCGTGCCGGGTGTGAAGCCTGCCAACGTGCTTATTTTGGGCGGTGGAATTGTAGGTACACAAGCCGCGAAAATGGCGGCAGGTTTGGGCGCACACGTGAAAATCATGGACGTGAGTTTGCCTCGCCTACGCTATCTTTCTGACATTATGCCCGCCAACGTGGAAACCTTGATGTCGAACAAATATGCTATCCGCGAAGCCTTAGTACACGCTGACTTAGTAATTGGCGCGGTACTTATCCCCGGTGCGAAAGCTCCTCACTTGGTAACCCGTGATATGCTCAAAATTATGAAACCCGGTGCAGTGATTGTTGATGTGGCGGTTGACCAAGGTGGTTGCATCGAAACTTGCAAGCCTACCACACACGAAGACCCCATTTATATCATTGACGAGGTTATTCACTATTGCGTGGCGAATATGCCTGGTGCAGTGCCTTATACTTCTACAGTTGCGCTTACCAATGCAACCCTTCCTTATGCGGTGGAATTGGCGAACAAAGGCTGGAAAAAAGCGTGCAAGGACAATGCTGAATTGCGTGTAGGCTTAAATGTGGTGAGTGGTGATGTAGTATATAAAGGCGTTTCTGATGCGTTTGGATTGCCTTATACTGACGTTATGAAGCATTTGGCTTAATTTAATACCAAATTTTGTATAATTGAAACAAGAGCGACTATTTCGGTTGCTCTTGTTGTTTTAAAAAACTAAAACTTCGCCAATTTCTCCAAATCCATTTTTTGGCTAAAACCCAAAATATCCGCTGTGTTATTTTGGTCTGTGCCAAGCATTTCTATAAAAATACGGTCTGACACTTCTATCAACAACCTGCTTTTGCGCTCTTTTTTACTATAAGAAACCCACGCGTGGCATTTAGATTGCAACAATACATACTTGCCTGAACCTTCCTTGCTTCGAAGCATTTTCTTTTTTATCCATTGTTTGCTGAGTCCCGCGTGTGGATTTACGCCCTGATTCGAGTCTTTGATGTTGATTTGAATATGTTGCGTGCCTTTTATGTATGCTTGTTGCACAGCCGAAACTCCGTTGCCGTTCCTTTCAGCAGGCGAGTCTATCATTGCCCCTTCTTTTTGGTAGTCCATGTAGTCAGTAGGCAAGAAATTGGCTAAGGTTTTGTTCGAAAGGGCTACAGTATCCCCTTTAGCATCACGTTCTTGGCGTTTTTTTTGGGCTTCTTGGGCATTTTTTTCTACCTCTGCCCTGCGTTTGGCTTGTTCTTCTACAAAAGCACGTTGCGCCCTTGCTAATTGTTCCTCTTCCGATTCTTCACAATTTGTAAGCACAAACAAGCACAATATCCAAAAAAAATACAAGTTTTTTTTCATACCTTGAGATAAAATGAGCGCAAAGTTACGGCAATTTCTGCATTTTCAAAAGAGCCTTTGATAATACTCTTTCTTGCATTGCCTTTGGTACATCAAATACCTACAAATTGTCAGAGAACCAACTATCTTTGCAATCTGACTCAAAAATTACTTTTATGAACAACGTAACCGAGTGGGGCGACCTTGCGCCTCTGAAACCTCTAACGCCCTTTCCTACCAAAACCGCTTCCCTACTCCAAACACAACAAGTACACAACGATTTTGTGGGCGGTATGGCGATTGATGAGCAATGCCTTTATACAAGTTCCGAAGACGGCTCTTTGCGTGTTTGGGACAGAAAAACGCTCAAAAGGCACGCTGTATTGAAACAGGGCAGTATGCCCATCAACTTTATCGCGCTTTCGCCTAATGGCGCGTATTTGGCTACGGCAGATGATAATAATGAAGTTCATATTTATCAGCGACAAGACGACCAAAGTTTTGTTATCTTGCATACTTTGCGCGGACATACAGGTTATGTAAGCAAGCTTGCTTTTGCCCAACATAAATTGGTGTCTGCCTCCAAAGATGGCACGCTCAAGGTCTGGAACTACCAAACAGGCAAGCTCCTCGATACGCTCACGGGACACAGCGATTGGGTGTATGCCCTTGCCACAAGCCCTGATGGGCGATTTGCCATTTCTTCGGCTTTGAATAGTAGCCTGAAAGTGTGGGATTTGGAAAGAGGCATTTTGTTGGACAATTTGCTCGAAGGCAGTCATTTGATGTACGTTTTGGGTATGAGCATAGGAGGCGAGAACGACACCGCGAAAGGCAACAAGGAAGCTCCTAACGACATTATTTGGATAGAAAAAAAGAACATAGTCGTTACGTTGGCAAAGGACATTGTGGCGTGGGACGCGACTACGTGGGAAGTATTGTGGCATACCGACACCTCGAACCGCAACAAAATAAAGCGTGTTCGGTTTGTGGAACGCTACAATATGCTCATCACAGCAGGCGACAAAGTGGAAGGTTGGAACTTGACTACAGGCGAACAGATGTTTAGCTCTGTAGGTCACGAAGGCAAGGAGCTTTACAGTTGCGAGGTTTGGAACGAAGAAGTGCTTTATACAGGCGATAAAAACGGGCAGGTAAGGGCTTGGAGCATTGATACCTTGCTGAACCAACCCGAACCCATACAGCATATCAGTTATGTGCATTATTTGTTCCACGAACCCACAAGCAAGCGCATTGCCACGACTGCCTATGATGGCTCTTTGATTGTGTATGATGAAAATGCTTGCCCTCTGAAGCAAGTAGCCTTGCCTGATGCCTTTGGCTCAAAAATATTGGGCAATTTGCAACAACAACCGCACAAAATTTGGGTAAGCACAAGCGGAAAACTGCACAAGGTGGATTTGGCAGAAGCGCGAATAGCAGAAACATTCCAATTAGACAATAAATTGGTGGAAATAGATGAGTTGATACCGCTCTCCGATACAAAGGTATTAGGCGTTAATTTGTCTTACCTGCCTCGTTTGATTGACCTCGAAAAACAGCAAATCACTGTTTTCGAAATGCCTTATACCTTAACGCACCACTACGCAATGGGTACATATTACTTGTGTACGTCCTATCCTACCAAGCCATTAGACAACAAAAAAAGCGACCACAAAAGCCTGCATAAACCGCGCTACAAAAAAATGAAAGGGTTGCAAGAAAATCGCTCAACTGAAAAAAGCTCTCCTTTCGTGGTGATGCACCCTTCCAAAATAGGCGAGATAGAGGAATTTTGGTTGCCCGACTATGTGGAACTCACGCCCAAACACGATAAAGTCTATCCTATGCTTGCCTACCCCATTTCAGAAAAAGTAGTGGCTGTGCTATACAGTACAAGCGATTTGGGCATTTGGGACATCGAGGCAAAGCGGTTGATTGTGATTTTGCCTTCTCAAGACGAATATTATGCTATTGTGTGCGTGTTTGCAGGCAAGATTTTCAGGGTAGGCAAGGCAGGACTCTTGCAAGTCATCAATGCACGTTCTTTGCAAGAGGAAGAAAGTGTGCAGTTGGGCAATAATATCGCTTCTTGTTACTTGGACAAAGAAAGGGGCTGGCTACACTATGTCGAAAATAAAAAAACGTGGAAGGCGATTGATTTGAAAACGCTCAAACCCTGCTTCGAAATCAGCTGGGAATTCGAAATATTTAGATTCCTTGCCTACCAAAACAAAATGTTCGTAGGCACTCATCAGGGCAGAACGTTTGCCTTCGAACTGCCTGCCTCATAAGCATTTTACAAGCCACGCCTTGCGCTTCGCAGGGCGTTTTTCTTCGAGAAAAGCTATCATCTACAGCTTTTTTCCTTGAAAAAAAGCTTTTTTTTGTAACGTTCTTATAAAAACGAAGTTACCTTTAGAAAAATATCATTTCCCATTATATTATGAAACGCTTATGTATCTTGCTTGCTGTGTTGTGTAATTTTTATATACCAACCCAAGCCCAACAAGTCGCCACTAAACGACAAGAGGTAACTTCCAAAATTCAGCACGTCCTCGCCTTCGTAAGCGGGGCGCAAATCACGCGCAAAGCCACTGCGAGCCTCACAGCAGGCAAGACTGAACTCGTTTTTACGGACATTTCGCCCAATATAGACAAACAAAGTATTCAGGTCAAAGGCGAAGGCGCGTTCACGATTTTGTCCGTTATTCATCAAATGAACCACCTCAAAGAACAAACAAGGCGCGAGGAAATTACCAAACTCGAAACACAAAAAAATGCCTTGCGCTTGCGTGCCAGCCAAGAACGAACTATGCTTACTGTCTATAAACAAGAAGAAGCGATGCTCTTGAAAAACCAAGCTATCGGGGGCAATAATGTAGGCGTGAAAACGACTGACCTCAAAGATGCGGTGGACTTTCAGCGCAAACGCCTTGCAGAGGCTTTGCTAAAACAGATAGAAATAGAGCAAACTTTAGCAAAGTTGGACAGCGCGACCAACAAAATAGATGCCCAAATGACCGCCCTCAACCGTAGGCAAAACCTTTCTACAAGCGAAGTATTGGTTACTGTTTCGGCAAAAGAAGGCTTGAATGCCAAATTCGAAATAAGCTATTTGGTAAAAGATGCGGGTTGGTATGCTACGTATGATTTGCGCGTGCAAGACATCAGCAAACCGCTTGACCTTGCTTTCAAGGCAAACATTCGCCAAAGTTCAGGCGAGGATTGGCGAGATGTAAAATTGTCTATCTCTAACGGCAATCCCACTGAAGGCGGAACAGCCCCTACCCTTACAGCTTGGTTGCTTCGCTATGGCGCACCTTACAGCATCAATGCCCAAACAGTAGGCGATAAAAATGCTGTGGCGGGTGTGGTCTATGACGAAGAATCAGGCGAGCCTCTAATCGGTGCTTCCGTAATGCTAAAAGGCACAACTATAGGCACAACGACTGACGAAAATGGCGTTTTCAAACTCAATACCTTTCCTGTAGGGCAAATCTTGGTGGTGAGTAGCTTAGGTTATAATACTCAAGAAGTTATTGTTTCGGCAAACCAAATGGAGTTTGCGCTCTCAGAAACACAAACGCTGAACGAAGTGGTAGTAACAGCAGGAGTGAGAAGAGAATACAAAAGCAAAGACAAAAGAAAGAAAATGGTTGAGAGAGAAGAAGATGAGAAACAATTACAAGGAAAAGCTGATGGCATTAGAATAAGAGGGCAAGCTACTTTGGCAGACAGAGGAAGCATAGAATTGGCAGTAGATACCAAATTTCAAGCTACTACTGTAGTGTTTGACATTGAAATGCCTTATACTGTTTTGAATGATGGAAAAGTATATGTAGTAGAAATTAAAAATTACAGTGTACCCGCTACGTATCAATATTACGCTGTGCCAAAATTGGATAAAGACGCTTTCCTTACCGCCCAAATTCCGAATTGGCAAGACCTCAATTTGATGGACGGAGAACTGAATTTGTTTTTCGAAGGGGCGTTTTTAGGCAAGTCTATTCTCGATTTGCGCAAAGCATCAGACACCTTAGAGGTTTCATTGGGACGCGACAAAGGCATTGTGATAGAGCGTAAAAACTTGAAAGAATATACCTCAAAGCAACTTTTGAGCAATTTCAGGACAGAAACACGCGCCTATCAAATCATAGTGAAGAACAACAAAAACGCGCCTATCCGACTCATCTTGCAAGACCATTTTCCGACCTCGCCTAACAAGGACATCACCATAGACAACAAAGAGGCGCAAGGGGCGAACATAGACGAGAAAACGAACATCATTACTTGGAAATTGGACATTGCGCCACGCTCCGAAAAAGTACAAACATTCAAATATTCAGTCAAATATCCTAAGAGAGAAATGTTGGTATTGGATTAAGAAGTATAAGCTATAAACTTTGGGCAGACTCGGCGAGTCTGCCCATTTTTGCATAAAATCTGCTTCGTGTTGGTGTAAGTTCCAATAAAGATTTATATTTGCGCTGTATGAAACATCTCGACAAAATTTTTGGAGCTTCTATAGCTATAGTAACCCTGCTTATTTTTTTGCAAGCCTATAATTTGCTGGTCTTGCCTGCCGAAGTCTTCATGGGGGTTCGCCTCGTGATGATAGCCCTTGGGGTAGTGTATGGTTTTCAGCAACGTTCCCTTACGGTGTGGATTATCGTGTCGATGCTCATTGGGGGCGAAGTAGGTTATACCTTTCCTACAGTGGCTATACAGCTCGAAATTTTGAGTAAGATTTTCCTGAAACTTATCAAGACTATCATTGCGCCTTTGTTGTTTGCTACGTTGGTAGTGGGCATTGCAGGGCATGGCGATTTGGCACAAGTGGGGCGTATGGGCGCGAAGTCCTTTGCCTACTTCATCACAGTAACACTCATTGCGCTTACGGTGGGCTTGATAGCCATTAACCTCACACAGGCAGGCGTGGGTATTCAGAAACAAGAAGATATAGCCAATACGATACAAAAAGCCGAAAAAGGTTGGCAGGAGATTGTCTTGCATACTTTCCCCGAAAACATAGCCAAATCTGTAGCGGAAGGGCAAGTATTACAAATTGTCATTTTCAGTATTTTGTTTGGCGTTGCCTTGACTATGATTCCGCAACAACACAAGGAACATCTTTTGCACTTTACGGAAGCCTTAGCCGAAGTCATGTTCAAATTCACGAATATTGTGATGTACCTTGCACCTTTCGCGGTAGGTGGCGCGATTGCGTTCACGATAGGCAAGTATGGCTTGGAGGCTATGAAAAACTTGGGAATGTTGTTGCTTACGTTATATGGAGCATTGATTGCGTTTGTGTTGTTGGTATTATTGCCTATTGCGTTGCTGATGCGTATCAATGTAGTGCGTTTTGTGCGTGCTGTGCGCGAGCCTGTTTCGCTTGCCTTTGCTACGGCAAGTTCCGAGTCAGCCTTGCCTATGGCTATGGAGCGTATGGAAAAATTTGGTGTACCACGCAAAATCGTTTCATTTGTAATTCCTACGGGCTATAGTTTCAATCTTGATGGCACAACGTTGTATTTGTCTTTGGCGGCGGTGTTTGTGGCACAAGCGGCAGGGCAGAATTTGAGCTTGCCTGCCCAAATATCGATGTTGTTGCTTTTATTGCTCACGAGCAAGGGCGTTGCGGGTATTCCACGCGCTTCGCTGATGGTATTGTCAGGCGCGGCGGCAACCTTCAACCTACCTGAGTGGCCTATCGCTATGATTATGGGCATTGATGCCTTGATGGATATGGCGCGTACTTCGGTCAATGTATTGGGCAACTGTTTGGCTTCGGCTGTCATTGCGCGTTGGGAAGGCGAGTTGGGCGAAGGCGAGGATATATAAGCGTATAAGCATAAAATACAAAGCATACGGCATTGCCGATATGTAGGCAAGAATGGCGGGCTTATCGCCATTCTTTTTTTATTGTACAAAAAAAACAGCCTCGCCTACATTGGTTTTGTCTAACTTACTCTTATTTGAGTGCAAATTTCAATCGTTGCATAAATAAAAGCCTTATTTTTTTGAAAAAACACTTTGTTTTTTAACCTACTTTCAAAAAAAACGTATAATTTTGTGTAAAGTTAGTGTAAAAACAAACCTACTTTCGTATGAAGCAATTAAAACTCTCTACTTTCTTATTCGCAATAGGAGCTTTCTTGGTGTCTTCTACTTCGGCTTTTGCAGATGCAAAGCCTACTCTTAGCGGTGGCGACACTGCGTGGATGTTGATGGCTACGGCTATGGTAATGTTGATGACTCCTGCAGGTTTGGCTCTTTTTTATGGAGGCTTATCGCGTAGCAAATCCGTTATGAATACGGTAGGTATGAGCTACATTTCGTTTTGTGTGGCTTCGGTGGTGTGGGTAGTGGTGGGTTATTCGCTTGCCTTCGGCAAGGGAACGCTCTACATAGGAGATTTCAATGCTTTTTTATTAGAAAGTATCAAAATAACAGACTTGCAAGGCACTATTCCCACGCTTTTGTTTGTGGCTTTTCAAGGAACTTTTGCCGCAATAGCCGTAGCTATAGTAAGTGGTTCGGTAGTAGAACGCTTTAAGTTTTCTACTTGGATTTTGTTTTCGCTCTTATGTGCCTGTGGCGCATTGGGTTTGGGGTGGTGGATTTTTGAGCCAAAACGGAGAATTGGATTTTGCAGGTGGAACGGTTATTCACATCAACGCGGGCATTGCGGGCTTGGTGCTTTCCTTCTGGCTTGGCAGGCGCAAGGACTATGAAACAGGAGGCGAGGAAAAACCTTTCTCACTCAAATTGATGGTGTTGGGTTCTGCTTTGTTGTGGTTTGGCTGGTTTGGGTTCAATGCAGGCAGTGCTTTAGGTGCGAATTTTGTAGCCGCGAATGCCTTTTTAGTTACGAATGTAGCGGCAAGTATTGGCGGGTTGGCGTGGGCAGTTATGGAACGCATCAACGGCAAAAAGCCTTCCCTACTCGGTTTAGCTTCGGGTGTGGTGTCGGGTTTGGTAGCTATTACACCTGCTTGTGGCTATGTGAGCGTAAGCGGAGCATTGGCTATAGGGTTTTTGGGTGGCGTAATTGGTTATTTTGGTGTGGTGCGCCTCAAAGTCATTTTCAAATATGACGATACGCTTGATGCTTTTGGCATACACGGCTTAGTGGGCATTTGGGGAAGTATTGCCACAGGTATTTTTGCCAACCCCAACGTCAATCCACAAGCGATTGGTTTGTTGTATGGAAATTGGAAACAAGTCTTGGTGCAGTTGCAAGTAGTGGGTATTACTATAGTATATTCTGCCATTGCGACCTCCATAGTGTATTGGATAATATCGCTCATCACAAGCGGGGCAAGGGTATCAGAACGTGCAGAGCGTTTGGGTATGGACGAAGCCTATCACGGTGAGCGCGGTTTTAACTTAGAAGTATAATCATTGAAAATAAAGAAATAAATTTGGGTAAAGGATAACCTATCAAATACAGTTCGCTCTTTGGGCGAGCTGTATTTTTTTTGTAACTTTGTAACAATTTTAGATACTATAATACTAAAATAAAACTTAACTTGCTTACAAAGGACACAAAGGAAAAACAAGCTATGTAATTGTGGTCAATACACATTTTTAATCTTATTTTAGGTAAAGACTCGCCTGAGTGGGCAAAATAGGTTCTAACTACCATAGAAACGCACACACAAGATGCTTCCAAAAGCCAATATATGGTTTCAGCGCATTAATTTTCACGAGAAAGCCATTTTAAGGAAGAAGTATCAATACAACTATTGAAAAATTAAAACACTGAAAATCAAATACTTACGACCTTGCCTAAAAAAATATTTTGTATTTTCCTTTGAAAAAATAGTAGGATTGCATACTATTGCAGAGTGAATGAGTGAGTAAGTGAGAAAGTGAAAACCCCACTTACTCATTCGCTCAATCACTCAATCTCTCAATCACTCTTTTTATGATAAAATACAGCGTAGATAACGGAGTTGCCATAGTTAGTTGGAACATGGTGGACTATCCTATGAATGTGATGAATGACGACTCGATGCGTGCCTTTCATGAGAACATGAGCAAGGCAATCGCAGACGAGGCTGTGAAAGGCATTTACATCACTTCCGAAAAAGATACCTTCTTTGCGGGTGCAGACCTCAAATGGGTAAGCAGTTTGTTGAAGCAAGATTTGGACGTTGCCAAACAATTCGAGAGTTCTAAGGCATTGAACGCTATGTTCCGCGCTTTCGAAACTTGTGGCAAGCCTATCGTGATAGGCATCAACGGACACGCTTTGGGCGGTGGTTTTGAGATTGCGCTGATAGGACACTACAGAATAGCTATCAACAATCCCAAGACAAAAATAGGCTTGCCTGAAGCCAAAATAGGTTTGTTCCCTGGCGCAGGTGGCACACAACGCGTTCCGCGTATGGTGGGCATCGAAAAAGCCGCTCCTCTCCTACTCGAAGGCAAGGAACTCTCGCCTGAAGAAGCCTTGAAACTAACGCTTGTGAACGAACTCGCGGCAGACCGCGAAAGTATGTATGCTTCGGCTCGCAAATGGATAGAGGCAAACCCCAAAGCTATGCAACCTTGGGACGAAGTACAAAAAGGCAAAATCGCGGCACGCAACAACTTCAAAGTACCCGGTGGCAATATCCAAAGCCCACAAGGTGCGCAACTTTTGATGCCAGGCACCGCGCTATTGATGGACAAGAGCAAAGGCAATTATCCTGCGCAACTCTACATCATGAAGTGTATGTACGAAGGTTTGCAGTTGCCTATGGACAAGGCTCTCGTGGTAGAGGCAAGGTATTTTACCGAAATCTTGACTCGTCCCGAAGCGCGTGGAATGGTACGCACTTTCTTCTTTGGCTTGAATGACGCAAACAAAGGCGTGGCACGTCCTAAGAATGTACCCGAAACAAGCATCAAAAAAGTAGGTGTATTGGGCGCGGGTATGATGGGCGCGGGTGTGGCTTTTGTTACGGCATTTCTGGCAAATATTCCTGTAGTATTGAAAGATGTGAGCGTAGAAGCGGCTGAAAAAGGCAAGGACTACTCACGCAATTTGCTACAAAAGCGTGTTTCGCAAAACAAAATGACGAAGGAGCAAATGGAACAAGTGCTTTCGCTTATCCACACTACAGGAGATGTGAACGACTTGAAAGGTTGCGACCTTATCATTGAAGCCGTATTCGAAAACCGCGAATTGAAGGCGAGTGTTACGAAAGAAACCGAGGCACAATTAGCAGAAACGGCTGTTTTTGGCTCTAATACTTCTACTTTGCCCATTACAGGCTTGGCAGAGGCTTCTGTGCGCCCTGCGAACTTTATTGGTATTCACTTCTTCTCGCCTGTGGACAAAATGCCGTTGGTGGAAATCATCATGGGCAAACAAACCAGCGATTATGCGTTGGCAGTGGCTATAGATTATGTGAAGAAAATCAAAAAAACGCCTGTAGTGGTAAATGACTCTCGTGGTTTCTATACTTCGCGTTGTTTTGGTACTTATACTTCGGAAGGTATTGAAATGGTAGCAGAAGGTGTTAATCCTCAACTCGTGGAAAGTGCTGGCACATTGGCAGGTATGCCTGTAGGTCCGCTTGACGTGGCTGATGCGGTGGCTCTTGACCTTGCCTACAAGGTGATGCTCCAAACAGAAAAAGACACAGGCGAGAAAATAGAGGACATCACAGGCGGAAAAGTTATCAAAAAATTGGTAGTGGAGCTTGAGCGTTTTGGCAAGAAAAACAAAAAAGGTTTGTACGAATATCCTGATAACGGCAAGAAATACATCTGGGGCGGTTTGGCTGAACTCTATCCTGTGAAGGCGGAACAGCCTACGCTTGAGTATGCTAAAAAACGTTTGTTGCATCGTCAGGCTATCGAGGCAGTGCGTTGTTTGGAGGAAGGCGTATTGCGCAATCCTACTGATGGCGATATTGGTTCTATTTTGGCGTGGGGCTTCGCGCCTTATTCGGGTGGCATTTTCTCTTACATCGACATGGTGGGCGTAGGCAAGTTTGTAAAAGAGCTTGACGAACTCGCTGATGCACATGGAGAGCGTTTCCGCCCCACTGCTCGCCTACGCGAAATGGCAAGCAAAGGAGAAACGTTTTTTAAATAAACTTTAATTTTGAGGCTATCTGAAAAGGTAGCCTCTTTTAAGTAGTGTACCACTACAAATTTGTCAAAACATTAGAAAAGTACAAAAACACATATTTTGTAGGGGCAATCCCTTGTGGTTGCCCTTTCTCGAGCAAATACTTTAGTTTTAAACAAAAATTTGTGTTGTTTACGAGGGCAACCACAAGGGATTGCCCCTACATTTGTCCCTAAAGACTCGTAGGCTTCGTTTTCGAGGTCGAGTAGTTGGATTGTCAAATGAAATTCTTGGTTTTGATTGATAACCTCTAACCTTTCCTGTACGTTTTTGGTAGCGAAAGAAGCGTGTTTTTGCGGGTTTTGTTGGTTGATAAGTGCCGATTTTTTCCTGCCTATGCCGTTGTCTTGTATGGCAATGGTCAATTCTTCAGTGTCGGGTTCGTTTTCGATGGCTATGTGCAGTTTTTTCAATCCCTTTTGATGCCTTAGCCCGTGTTTGAAAGCATTTTCGACAAAAGGTTGTAGCAAAAAGGTAGGCAAGTATGTTTCTTGCGTATCCAAATGTTCCGCTATTTCTATTTCCCATTCAAAATTTTCCTCCAAAAGCATCGCTTCTAAGCCAATATACAACTTGATAGCCTCTATTTCTTCTGCCAAACTTACCTGCGTTTTCGAGCTGTTGTGCAGTACCTTGCGCACCAAATTCGCAAAATTGCTAAGGTACAAGACCGCTTTAGCTTTGTCGTTTTCGTAAATGTAGGTCTTGATAGAGTTCAGCACATTGAACAAAAAATGCGGGTTCATTTGGGTTTGCAGGGCGGTTTGTTGCCATAGTTTTAGCTCATTTTCGAGCATTACCTGCTTCAGAATCCTCGCCTGCTTTCGTTGCAACACATACATACTTCGCCTCACTACCGCATATACCAACAACGCGCCTAACAAAAATAGACTTACCAAAAACCACGTGCTTTGCCAAAAAGGAGGCAAGACCTCGCCCTCTATCCAAATCGTGTTGATAGAACTTCGGTTTTGGTGGTCGAGTATTTTTATCTCTATTCTGAACTTGCCTACTGCCAACGAAGAAAAGTGGATAAAATCTGTGTGGGCAGGCAAGTAATTCCAATTCCCATCAGCCTTGAGGCGATACGCATATCGAAATTTGTCTGCCGATAAATAGCAAATTGCCTCCACGCCTATTTTGAACTCGTCTTGGTACTGCAAAGGCAAGTAGGCAGGCAAGGCTATTTTTTGTTGATTTACCCAAATAGACTTCAAAAAAACTTGTGTGTGCGGTTCTTGGCTCGTTTTCTCGAAGGGAATACTTTGCAAACCTTTCGAAGTGCCTAACCAAATTTTATTTGCCAATACACAAAGCGCGTGGACATCTTCCGAGATTAGCCCCTCGAGCTTGCCTACATTTTCCCACGTTTTTTGCGCTATATCCAAAAACCAAACGCCTTGATTCGAGGCAATGAGCAAAACCTCTTTTTCCAACAGCATCGCCCTTGCCTGCACGCCTGCGGGTAGGTAAGCAAAAGGCTTGAGCTTTTGAGTGGGAGTCATCTTAGTTTCTATTTCGTAGAGCTTGCCTTCAAAATTCACTGCATACAATTTCTCCTTTGCCTCATCGAAGGCGAGGGCTAAGATTTGCGTATCCTGTAAGAACGTGGCTTGTATTTGCCATTGCTCGCCTGCGCGTTGTAGTTTGAGAAGCCCTTGATTGGTAGCCACCCAAGCCGTTTGCGTTTTGTGTTGGTAGGCAATGGCTCTGCCCCATTTTTTGTCTATAATTTCCCTTTCTTTTACCTGAAAATTGGGCAAAAAATGCGTAAAAGCAGACGTAGCGAACATATAGCCTTGTGGCAAATGCGCAAACGCCTTGACCGAACCCGCCTCTTTGTAGGCAACGGACACCCGATTTTCCTTGAACCGATACAGCACATTGTTCACATTGCAATACACTGCTTTGTCCAATGAATCATAATCCACGCTCCTGATGTCGGCAGTTCGCGGGAGCGTATGCGTTTGTATCTGTTGGGTAGGCAAGTCTAAAATATGCAATTCGCCTTTTGTGTTGCCAAAGTAAATATGTGCATCATCACGCGCTATTTTCAAAACTTTTTCAGGCTCTTTCCTCCATTTTTTGAACTCGAAGTTAGGAATATACAACAAGCCATCATACAATGTAGTAAGCCAATACGCGCCATCGCGGTCTATCAAAAAATTCGAAAAGGCATATTCTTCTAATATTTGCTCTACTTTGTTGGTAGCAAAATCGTATATCACCACTCCCGTAAAGGTCAAAATCCAAATTCTGTCCCCTTTTTCGTGTAGCACAGCCGTTATTTTTTTGCCTTTCAGGGCTTCTTTCAGTGTAGGCAAGTCTTGGTAATAAAAAGTATCGCCTTGCCATTTGTAGAAATAATTGGTAACCATACTCACGAGCCACGTTCCGCGAGGGTACGAAAAAACAAGCGAATGACCTAACAATTCTTGTTGAGATTGGGCGGGCGCATCAATCACTTCGTGCAAACTATATGTGCCATTTGGCGCAACTTTTCCGACATTTTTTTCTATAAACCACACATTATCAAACATATCGCGCAGAACACGAGTAGGCGGGTTTTGTGTGAGATAAGGCTTCTTTTTGTCGATTCCTTCGTGAAAAGTCGTTTGTTGGGTGTTTGGGTTGTAATGATAAATGCCGTCTTTGGTAACAAGCCACAGCAAATTATCGTGACTTGTGGTTATGTGATTGATAGGGCTTTTAGTCAAATTCCTCAATTCGTGCATCTCGTTGTTTTGGATACAAAAAACCTGCCCTACAAAGTTGTAGCAATACATATTGCCATTGGGAGATTGGCAAAGCCCTGTAATGGATTTGCTTTTTTGCGTGGCGCATTGGTAGGCAAGGAATTGAATCCCATTGTAGCGAAACAATCCCGCATCACTGCCAATCCAAATAAAGCCCTTCGCATCTTGCAAGATAGCATATACTTCGTTGCTCGGCAGTCCTTGTTCAGTCGTAATGGCACGAAAACTCGGCTCTTGCGCCCACACCGCAGGCAAGACAAACCACTGCAACCACCAAAAGACATATTTTTTCATCAACTGTTTTACCTTAGAGTTCGTTTATTTCTTCTGTGGTAAGTCCTGTAGCTTGGGCTATAGTTTCTGTAGACAAGCCAAGCGATTTTAGATTTTGGGCGATTGTTTTCTTTTCTTTTTTCCTACCTTCTTCTTCGGCTGTTTCCAAAACGCCCATCTCGATACGGCGGTTTTCTATATGGCGTTGATAGACTTGTTTGTCCAAGTCGGGTAGTTTTTCGTACTTCAGTTTTTCGCGGGCTTGGTCAATGCCTTTGGAGTGAAAAGTATCAGGGATTTCACTCGTTTTTAAGAAATACACCCATTCATCAAAACTACGGTCTATAGTTTGTTTTTTGAAATTTCCTGATTTGATGATGTAGTATTTTGGAAAAATATCTGACACTTTTTCTATTCCAAATTTATCCTTCTGAAAATGGGAAGGCAATAAAATATCCTGCTCGCT
>RDXI01000114.1:8332-20543 GCA_004292795.1 Bacteroidota bacterium | reverse complement strand
ACTTACTACGCTGTTTTTTCAACTTCATTGTGTATGGAACAATAAAAAAATCTAATCAATGATGATTGGAGCTTGATTTCATCAGAAGAATTAGAGTATCTTTGCATCATCTCCATTTATCTAACTCATTTTAGCATTCCATTTTCATCCAAATCAATTGGTTGTAGCGCTTCAAAAGTATAAAAAGTAGGAATATGGTCTTTATTCAAAAGAGAGAAATTAAATCCAAAACTATCGTGTTCATTAATTTCTTTCCATTGATTTACAGTGATATTATTTAATGAAAAACCACTGCCAAGTATAAACAACTTGTTTGATTTTTTGTGTTTTTACGGGGAGTGAGTCTTGCTTGCCTGTAGCGTGTGCCACACAGCCCGCTTGCAAAGGGCAAAACATACAATTTGGTTTTTGGGGCGTGCATTGCAACGCGCCAAACTCCATGATAGCCTGATTGTAAGTCTGTGATTGTTGGGTAGGCAAGAGCGTTTTCGCAAGTTCCTGAAAATGTTTGACTCCTTTAGGCGAGGAAATATCGGCTTCTATGCCAAAAAAACGCGACAACACACGAAAAACATTGCCATCAACTACCGCCACTTGTTCGCCAAAAGCAAAGGACGCAATGGCAGAAGCTGTATATTCGCCTATGCCTTTTAGTTTGATGAGGTCGGCTTTGGTGGTAGGAAAGTTGCCTTGCCATGCTTGCGCAATAATTTTCGCGGTGGCGTGCATATTGCGGGCGCGGCTGTAGTAGCCAAGTCCTTGCCATGTGCGCATAACCAATTCTTCGGAAGCGTTGGCGAGGTCTTGCACAGTAGGAAAAAGCTCGACAAAAGCCACATAATAGGGCAAGCCTTGTTTTACGCGGGTTTGTTGGAGTATGACTTCCGAGAGCCAAATATGATAGGGGTTGGGCGTGTCGCGCCAAGGTAGGTCGCGTTTATGGTCTGGATACCACGCCAAGAGCGTTTGGGCAAAGTCCATAAAAAAAAGAATTGGCGCAAATCGCATCAACCATCTACCCTTGCTTCGGTCAAGACCTGGGGGATTCGATAGGAGCTGAAATCGCCAATGCTATCAAACCTTCGGGATTGATGGGATTGCCCTTGTACCAAAGCTCGAAATGCAAGTGTGGTCCCGTAGTAAGCTCGCCTGAATTGCCTATGATAGCCACAATCTCGCCTGCCCGCACAAAGTCGCCTTGTTTTTTGAGCAATACAGAGCAGTGTTTATAGACTGAAAGCAAGTCGGATTGATGTTGAATAGTGATGACGTAGCCCGTTTCGTCTGTCCACGAAGCCATTATCACAGTGCCGTCATAAATGGCTTTGAGTGGTGCGTCCTTGTCTGATACTATGTCCACGCCCAAATGTCCTGTGCGCGAGTCGTATTTGTTGGACACGATGCCCTTCACAGGCGAGAAGAAGTACATATCTTTCAGTTGTTCGCCTTTGTTTGTGGAGAAGGTCGTAGGTGTATTGGCGGAGCGCGTTTCCATTTCTTCGCGTAGGCGCACATCAGCTTCCGAGAGTACGTCTATGTTGATGGTATCTTTGGGGCTTTTTTCTGACTTAGCTACTTTTTTCAGGGTATCTTTGGGTGCTTTGATGTCTTGTTTTTCTACTTCACCGCCTATAGTTTTGCGCAAACTTTCCAAATAAGCATCACGTTTTTTCATTTCTGCCACAAGAGTTTCGATGTCTTGGTCTTGTTTTACCAATTTTCGCCTCATCATAGCGTCCTCGCCTACGGCAGTCGTGCCACTATATACCAAACTTGCTACGCCAAAACCTGCTACAAAAACAACTAAAAAGAATAAAAAAAAGATAGAACCTACTTGTGCGGGAGTGTAGTTTATTTTTCTTTTTTCTTCAAAGTTCTCCTCATCTCGAATAATCATCGAGAGGCGTTGTGTCCACCAAGCTAAGGTAAAAAATGCAGGCTTTTTCATGGCGCAAAAGTACAAAAACTTACTGAAAAGTTATCGACTTGCCTATAGTTGTTTTCTTAGCTTGTAGTCCACAGGCAAGATAAATGCCAAATACATTACGCCAAAATCTTGTATTTTTCATACAAATCGCCTGCTTGTGGGTGTCCCAATTTATGCGCTTTCAGCCACTCGATGCAGGCAAGTTTGGGATTGCCCAAGGTATAATACAACGCGCCACGCTCAAAATGCGCAGGGGCGTATTGTGGATTGAGTTTGAGCGTTTGCGAGAAATCGGCAAGGGCTTCGTCATAAAGCTCGTTTTTCATACGTAATTTGCCCCTGAAATAATAGGCGGCGGTGTATTTATTGTCAAACTCTATGGCATTGGAGTAGGCAAGCATGGCTCTTTCGTCCTCGCCTACTTTGGAGGCTATGACTCCTATTTCGAAATGCGCCACTGCAAAGTCAGGTTCGATGCGCACTGTTTCCTCCAAATCTTTGAGCGCGTCTTGGTAGCTTTTCTTCTTGGCATATACGCGCCCACGCCAATAAAAGGCTTCGGCAGGCGAGTCTAATTTTTCGCTCTCTATGGTTTTGTTCAGCAAAAGCAAGGCTTCGTCATATTGCTCGGCTTTGAATTGGTTGCGTGCCAATTCTATCATTTTGTCTGTTTGTTGTTTGCGCTGTAGGCGAGTCGTATCGTCTGTCCAAAAAGAGCCTTCTTTACGTTTTATGTAGTCCAATTCTGATGCTTTTCCCCAATCTAAGTACGCATTTTGTTTTTCTCCCAATTCATAGTAAGCCAATCCGCGATGATGATAGGCGCGTTTATCGTTGGCGTTTAGCTCCAATACTTCCGAAAAATCTTGAATAGCCTCGCGGTATGCCTTGCGCCCCTCATACACCAAGCCACGCATATAAAAGGCATCTGCAATACGCGCATCAAGCAAAATGGCTTTGGTAAAATCGGCTAAGGCTTCTTCTATCAAGTTAAGTTCATAGTGATTTTTGCCACGCCAATAATGGGCTTCGGCAGAAGATGGGCGGATTTCTAAGAGTTTGGCACAATCGGCTAACGACTGTGTGTAGGCTTTTTGGTTGTGCCACAAATGGATACGCAACAAATACGCCTCTGCCATAGCGGGGTGTTGGTCAAGGGCGCGTGCAAGGTCTTGCAAAGCTGAGTCCGTTTGGTTGCGTTTCAGCTTGCGAAGGGCATTGTTGAGGTAAAAGTAGGCGTTGGGCATTGTGAGAGTACATCAAAATTTACGAGCAATAGTACGTATTTTTTTCGTAAACATACACACTTACAGGATTTTTTTCTAACTTTGAACCCGCAAGTTTCAAAAAATTAGTATGCACCTTGAAAATCATCACCAAAAAGACCAACTTATCATTTGTGTAGATGATGAGAAAATTATCTTAGATGCTCTGAAGAAGGAGCTACAAGCTACCTTGCCTGCACATTACAAGATAGAACTGGCAGAAAGTGGCGATGAAGCCTTGTATTTGTTGGTGGAGTATTTGGCAGAGGGTTATGATATTCCGCTTATTATTACGGACTACATAATGCCCAATATGCGCGGTGATGAACTACTCAAGCAGGTAAGTTTGTTGTCGCCTACTACTTTTGGGATTTTGCTCACAGGACAGGCGGATTTGGACGGTGTGCGCAATAGTATTCGCTATGCTCGCCTACAGTCTTTTATTCTCAAGCCTTGGGATATGATTGATTTGGTGGGTGATGTGCAGAAAACCCTTAGCATTTACAACAAGGAGCAACAAATCAACTACCAAAACGCTGTATTGCGTGATTTGAATTTGCATTTGGAGGAAAAAGTAAAACGCAAAACACAAGAACTTGTGCAGAAGAACGAACAACTTGCGGAGCTAAACCGCGAGAAGGATAACTTGTTGAGTATTGTGGCGCATGATTTGGGCGCGCCTCTGAACAATATCTTTGGGCTGTTGGGTTTGATACAAGAAGAATTGGTGTTTACGGAAGAACAAGCGGCTTACCTACAACTCATTTACCAAGAAATAGACAAGGGCAAAAAACACATTGATGAACTGTTGGCTATATGCAATTATGAAAGCTGGAAAGCCAAAAGTTTGGTAGTTTGTGAATTGAATATGCATAATTTTTTGAAACGCATTACCTCACAATTCGAGGGCGTGGCACAGAAGAAAGAAATTACCATTGATTGCCAAGACATTCCCGAAGACCTTGTATTGGAAACAGATGAGGACTTGCTGACGCGCATTATGCAAAACCTTTTCTCGAATGCAGTCAAGTTCTCAAACCCGCAAACCAACATCAAAATTTCGGTGCAAAAAGAAGGCGACCAAGTACAAATAGGCATCAGGGACGAAGGTTTGGGCTTTTCGGAAGAAGACAAACAAAAGATTTTCCAAAAATTCCAAAAATTGTCGGCACGCCCCACGTCTGGCGAGAGTTCTACGGGCTTGGGCTTGTCTATCGTGAAATCCTTTACAGAACGGTTAGGAGGCAAGATTCATTTAGAAAGCTGTTTGGGCGAGGGAAGCACGTTTCGTTTGAGTTTTCCGCAAAAAATAGCTGTAAAAATATAAACTCAAGGTTTTTAACACTATTTAAGACTTCAAATTTCGCACTTTGGGGGAAGGGTAGTATTTTTGCACACCTACAACCGCTATGAATATTCTGAAAGCCCTTTTTTCTGCCGTTCTGCTCGCCTGCCTTGCCTGCCCTGCGCAGGTAAGGGCGCAAGAAAAGACCTTGCCTACCGACACGACCAAACCCAAAATAGACACGCTCAAAATCCCCGCGAAGCGTGATATTGAAACGACTGTGTTGTATTCGGCAGAGGATTCTGTGGTTACGGATATGATAACGAAGGAGATTTTTTTGTATGGCAAAGCCAAAGTAAAGTATGGCGAAATAGAACTTACAGCGGCATTTATTACCTTCGACCAAGAAAAAAACACGCTTTTTGCTACAGGCAAGCCTGACTCGGCTGGGCGTTTTCGTGATGTAGCCAAGTTCAAACAAGGCGAAGACCAATACGAAGCCGACACGATGCGCTACAACTTCAAGACGCAAAAGGCGATAGTTCGAGGCATTGTTACAAAACAAGACGAAGGCTTCATCACAAGCCAAAAAGCCAAAAAATCGGACACAGGCGAGATGTTCGCGCTGAATAGCCACTACACGACTTGCAACAAAAAACACCCGCATTGGTACATCAACGCCTCGAAACTCAAGTTAGTGCCTAACAAACAAGTTATTTGCGGTCCATTCAATTTGGTAGTGGCAGATATTCCGACTCCGCTTGGTTTTGCGTTTGGTATGTTTCCTTTGAATGAAAAAAGAAGGTCGGGCATTGTGATTCCTACCTACGGGGAAGACGCACAAAGGGGCTTTTTCTTGCGCAATGGCGGGTATTATTGGGCTATCAACGACTACATGGCGGCAGATTTTATGGGTGGCATTTATACGAATGGAAGTTGGGAATTGATGCCTGTTTTCAATTATTTGAAACGCTACAGATACAATGGCAATTTTAGCCTAAGCCTCAATAGGCGTGTGGGAGGCGAGGACTTTCGACCTACCAAAGCCTCTGATTTTTCGTTGCGATGGTCGCATACGCCTACGCCACGCGGAAGGAGCAGTTTTTCTGCCAATGTGAGCCTTGCCTCCAATAACTTCAATCAGCGCAACAATACCTTCAATATGCAACAGCAGTTGTCGAGTACCACGAGTTCGGGAATAAACTACTCGACGAGTTTCGATATAGGCAAGTCGCAAGCCAACCTCGCTCTCTCGGCTACGCAAGACCAAAACACAGGAACGGGTGTGATGAACGTCCAACTGCCAAGTTTGAACTTTAGCATCAACCGTATTTATTTGTTCAAAAAAGATGGCAGGCGAGTTCCCGAATGGCTGAAGAACCTGAACATTCAATACAGCCTTACTGCAGGCGCGACTTTTACGAATGACTACCTACAGCGAAGCAATGGCTTGCCTTTCAAGGTAAGCAACAAGCCCGTTATTCCTACAGACGTAGTGAGCATCGAAAATCCTTTCCAAACCACGAACACCACTGCGCAATCGCCTGTCCCCAATTTCAGCCTTGCGAACTTGCCTGCTATCCTGCGCAATGCGCAAATAGGCGCGTTACACAACATTCCGCTTAGTACGTCTATCAAATTGATGAAGCACATCAATTTTAGCCCCAGTCTTTCCTACCGTGAAGCGTGGTTTCCGTATAAGTTGGACTACGTTTGGGAGAATGACAAAAACGCGGTGCGCGTGGACACTTCGCGTGGTTTTCATAGGGCGCACAGCTACTCGGCAAGTGCGGGCTTGAATACGCAAATATTTGGTATTTTCCGTTTTGGCAAAAAGAGCAGGATAGAAGCTATCCGCCATACCATTATGCCAAGTCTTAGCTTCAGTTTCTCGCCCAACCAAGCAGGCGATAAATTTGGTTATTTCCGCAATTTGCAAATAGACAGCACAGGCAGAACACAAGACGTTTCGCGTTTTCAAGGTTTCAATCCTAACGCGCCTATCACGCTTGCCGAGTCGGGCAGTATTAGTTTTCAGGTAAATAACATTTTTGAGGCAAAAGTGCGCCCCAAAAGCGACACGGCAGAAGTAAAGAAAGTGAAACTCTTGGATAACCTTTCTTTTGGGACGAGTTACAATATTTTTGCGAAAGAATTTAACCTCTCGCCTATCACTATGGGAGCGCGTACCAACATTGCCCAACTCATAGACATCAACTTTAATGGCACACTCGAACCGTATGCCTACGAAGCCGAGTGGATTGATGCAAGTGGCGCGGTGCTTCGACAAAGAAAGGTAAATACGTTTCGTTGGCAGAAAAAAGGCTACGATTGGTTACAGCTCGCCAATGCGAACATCAACTTTTCGTTTAACCTTACCCCCGAAAGTTTTAAGAAGAAAACACAACAAAAAGCAAACAACGCGCTCAATCAAATCAATGACAACATGAACGACCCGCGCAAGGGCGGAACAGGGGCGAACTTAGACAATCAACGCGCCAAACAGGAGCTACAAAATATCAAACAAAACCCGAATATGTATGTGGATTTTGATGTACCTTGGACGCTCAATGTGAGTTATGTTTTTTCGTATAATAAATTGGGCTATAACCCAAGCAACATCACACAATCCGCCAATTTCAATGGTGATTTGAAATTGACTAAAACGTGGAAATTTGGTTATACTTCGGGCTATGATGTTAAGGCTAAAGCCTTCACAATGACCAATTTTTCGTTTCACAAAGACCTGCATTGCTGGGAAGCGGTGTTTAATATCAATCCTTTTGGGCAATTTCAGATGTATTCCTTCGACCTCCGCGTGAAGGCAAGTATCTTGCAAGACCTCAAAATTAGCAAACGCCGTACTTGGTTTGATAGAGATGTGTTTGCAGGGCGTTAGACTTACCTTTACTCTTACAACATTATGGAAAATTCTCGTATTAAAAACCTTCAATTACAAGTCCTTTCGGATAATTGGTACACTTTGCGAAAAGTTACGTTTGATTTTTTGAAAAAGAACGGCACTTGGCAAACCCAACAACGCGAAGCATACGACAGAGGCAATGGCGCGACCATTTTGCTCTATAATCAGGCACAGAAAACGGTAGTGCTAACGCGCCAATTCCGCATACCTACTTACCTGAATGGCAACGAATCGGGTTTGTTGATTGAAACTTGTGCGGGTTTGTTGGACAAAGACAATGCTGAAGACTGCATCAAGCGCGAAACAGAAGAAGAAACAGGCTACAAGGTGACAGAAGTAAAAAAAGTTTTTGAAGCCTATATGTCGCCCGGTTCTGTTACAGAAATCATACACTTCTTTGTGGCGGCATATACCAAAGCCCAAAAGGTACACGAAGGCGGCGGTTTGGCACACGAACAAGAGGACATCGAGGTCTTAGAAATTCCTTTTGTACAAGCCCTGCACATGATACAAACAGGCGAGATTAAAGACGGCAAAACGATTATGCTGTTGCAATATGCACAAATCCATCAACTGTTGTAAGAGTAAGCTGTTTTTTTACAAATATTTGATGCTCTCCTACCCTTTCCCTTGTGGTAAGGGTATTTTTTGGCATAAGAATTGTTGTTTTTTTGTTATAGCCACAGACTATACACACCTTTCACACTATTTTTTCTCACTTTTCCCCCTAACACCGCTTATGAAAAAGCTCATTTTCACTCTCCTGCTCATTTTCGCTTACACAAGCGCGAGCCACGCCCAAAAGTTCTCTTTCCGTGATGCCTATGCTATTGATACATCATATCAAAAAGAGTATTACAAAAATGTCTTAGAAGTATTGGTAGGTTATATGCCTACAAAATCCCAAAATGAAACTATTAATATATTTGAAATAATAAATTATTATAAGGATAATATATTTATAAAAAAATACATAGATAATATTGAAAAATATCGTAACGATTTAGATACTCAATTAAAAAGTATTAATACTGATTTAAAGAACAAAATTATAGGAATAAATGATGAAGAGTCAAAATTAAAAAGATGTTTAGAATTAACAGATAGTATAAATAATTTTAAGTCAAAATACTATAAATACAAAGACGAATCAGATTATTTATCTCAAGTACCTAATTTAGAAAAATCTATAAGTGAAATAAGAACAAATTATACTTTTATTAGTACATTAACTTCTTTATTAATACCAGATATATTAAAAGACACTACTAAATTTAATAATAATATAAAAAATATAGAAAACGATATTGATATATATAAAAAAGATATAGAAGTTAAACTATCCATTGCAATAAAAAATAAAGAAACTACTGTTAATGCTAGTACTACTCTTTTAAGTGATGTAAAAAAAATAGAAGAAATAAAAATTGCAGGTAAAAATGAGCAAAAAGCACCCAAAGAAGTAAAAATACCACAACCAATCAAAGATAAAGAGCCAACTACTACCAGCAATAATACAATTATCATTCAACCCTCTGGTGGGGCTTCATTCCAATCTAATATCTTAGATGGTGCTGCCAAATTCATAGCAGAGCGCATGAAAGAGGAAATAAGCATTGCTTTCTTCGATAAGTTTCAAAACACTTTGGAAAGAACGCATTTGAGGACGCTGTTTCCCCAAACTACCAATATCATGGCAGGTACACAGAGCTTCAATTATACCATCACGATACAAGTTTTGAAAGAAGCTTTCGAACAGGATTTGAATAAAATATTGGAAAATATCCCTGCGTTCATAGAAAAAAGCAACCTCATCAAAAACAACGAAGCTGTGTATTACTTGGGGCTATTAAGCAAAACCATCAATCAATTAAACAAAGGCACGTCTTCTTTGGGTATGTTGAGCTTTTTGGTAAAGGAGATGAAAGGAAAGAAAGACAAAGGAGAATTTGAGGGAAAATTGTATAAAGTTTTGCAGGCATCTGAAATGATAGCTTATAGTTTGCAAAGTAGCACTAAAGACACTCAATGGCTCACTGATGCGGAATTTGAGAAAATACAAAAAGGAGGCATTTTGAGCGATATGTTTTTGGGTTTGGTCTATGAGCAAGTAAAACAAGTATTAGGCATAGACTTAAGTACCGATTGGAAAACAGAAATTACAGAGGCATATTCGACCTACAAAAGCATAGAAAACCAAATAACTGCTCTCAGAAGCAAAATATCGAAAGGAGAGAAAGCGACTGCTGACGATTATTTGCAAATTACGTATAGCTTGGTGGGTAGCATAGAAAATATTTTGAATACACAGTTAGTGCCTCAAGGTTTTTGGGGAACTGCCCAACAAACGCTTACCCAAGTTCAAAAACTCCAAACATTGGCAAAGGATATTTATGTATCTGTCCAACAGCGAGATTACCAAGCCATGGCTACCAATGTTATCACATTGTTGGTTGATATGAATGTATTTAGCCAAGAAAATGCTATTAAAAACGAGGTAGTATTAAAAGATATACTAAACAATGTAGAAAGTCTGAAAAAAAACATCAATAAAAAGGGATATATAGACAAAATAAACACTGCATTGAATAACCTTGATATAAGTAATTTTAACGAAGCTCAAAAGGCAAGTATGTTAAAAATACTATCAAAAATTGAATCTATAAATAATAATAATATAAGTAATGCAGGTATTAATACAAGCGATTTAGATGATATAATTAAGTATTTATCACCCCTTGTAAAATACAATCTTAGTAAAACAAAAGATGTAATAGAAAGAATAAAAGATGTATATAATCAAGTTATTCCACTTACTAATGAGTTGAAAAGCATAAGTAACATAACTAAAAAGCAAGAGAAAGCAATTGAAATATTTAGGGAAATTTATGCTTTGTTGACCGATGAAGACTTGCCTATACCGATTTCAGGCGGTATTTTAACAAACGCTAATTTAAGAAGTTTTATACAAGATAAGATAAAAAAATCTCCCATTTTATCTGAAATAAGCGAAGGTGAAAAAGATATTATCAAAGAGTTTGTAGGTGTAACAATGATTGATTTTGTAGAAAATGGTTATAAAGATAGCGCAAATGTAAAAAATATAACCAAACAAATACTCGAATTTTGCCTTTTGCGTATGTCGAACAGTCAGGTAGGGGCGAGCAAAGAGGAGTTCATCAAGTATGTTTCTTTCATCATAGCCATTATCAATGCCAAAGACTCTGATGATATGAAAAAAGCTATTCGCTCTATAGCCTTGCCTACGGGTAGTTACTCGATAAAACGCAAAACAAGGTTCAACATATCTTTGAATGCCTATCCGGGTTTGACAGTAGGACGTGAGTTATTATTGGGCAAGGGTGCTTTTACCAAAGGTATTGCCTCTCTGAAAAGTACTTGGGATGGTGTAAAATGGCGTTACAATGCGGGCTTTACCGCCCCTGTAGGTTTGTCTTTTAATTGGGGTTGTCGCAAGAAACTAACAAGCACAACAATAGATAAAAACCAAGAGATTATACAAGGTAAGAAAAACTATAAAAGGCTTACAGGAAAATCTTTTTCTGTGTTTGTTTCAGTCATAGATTTGGGTGCTTTGGTATTGTTCAGGTTGCAAGATGATGTTTCGCCTTTGCCCCAAAATGTAGATTTTGGTCAGGTATTTGCGCCCGGTGTTTTTGGTATGTATGGCTTAGGAAAAGTGCCTCTTACCATTTTTGCAGGTGTACAATACAGCCCCAAACTGCGAAGCGTAAAAGTAGATAATATTGTGGTAAATGACATTGATGCCATTCGTTTCAATGTGGGGCTTACTATAGATATACCTATCCTGAACTTGCATACCAAAACAAAATAGCCTGTGAAAAAGTATTTGACAACTTTTCAATTCTCCTTAAATACAAGATTGGGTTGAAAAGTTGTCAAAAATGTTTATCTTTGTATGATAGTTTATGATGTAATATGAAAGTCCACATCCAGAAAGCCCAAGATGGCGAATATCACAATGTAAATGCCTTTACTGCCCTTGATGGTTTCCGCAAAATGGGGTGGGAAATAGCCCATTATGCACATGGGCGCGACCTCGTGGGCAACGCGCCTGATGAGGTCGTGGTCGGGTTTATTGATGACGTGCAAAGTGCCTTGCGTGGTTTGGGTGTAGGCGAGTTTCCCAATTTCAACTATCCCGAAGAACTCACGCCTTTTTTGGGTAGAAAGATTTGGAAATCTACAGTGAATACTATCGCCAACAATCCCGAAAAATGGGGCGTTTTTATCAAGCCTGTGCAAGACCTGAAACAATTTACAGGTGTTTTAGTCCGAAACACACAAGACCTAATAGGTTGTGGCAGGCAAGACCGCGATATAGAGGTTTGGTGTTCCGAGCCTGTGCATTTTTTGGCAGAATGGCGTTGTTTTGTGCGCTATGGTCATGTGCTTGATGCCCGCCCCTACAAAGGACATTGGAAACATCATTTTGATTATCGAGTGATTGAGGAGGCAGTCAAAGCCTTTACATCTGCTCCCAATGGCTATGCTATAGACTTTGGCGTTACGGACAAAGGGCAAACGCTTTTGGTAGAAGTAAACGAAGGCTATTCTATAGGCGCGTATGGCTTGCAGTCGCTTGACTATGCGAAGGTGCTTTCGGCACGTTGGGCGCAACTGACGCAAAGCGTGGACTATTGTAATTTTTGAGAAAATAAAAAAAAACGGCTACCTTTTGGGTAGCTGTTTTTGGGTAGGCAAGCCTATTATTTCTTATCGTCTTTTTTCTTGTCTTTTTTGTCGTCTTGTTTTTCAGCTTCGAAGCT
>RDXI01000114.1:0-8302 GCA_004292795.1 Bacteroidota bacterium | reverse complement strand
AGTAGCGCATACCTGTTGGCGCGGGACCATCATCAAATACGTGTCCTAAATGCCCATCACATTTGCCACAAACCACTTCTACGCGCTCCATGCCATGCGATTTGTCGGTATTGGTTTTGATGGCGTATTGGCTGTAGGGCTTGTAGTAGCTTGGCCAACCCGTACCAGAGTCGAATTTGGTCGTAGAGGCAAAGAGCTTATGTCCACAACCCGCACAAGTATAAGTGCCTTTTTCGTGATGGTCGTAGAACTTGCCTGTGAAAGCGCGTTCTGTGCCTTTTTCGCGCAAGATGCGGTATTGTTCAGGCGTTAGGCAAGTTTGCCATTGTTCAGGAGATTTTTTCACTTCTGCCGTACTTTTCGTGTCCTTGTCCTTGCCTTCGGTGGTTTGGCTCTGCGACTGACAAGCAAAAGCACACAACAAGACAAAAGAAAAAATGAGTTTTTGCATATTCGTAGTAGGATTGTTGAGAGAGATAAATGTTCTTCTTTGTACGTAACAAGGTGTATTTTAGATTGTTTCCTATTTGTTAAAAGAATAATCATTAACAAAACCACCATGCAAAGAAGTAGGCAAGTTTTTTGTGCTTTAGCTTGTAAAATAAGAAAATTGTGTTTATTTTGCAAGTAGTTTGTTACCTTCCTAATATACCCACAACTTTATGTCGCAAAATAGTTCTTCTTCCAACACAAGCCGAATAGGAAAAGCCATTTATCCTGTCCGCGTTTTTGGCTATTGGTGTGCCATTGCCGAAGTATTGTTGGGGACGCTCTTTTTTGAAAAAACCATCACCACACAAGCCTACTTGTTCGCGGGGTGTGTTTTTCTCTATCCGCATCTTGCCTACGCCTTTTATGCGTGGCAGGGAGGCAAGCGACAACACGAGTTCGCCAACCTCACAGCAGATATGTTTTGGATAGGTTGGTTGGCTTCTTTGTTGCACTTCTCCCCTATCACAGCCTTGCCTTTTGTGATAAGCAACTCGGCTACCAATTATTCTACAGGAGGCGTGCCGTTATTTTTGCGTGGGGTAGTCGTTTTTGTGTTGAGTGCGTGCTGTTTTGGGGCTGTCAATGGCTTTTCTGTCGATCTTGCACACAACCTGAATATGCTTGTGCCGAGCAGTGTGTATATGACGCTTGCCTTGCATTATATAGCCTTTCTTTCTTTCACAAGAGGCGAGAAAATATTGCGCTCAAGACAAGAAATTTTGACGCAACACGAAGCCTTAGAAAAATCCTTGCGCGAGCTACGCGAAACGCAAGCGCATCTCATTCAATCCGAAAAATTGGCGGTCATGGGCAAATTGGTTGCAAGCGTTGCCCACGAAATCAACACGCCTTTAGGAGCTATTCGTTCTTCGGCGGGCAATATCGCTAGTAATTTACAAGAAACCTTAGAGAAATTACCTGCCATTTTTCAACAACTCACGCCTAAACAACAAACCTATTTTTTCAATTTGTTGCAAAGTGCGCTACAGCATCAAACCTACCTTTCCTCCAAAGAAGAACGCCAAATAAGGCGAAGTTTGGAACAACAACTGCTCGACCTGCGCGTGCCAGAAGCTGATGAACTTGCCTACGATATGGTAAATGCAGGCGTGTATGAGATAAAAGACGACTTTTTGCCTCTCCTGCAAATGGTCAATACCGTAGAGGTGCTAAAAATAGCCTACAACCTTATCAATCAACGCCGAAGTGTGCAGAACATTCATCTTGCCGTTGAGAAAGCCGCGAAAGTGGTATTTGCCCTGAAAAATTATGCCCGCAAAGACAACCACGAAGACAAGGTAAAAAGCAGTGTGCAGGAAGGCATCGAAACCGTGCTGACGCTCTACAACAGCCAAATCAAACAAGGCATCGAGTTAGTCAAAAATTACCACGAAGTACCGCCCATTGATTGCTACCCCGAAGAGCTAAATCAGGTGTGGACAAACCTTATCTACAACGGCATACAAGCCATGAACAATCGCGGAACGCTTGAAATAGGCATCAGCCAAAAAGAAAACGTTGTTTTGGTATCTATTGGCGACTCTGGAACGGGTATTCCTGAACCTATCCGAGAACGTATTTTTGAGCCATTTTTTACCACGAAGCCCGCAGGCGAGGGCAGTGGACTTGGGTTAGACATTGTAAAGCGCATCATCGAGAAGCACGCAGGCAAGATTTATTTCCACACCGAAACCAACAAAGGCACAACTTTTTTTGTGGAATTGCCTGTGTGAGATTGCATTTGATACCTCAAATGCCTACCCGAAAACTCTACCACAAAAATTGTCAGAAAACCATATAAATTAGGACTTACGCAATGTATCACAGACGGCTCGTCTGTGTGCTGTAAGCGAAAAAAACGCCTATTTTACGCATACCTTGACGTGCTACTTCGCCTACGGCGCACAGACGAGCCGTCTGTGATACAAATTTCACCTTTTTTTGAATGGGGTATGTGTTTTGCGTAAGTCCTATAAATCTTATAGCACCACCATTTTTTGCCTGTAGGTTTTTTCTGCCGTAGTGATGTTGATGATGTAAATGCCTTTGGGCAGTCGTTTGTCTATGGTCAAATCTTTGGCTTCGGGGTAGGCAAGGCTTTCTGTTGATATGACACGCCCTGTAGCATCTATGATTTGGATTTTTACGGGCTTGTTCTTCGCGTGGGCAGGCAAGCGAATGTCGAACTTGCCTACATTCGGGTTGGGGAAAAGCAACATAGACTCGCCTACAAAAGTGAGCGATACGGTAGGCGAGTAAGCAAATTTTCCATCAAGGTCGACTTGTTTCAGGCGGTAGTAGTTCGTGCCTTCGAGGGGCGTTTGGTCTGTGAAGTTGTAAGAAGACACACCCGCAAAGTTCCCTCTCGCGTCTTGCTTGCCTACAGGCGAGAAATTGCGCCCATCTTGGCTACGCTCTATCAAGAAATAGGCAGTATTTACTTCGTTGCTTGTTTGCCATTGCAGGAAAGCCATATTTTCCCTTGCCTCGCCTACAAAAGAAAGTAAATTCAGGGGCAATAAAACCGAATTATGAATAGGCGCGAAGTCCGAAAAATCTGTAAAACCTGTGCGCACTGTAGCATTGACGTAGGTACTGCCTCCAAAACTCCACGCGCCAGCAGTAGGACGTTTGGCGAAGGTAGGGCGCGATGCGGTACACGAAAAACCAACAGGATACAGTTGAATATCATACTTGCCTGTAGGAAAGGCATTGGGGCTTAGATTCCAAAAACCTACAGGGCAAGTGTCGTCATAGTTATAGCCTGCCTCTGACAATGCCACTGCACCGCCAGGGTCTGCGGGGTTGAAGTAGCCCGTTATTTGGGTAGTGCTTGCATCAAACGTTTCTGCAATATCCATACGAATAAGCTGATACTGTGTAGCCGAGCCTACAGGGAACGAGTATGCATTGCCTGCTGTGCCATTGATTGCCCTTCTGATGCGCCCATATACCCACGAAGTACCCGAAGAACCGCCAGAAGTCAAGTAATTCACAACCGCGCCTGTAGTGGGGCTTGTGGCATTATTTGTAACATCAAGCAAAATATCGGTCAAAGGATTGGTAGTTCCCATTTGCGCAATGCCATGTGTGAGGTCTAATTGTGTATTGACAATGATGGACGAAACGCTGTTTGCTTCGCTGAATTTTACCAAACCCTTGTTATTTCGGTGGAATCGCAAGTTTTCAAATTGATTGTCTGTGCCATTGTTTGCGCGTATTTTGATGCTTCCTGTGAGTGCGTCCTTGCCTCTTATCCAAAGGTCGGAGGTAGGCGAGCCTGCTATCGAGCCTGTATTTTCGGTTAAATCACCTTCCAAAAACAACTGATTGCCATTGATAGCCAACCAACCCGCGCCTGTGATGTTCAGGTTTCCGTTGTCTGTGGTGGCATCTCCTACGCTTATGAGCTTGTTCGAAGCAGAGTTGTTCAAAATCGTGGTGTTGCCACTATTGGCTATGGTCAGGTTGTAAAAATTGGTGTTGCTTGCGCCATCTATGTTGCTTACTAAATTTGGGCTATTGTAAGCATTGACATAATCGTCCAAACAAACATTGCCTGTCAGGGGTTTGTCGTTGTTCAAAATGGTCGTGCTTGTGCCTTTCTGAAAATCACCGCTATTGGTAAATCTTCCGCTTGTATAGACTACAGCATTGTTGGCTATGAGCGTGCCACCCGTTTCTATTTTTATCTCGCCTTTGTGAAAGGAGGAGGCAAGTGGCGTTATTTCGTCATTGTACCAACAGTTGTAAGCACTTGCGCCGTTTTGGAGTTCTACCGTTCCGCCGTTCTGCACCGTGAGCGTGTAGAAGAAAGCGGGTGTATTGGTAGGATTTTCTGTGCCTCCATTGTAAACGCGCACTGCCGTTCCGTTAGGAATGATGACATTATCCGAACAGTTCGGAACAGCAAAACGAGGAGGCGAGGAGCCTTGCACTTGCCAATTTACGGCATCATGCCAATTATCGTTTACTTGTATGAATGTAATGGTTTGCTCATATTCGTCTGCCCCTGCGTCAGTGGAGCGTCTAAATTCATTGTCCACATCAAAATCAACCGTTATCGAAAAGCCCAAAGCTGTAGAAATAGGCATCGCTTTTCCGTCAGGGCGTTGGTCATTGGCGTTCAGGTGCAAGTCGGCTGTTTCTGGTGTGGTAAAGGCTATCGCGCCACCTCCCGAAGCGTTGTATGAGTTTTCATCTGCACCGCTTACATTCGAACCCGCAGGGTTTGTACTCCAATCATCAAAACTATAGGCTGTGCCAAGCCACTCGCCTACTTTGGTGGCATCAGAAGCAAAATAAACGTTGTAATCGGGAGTCTTGCCTGAACCACAAGGCGTATTTTGAGGCGTGTAAGAGTCTTGAATGGCTATAGCCAAATTGTTGCCTCCGCCTGTGCGGGCATTTTGGAAAATATTGTTATAGACTTGCAAAGGCGTTACTACAGCAGGCAAGGCTATAGCGTCTGAAGGATTATCACCTCGCAAAAAAGCATACGTTTTGAGCGAACCTCCGCTTGCCTGCCCTGCAATGTTGATGGAATTGAAAGCTACAAACAAGTTATCCGTATCATCTAAATTATTCCAAATACCAATATAAATGGCTTGTTCGGTGTTGGCTGTGCCGTTGGTTTCTAAGCCAAGCGAAATGCGGTTGTTGTAAATATACAAACTATCGCCCAAGTTTCTTATGACCATACCCACCGCTACAGGCAAGCTCGAAGCAGACGTATTGCGCATGTTGTAAATGCGATTGTCGCGTATATGCCCTTGTGCCTCGCCTGCCAACAAAATTCCTGCGGAAGTAGTGGAAGTGGTAGCCGTACTGCGGATAGTGTGAATGGTATTGCCACGCAAAGTAAATGTGGTAGCTGTTGCGCCATTGATGCGTATGCCCGCTACCGTAACGTTGTCGCTTACATTCGCTTGTTGCGCTGTGCAGGCGAGGTTGTAAATCGTGTTGTTTTGAATGGTGTTGCCTGCCGTGGTGGTTTGGTTGATGCCATACAAATAAGCAGTGGAGGCGGTAGCATTATTTGTAAGTGTGTGTATAGTGTTATTGCTTATGGTAACACTCGACGTAGTGATGTGGCTCATTCCCACAAAAAAGGTTTCTTTCGAAGTATTGGTAGGCGAGGATATATTCGAAACTTCATTGTTTTGTGCCACAAGCCCCGCTGTAGTAGGCGCAAGGCTTATGCCTGTAATGGTAAACGTTCTTCGATTTGCGCCATTGGGATATTGGGCTGTAATGTTTCTCACTACATTATTTCTCAAAACAGAACCTGTCCCATTGCCCGAAAAAGCAATGCCTGTAAAGGGTAAGTTTGTACCTGACCCTATTGCGGGAGTTGTTTCACCTATATCATCAAGGTTTATTTGAATAGGCAAGGCATTTGTTCCTACTATGTTATTTTGAACAGAAGCTATTCCTGCTGTACCCGCATTGACCGAAATACCTGTTAATAAAACCCCACCCGTTCCGACATCATTGCCTAAGATAACATTAAAATTAACATTGCCTACCGTATTATTTTCTACAATCACACTATCCGCACTTGCACCAGACCGCGTAATGATAAACGCATTGATACGGCTTGCCTTGCCTGTGCCTTGTTGCATCAAAAAGGGGCTTCCACCACAAGCTGTTGCTTGTCCGCCAAAATAATTGTTTTTTACTACTATCTTGCCTGAACTACTTAAATTGACTGCATCATAATAAATTTCACTGTTATTGCTTGTTTGAAAATTAACGGTTTGGTAAATGCTGTTATTTTCAAAATACAAGTTTGTATTATTGGCATTGGCACTCACTACGCCATTGCCACTGCTTGCGCGGAAAAAATTGTAAAATTCATTTTGGGTAATATAAAGATTGTCATTGGCAATAGCTGTAGAACTGCCATTGATAACCAACGCCCTTGTAGGAGTCGAACCGCCATTGATAGGCGCAGTAGGCGAGCCAAATTGCCCAAAAATGCATTTGTTTATGGTAATGTTGTCATTGCCTGTAGTCGTGCCTGTACTCACAAAAACTGTCCCATTTGTAGAAGTGCTGTTTGTGGTAAACAAGCAATCTCTGAGCGTGATGTTGGTCGCATCATTGATAATTTGGCACGTAACATTATTGCCTGTTTGCCTGATAGTCAAGCGATTAGTGCCTGTGTAAGTTCCCGCGTTTCCGCCATCTATCGTCACAAAATCCGCTCCATTGAAATTGATGGCTGGATTGCCCGATGAAGTAAGCAATACACCACTTGCACTTGGGCGAATGGTTAGAAGGTTCGCGTTACTTGCCCCTGTGAGTTGCAAAAGCGCGTTTACCCCATTTTCATTGGCAATACTTGAGTTGATGTTAAAAGTATTTGCGCCATTGATGTTGTTGATAAAATTCAATACTTCGAAAAAACCGCCTCCGTTGCGCGTCAAGCTCGTGAAAGTAGCCGTTGCTGTAGCGACTGTAGTGTTAGTTCCTACTGTGTAAGTACCTGTAGGAAAAGCAATCATCGGAAATACTGAAATATCATCTATTTGTAAAGTGGTGTTTACACTTGGATTGAAAATACACTTGAAGTCTGAAGCAGTAGTGGCAGTACCAGCAGGTATCGCTACATTGTTAATCTCTCGTGTGCTTCCTACCCATACATCTGCGCTACCATTGCTCAATGTGATGATAGTTACACCATCTGGAGAGCGATACGTAATATTGCTCCCTGACCTATTGGCTACAAAAGTGATGCGTTGATTGGCGGCAAAACTTGTAGCGGTAGCAGTCCCATTCAAGCTAACTTTGAACTGATTATTGGTGTTGCTGTTATGAATAAAAAATTGAGCAAATAAATTACTTCCTGTTTCTGCACCATTGCCATTATTGAAAGAAGTCCCGAATTGAAATTGTGTAGCTGTGCGGTTGCTTGCGTCAGAGCCTGATAACTGATTGACATCAAAGCGTACCATAATCGCATTCGTACTTGTACCCGCTTCGATATCTGTTCTACGCAAAATATTACCTGTTCCATTGCCTGTTCTCGCAAATTGTAAACGGTTAGAGGCAATACTACTCGCAACCGAACCTGTAGTGCGTATCTCATCAAACTGCCGAATATTAGGCGTGCCAGCCTCGTAATCGCCTACTGTGGTGCTGATATTAAAATCTTGGTTGAAAAACTGCGCTTGGGCGGTTTGTAGGCAAGCCCAGCCTAAAGAGAGTAAAAGGATTAAATATGATTTCATAACTTTCAAAAAGCATTTCATTTTTGAGATTTGTTGCCTTACTCGAACAAGTGTATTTTTCTAATTGTTTGCAAATGTATGTAAGACTTTTGGGTTAATAATTACTGCAAAAATCATACAAAAAATATAAACAACTTATTATCAAGTATTTACAAAACAAAAAAGCGTAAAAAAATCCCAAAATGGGATATTTTCAATATCTTTCATTTGTAAGGTTTTAACAAATATTGTACTTTCTATAGTGTACGAAATAGGCTCATTGAAAGTTCCTTTTTTACAATCTCATTAACACAAAAAACAACGCCACGCGCCTTACAAACGTTTGCAAGGCGCGTGGTGGGTAGGCAAGGCATCTTATCCGACACACTATTTTGATTCTTCCAACTTCCCGCTTTCTGTCAAGGATTTTTTGGTCTGTGATTTCACACGCCTTTCCAATTTTTTGATGTCTTCTTCAGCAGGTAAGTTTTCGGGGATTAACGTGAGTTCGGAATTAGATTTAAATATAAAATATTGTAAATCAATGGATTGAATAGGCTTGCCCCAGCGGGGCTATATCTTTGTAGCCCTATAAC
>RDXI01000414.1 GCA_004292795.1 Bacteroidota bacterium | reverse complement strand
AGGCGAGATAGTATTACAAAAACCCTATCAGGAGTTAGACTTTAGTGTCATAGAACAAAACCCTGTACGCTGTGCTGACCTTGCCACTGCCGAAAAAATGGAGGAACTCATACGCGAAGTGCGCAAAGAAGGTGATACTATCGGAGGCGTGATTGCTTGCGTGGTGCAAGGCTTGCCTACAGGGGTAGGCGAGCCAATATTTGACAAACTGCACGCGGTTTTAGGCAAGGCTATGTTGAGTATCCAAGCCGTGAAAGGTTTTGAGTATGGGAGCGGTTTTGCAGGTGTAAGTATGCGAGGCTCGCAACACAACGACCTTTTTTATACAGACAAAGCAGGCAAGGTGCGTACCCAAACCAATCATTCAGGTGGTATTCAAGGCGGGATTAGCAATGGCGAAGACGTTTATTTTCGAGTAGCCTTCAAGCCTGTAGCAACCATTATGCGCCCACAACCAAGCCTCAATACAGCAGGCGAAGCTGTAACTGTAGAAGGCAAAGGGCGACATGACCCCTGTGTGCTTCCGCGTGCAGTGCCTATCGTGGAGGCTATGACCGCGTTGGTATTGGCAGATTTTATGTTGATGAGTTCAATAAATTCGCATCTTCTTCAGTAATTTCGTTAGCAAGGCGCACTATTTGATGAATGATAGTATCTAACTCCTGCGTAGTTTGTTCCAAAAAATCAATATATTGTGGTGTGTGGATTGTTTTTTTATTTTCAAACTCCTCTTTAATCAACAAGGCAAGCCCCAAAATATTAGCAACAGGTCTTCGCACTTCATGCGATTGCTTCCAAGCTATGTGGCGGAGTGTTTCATTTTGCAGGGCTATTTTTTCTTCCGCTTCTTTAATTTTACTGATGTTGATTGAGTTCAAAGCTACGCCCACTATGTTATTTTCGCGGTCATACACAGGCGTATAGCGTATCAAAAACCAAATACTTTGTTGCAAATGTTCAAAATGCCTTTTACGTTGCACTTCTATATGCTCGCCTGCTAAAGCCTGTTGGAAGTTTTGGTAAAATTCTTCCTCTGTCCCTTTTACAATAAAAGGTGAAAAATTTCCTTCTATCTCCAACGGTTTGTTGAACAATTCCAATGCCCAACTCTCCGCTATGGCATTGTAGGAAAGAATACGTAAATTTTTATCAATCAATATATGACTATCTGTATAGCTATTATAAATAGCGTTCAGTTTATGCTCAGATGAAACGATTAATTTTTCAGCTCTTTTCTCTTTGTCTATGTTGGTAGAGTTCATCGAAACACCTAAAAGGGCATTATTTCTATCATATACAGGATAATAAGCTACTCGAAACCAAAACGTCTGTGTGCCAAAGGTAAGCTCTTTTTCTTTGTTGATGACTTGCCCCTGCAAACAAAGCTCAAACTCATGTTTAAAATCTTCGGTAATTTCAGGCGAGATATAATCCCAAATATTATCACCTTCTCGAACAGTATCGCCCCATGCAGAACGCATATTAGACTCGCCTACTTTATTGACACACAACACTTTATATTGTGGACTGACCAAAACATTGGCATCGGTTGTGCTATCCAAAATAGCGCGTAACTTGTTTTCTGAATAGCGTAATTGTTCCTCAATCCATCTTTTTTCAGTAATATTTTTGAAAAATACAGCCAAACCTTCTGTAGAGGGGTGTGCAGAAATTTCATACCATTGTTGGAGTATGGGGTGGAATACTTCAAAACTTTGGCTTTTTTGTTCTTGAATAGCTTGGTAGTACAAATGATACATTTCTGTATGAATAGTTTCAGGGAAAATATCCCAAATAGGCTTGCCTATCATAGCATTGCGAGCCTTGCCTAATACTTGCTCTGCGACAGGGTTGATATATAAAAATTTCCATTCGTTGTTGAGCATATAAAACCCATCACTCATACTTGCTAAGATAGTATTAATCTTTTTGTAGAAAGCTCTACTTTGGTCATAG
>RDXI01000113.1 GCA_004292795.1 Bacteroidota bacterium | reverse complement strand
CCGCATTTTTGCCCCAATGATTGGTTGTAGCAATCCACAAACGATGGGCAAATCCGACTTCCTCCTGTTGTTCGTTCCTAAATCTTCGACTGGAAGTAGCCAAAAACGAATCTACGTCGGGTTTATGTATTTCAGCATCTTGCCCAAAAAATTTACACTGTACCGCCCAATAATCGCCTTCATGCGTAAGTCCGACCAAATCTATGCCCGTATCTATACTTCCCAAGTCATTTTTTGCGGGAAACTCGTTCCACATCCAAACATCTTTAAATTTGTTTGCATACAAAGGATCGGTTTTCAAATAAGATTGCATCAATTTTTCAAACTTATCGCCTTTATTTCTTTCGTTTAAGGCTTCTTTTCTATATTTGGTAAGTATTGCGTTGAGTGTCATATTTTTTGATGATTTTGAAATGCTAAGGTAAAATAAAAAACATTTTGCGCAAATAATTTGAATCTTTAATTTTTGAGTCAGAAATACCATTTTTTAAAGAAATGGCATTTCTAAAAAACTAATCATTCAAAAGTAAAGAAAAATATTTTGTTTATACTAATTTTTCCTATCTTTGCGAAATTTCAAATTTTACATAATTCTAAAATAAACACCAAAACCATGACTTTCGGAAATTTTAAAGTTCCTACTCCAATCAATGAGCCTGTCAAAATGTACGCTGTGGGCAGTCCAGAACGCCATGCACTCAAAGAAATGCTTGCCAAAATGCGTTCAGAAGTGATTGATGTGCCGATGTACATTGGCGGAGAAAAAGTTTTTACAGAAAATAAAGTAAAAATTGCTCCTCCTCACGACCACCAACACGTGATCGGTTATTTTTCGCAAGGCGACTCTACTCACGTTCAACAAGCCATTCAAGCGGCACTCAACGCCAAAGAAGATTGGAAAAATGCTATCTACTTTCTGAAACGCTCACTTGCTATCAAAGAAGAGGCAAACGACTACAGCACGCACTCGTATGTGTATAACTACTTGGGTAGTATCTATGAAGCCAAAAACAAGCTCGACAGTGCCAAACAAATGTACCAAGCCTCGCTTGAAGTATATGCCAAAACCAATGTAAAAAGTGATGTTATCAAAACCTACGAAGGTTTGGCGCGGGTATTAGAGAAGCAAAATCAGCCTTCAGAAGCACTCAAATACTATCGTTTGATGATAGATGGGCAAAATGCCAACTTGAAAGAAACGACTGAAAAAATGCACAAGTTGGAGAAAGAACACGAAAAACAGGAGCAAGACCGCGAAAACAAGGCAAGAGATGAACGTCTGAAACTTTTTTCGTGGATATTGTCGGGTGTAGTTGTAGTAGCGATTGTAATGCTCTTTTTCCTTGTCTATATCTATCGCCAAAATAGTATTCAGAAAAAGATTAGCCAAGAATTGGCAAAGACAAACCAAGAGGTTCACGAAAAGTCGCAAGAACTCCAAACCATCAACGAAGAACTAAACTCTACTGTAGAAGAACTGAACATCACTATAGAAACTGTCGACCAACAAAAGCAACTCATCGAGCTTGCCAACCAACGTATGCACGACAGCATCAAATACGGCAAAAAGATACAAGAGGCAATCTTGCCTACCGAGCAAGAAATGCGCCAAGCCTTTCAAGATTATTTTGCTATCTATATGCCCCGCGATACGGTTTCGGGTGATTTTTATTGGTACTACAAATTGGACGACACCACGCAATACATTGCCGTAGTGGACTGCACAGGGCATGGCGTGCCGGGCGCGTTTATGAGTATGATAGGCTACTCGCTCTTGAACCAAATCTTGAGCGAAACGAAAATCACTGCCCCCGCCGAAATTTTGCACTATTTGGACATAGGCATTATGCAGGGCTTGCGCCAATCCAACACGCAAAACGTGGACGGTATGGACGTTTGTTTTTGCAGGATAGATGCCTTGCCTGATGACCAAGTGCTGGTGGACTATGCAGGAGCAAAACGCCCTTTGTTTTATTCTGACAACCAAATCATACAACTCATTCGCCCCACACGCGAGTCCATAGGCGGGTTCAGTGTGGGAGGCGAGGAACGCTCTTTTCCAAGCCAACAAATTAAATTGGACAAAGGCGAAGTGTTGTATCTGACCACTGACGGCTTCACAGACAACCCCAACAAAAACCGCAAACGTTTTGGCGAAGAACGCTTTGCTAAACTCCTACAGGCGGTAGTAGGGCGCGATATGAAAGACCAAGAAGAACTATTGATGAGTGCCTACCACGCGCATCAAGAAGGTACTACCCAACGCGATGATATTACTATAGTAGGGGTTCGTGTGTAAACGTTTTTTTTCTTGAAACAATGGGACATCATATCACCGCTATCGTAACGCCACAACGTATAAACGCCCAAAAAGCAAAGGAATACGATTTGTTTTTTGTGGTCGAAAAAAGCTTTTCTATCCTGTTTCTTGATGAATTTCATAGCGACTTTTGGGCAGAGAAATTGCAGATAGAAGACAAGGAGAATGATTTTCACGAAAACAAAATCATCTTGGATTGTAAGACCACGCTTTTTTTGGCAGGCGAGTTAGGTATCGACTTTTTTGTGCTTTTGAATACAGACTACTTCGCGGGCATAGGCGAGCAGTGGGCTTGCGTGTATCGGGCAGGCAAGAAAATAATGCCTGATACCTGTTCGGGCATCAACGAAGCACTGCGCAAAATAGGCGTGCAAGCCGAAAAAGGTTTAGACGAATTTGATACCATCAACCTTGTGAGCTATCGAGGCTATGATACGGTTTTGCTCAAGCACGCCCCTGACTTATACGAAAAATGGCAAAAAGTTTATAGGTAAGCCCGCTTGTAATTCTCAAAAAAAAATCCTTCTTTTGCGTATAAGTTTCGGAAAAATGATGAATCTACAGCAGCAAGACGACGAAGATCTGTTGACTTACGTGAAGAGGTTCAAGGTACAACGAGATGTACTGAAAGAACAGATCGGGAGTAAATTCCTAGACTCTTTCACCGAGTGGAGTGAAGAGTACAAGAGTGTTGATGGTGATGCGACTGAGCAAGAAAAACTCAAGAAAGAGGTGGATAAAATTTATTATGAAGCGTGGCTCACACACCGCCCTTATGCCAGCCCCTTCGACCAAGTAAAAAATCTGAACCAAATCATTTTTGATAAATTCAACTTCACACGCAACGTACAAAACCCCAATACGCCCAGCAATTCCATGATAAACGTTGTGGTAGAGAGCAAGCGAGGCAACCCTATTGCGTTGTGTATTGTGTATATGCTCGTGGCGCAACGGCTGAAAATGCCCGTTTTCGGGGTAAACTTGCCTAATTTGTTTGTCCTTACCTACAAATCAGACGAAACGCAGTTCTACATCAATGCTTTTAATCGCGGTATGATTTTTAGCCGTACCGACATAGACGATTATATTGCAAAGTTAAACATTCCTACCAATACCATTTTTTACGAACCTTGCAATCATTTGGATATTGTGTTGCGTGTTTTGCGCAATCTCACTATGTCGTTTGAGTATTTGGGAGATGCTGACAAAGTAGCCGAGCTAAAAGATGTTCTGAAGATGCTTTCTTGAGAAAGACTTTTGTTTTTGACCAAAATATTTTGCTATATGGAGGTTCGTATATCGAAATAATCCCTATTTTTGCGTTATGCGTTTCTTAGGAGTCCTTTTTTTGTGTTTGAGCGTCCAGATGCTTTGGGCGCAAACTGCACCCCGTTATAGCAATGAATTTCTGAATATTGGTGTTTCAGCGCGTGCTTTGGCTATGGGCAATGCACACTCGGCTATCGTGCAAGACGTTACAGCAGGCTATTGGAATCCTGCGGGCTTGTTGGGCATACGCACCCGCTACGAGGTGTCGGCTATGCACGCTGAGCAGTTTGGAGGCATTGCGAAGTACGATTATGCAAGTTTTGCAACACCTGTGGACTCGAACAGCCATATCGCTATAAGTGCTATTCGTTTTGGCATAGATGACATTCCCGATACACGCTTCTTGTATGATGCCAATGGCAATATCAACTATGACAATGTGCGCTATTTCAGTGCTTCCGATTATGCGTTTTTGCTCTCTTATGCGCGGCGTTCTTCTTGGTTGGGCGGGTTGGATTGGGGCGCGAATGTGAAGGTAATTTATCGCAATGCAGGTGATTTTGCCAATGCCTTTGGCTTTGGTTTGGACTTCGGGGCGCAATGGCGCAGGAATGGCTGGCAAGTGGGCGTAATGCTTCGTGATGTCAGCACTACTTTCAATACATGGACGCACAACACCACGCTTTTGTATGATGTATATGTGCAAACGGGCAACCGCCTTGCTAAAAATTCTACAGAAATTACCTTGCCTCGTGCTATCATTGGCGTAGCAAGAAACATCAAAATCAACGAAAAAATAGACGTTTTGGCAACTGTAGAAACCATCACAACCACAGACGGCAGGCGCAATGTACTCTTGCCTACGAACCGCCTTTCTACCGACCTTGCGGGAGGGCTGGAAGTGGGCTATAAAAAAACTGCCTTTGTGCGCATGGGCATCAACAACTTTCAAGAAATCAAAAATCTAAGTGGGACAGGCACGTTTTGGCGTTCACAGCTCAACTTTGGTATGGGCGTTGTGATAAAAAAATTCACGATTGATTATGCCCTGACGCGCAACTACACAGACCGCGAGTCGGGTGCATTGTATTCCAATATTTTCTCTCTCAAATTAGGATTTTAACCTCTCCAAACTATGAAATTAGCTGTTATCACAGGAGGCACGAAAGGCATAGGCAAGGCTATTGTGCATCATTTTGCCAAACATGGATTTGCTATAGCTACTTGCGCCCGCAGTAGGCAAGACCTTGAGTCGTTGCGCGAAGCCATTACTGCCGAGTATGGCGTGCCGTTTTATTCCTTGCCTACCAACTTAGCCCAAAAAGCAGAAACGAAAGCGTTTGGCGCGTTTGTGCAGACATTGCCCTTGCCTGTGGCGGTATTGGTAAACAATGCAGGTATTTATGCTTCAGGCAAGTTCCTTGAAGAAGACGAACAAAATTTCGAGCAACTTTGGCAAGTCAATGTGGCAAGCGTGTATTATTTGACTCGCCTACTTGCCCCTGCTATGGTCGCACAAAGCGAAGGGCATATTTTCAATATTTGCTCGGTCAGAAGCCAACTTGCTTTGGTGGACAATACGTCTTATTGTGCTTCTAAGTTCGCATTGTATGGTATGACCAAGGTTTTGCGCCAAGAGCTTCAGCCAACGGGTGTGCGTGTTACGGCAGTCTTGCCTGGTGCCACCTATTCGCATAGTTGGGAAGGCGTGGACATCTCGCCTGAACGCCTGATGCGAGCCGAAGATGTAGCAGAGGCTATTTATGGTGCTTACTGCCTTTCGCCCCAAGCCGTTGTGGAAGAATTGACTATTCGCCCACAGTTAGGGGATTTGTAATATGTGATACGTGGTCATATTTCGCTCACATATCGCCATTCACAAGCGAGTTGCCGATAAACCATATAAAATTTGGTGAAAAAAGGCTGTCCGACTTTTCGGACAGCCTCTTTAGATGCTTGCGTATTTTAGCGAATGTCAGTAATACGCCTTGTTACTTTTAGTTTTTCTAAGGCTTTGGTCGTAAGCTTTATCAATTCTTTGGCAGTGTCTAAGTCCATTTTGGCTTTGCCATCAGAGTTTTCTTCCTCGCCTGTTTTTACCTTTTTTTCATAGATTTCGCCTATTTTGGTAAGTTCGGCTTTGGCAGGTTTCAGCACATCACACGTTTGGGCAAGTCTAGACACTTCCAAAGCACGCGCCCTTTGCGCCGCTATTTTATCCACAAAGCCCGAAGTCATACGATTTACCATGAGGCTGTTGTAATGCAAGACCGTACAAAGCCAATCGGCAAAACTGAACGCCTCGCCCTGTAGGGTTTCGTAGGGTTCGGTAACGCAAGCTCGCACTGTCTTGTCAAACTCGCCTTCTACTTTGGTAGGGCGATTGTTGGGGTGATAGGTGATTTTTTGGGCGTTTGCGAAAAAGGTAAAACCTCCGCAAAGCGTCAGCACTAAAATAAAGTGTCGCATAAGCATATAATGTTTTGGGCAAAAATACAGTTTTTTTCTTGAAACGAAATTTGAAAATGTTTCTTATAGGTATGTAAGTTTTTTTTGTTTTTAAATGCCTTCCATAGCCACCAAATACAAGAAGGCGGTCATAGTTGCCGCGCCAAGCTGTAGCTCACGCATATTCACTGCTTCGAATACGTCTTGCGTGGTGTGGTGATAGTCAAAATAACGATTGGCATCAGGGCGCAAACCTGCCAAAACAGTACCCAAAGGACGCAAAGGCGTAATGTCTGCCCCTCCCCCGTTTCGCACCAATGTAACATGATAAGGTTCAAAGAGTTTGCTCCAAGCAAGCATTTTGGTTACATTCTGTTCTTCATCGCCTATGCCTATACTTTGAGGCGTGAAGCCTCCCGCGTCAGACTCAAGGGCGAGGATATGTTTTTCTTTCAAAATTTGGGCTTCGGAAGCATATTTTAATCCACCTTTCAGTCCATTCTCTTCGTTCATGAACATCACTACGCGCAAAGTTCGTTTGGGTTTGATGTTCAATTTTTTGAAAATGCGTGCTACCTCTATGGATTGCATACAGCCTGCGCCATCATCATGCGCCCCTTCGCCCAAGTCCCAAGAGTCGAGATGCCCGCCTACAGAAATAATTTCTTCGGGTTTTTCTGTGCCTTTTAGCTCACCTATCACATTGTAGGACGTGATTTCAGGCAACATTTTACAATGCGTTTCGAAATAAAATTTCAAATTAGGTTCTATTTTCAGGGCTTTGCTCAAGGCTTCTGCATCTACAGTCGCTAAGGCAATAGCGGGAATTTGTCCTACATTTAGCGCGTAGCGCAAACTGCCTGTGTGCGGAAACTCGTCTATTTTGGTTGTGAGAGAACGCACTACTACGCCCACCGCGCCCAATTTTGAGGCTTCTGACGCGCCATTTCTACGCCCCTCGCCTGCTATGCTGTAAGCAGTGAAGGGATTGATGTGGCGGTTTTCCATGACCATATTGAAGAAAACAATCTTGCCTGCCACAGCGCCCTTACCTAAGGCTATCATTTCTTTGATGCTCTTTACTTCAATGACATTTCCTTCCACGCCTTGCTCGCCTGTGCCTACAGAATTGCCTAAGGCGCACACGCGCAAAGGCATATTACTAAAGCGTTGTGAGTGGGTAATACGCGCCTTTTCTTGCCTACCACGAACCCAATGAGGCACTTTTACTTCCTGCACATACACACGGTCAAGCCCCAACGTGTCCATGATTTGGCGTGTAAATTCTACCGCCGCGCTTGCTTCAGGCGAGCCTGCCAACCTTCCGCCTATCTTTTTACACAAATATTCGAGCCATTCGTAGGCTTTTGGTTCGCTCAAAGCGGTTTCGTATATTTGGCGAATGATGAGAGAGTCTTTGTTGGCGGATTGGGCGCAAGCACCGTGCAAGCACAACACCAAGCAGACGAAAGTAAAAATGCGTTTCATAGCGCAATGTTAATAAATTGATAGCTCTTTTGCAAAAAGAGCTATCAAACTTTTAATGACTATAGCTTTTTCGGTAGGCAAGGTTTTCTATCAAAAAAATTAACAATTTTACAACAAAATAAGGTGTATGATTACAGACTCAAGCGAGCAAAATTTAGCGAAAACTCCCGCGTACATTTGGCAAGAAACGGCTTGCCTAACACAAAAATATATGGATCGGCTTACAATCATTTCAAAGATATAGATACAAAATTATACTAAAATAACTCTTAACTTGCGTAAAAAAATACCACAGAGGTACGGAGAACCACAGAGCTACACAAAGAACTCAGTGTTTCTTAGTGCTTCTCTGTATCTCTGTGTTAAGTTTTTGGCGCATTTTAAATTTTATTTTGGTATTATCAAAATCTTAGAAAAGTACAAAGAGTATGTGACCACTTAAACAAGCATACCCCGCCAAGCATAGCTCAACGGGGCGTTCTTTTGGGGTAGGCAAGGACAAATTATGCACCTTCACCACCGCGTACTTTGCGGATAGCCTTGTCTATTTGGTATAGATTGAAGCCCGACTCTTCGCCAATGATGTCAAACAACTGCACAGCACGGCGGGCATTTACTTCTTCTTCCATTTGTTCCTGCACGAACCACTGTAGGAAATGCTCTGTGATGTAGTCGCGCCCTTTGCGAGCTGACTCCACCAAACGATAAATAGTGCTTGTTACGCCTATTTCTTGCTCAAGAGCCGTTTCAAAAATATCGCGCAAGGACTCAAAATCTTGTGGAATGTTGGTAACTTCAGGCGAGATAGCCCTTCCGCCTGCATCATTCACATATTTGAAGAACTTAATCATGTGTTCGCGTTCTTCTTGGGCTTGCTCCATAAAGTAGGCTTCGCTATGCACAAAACCCTGTTCGGCACACCAAGAAGCCATTGCCAAATATTTCGCAGAGGACGTAGCCTCTATTTTGATTTGTTCGTTGAGCAACTGTTGCATTTCTTCTGCAAGCGAGGTTCTCATTCTCACGAGGTCTTTCATAAGGTTGTTATTTTTCTTTGATAGTAGTACAAACAAAACGCGCCTTTTGTTCATTCCACTTGTAATATGGAATTAGTCTAAGTATGCTATACACTACGTGATTTTTCAACACGGAGTTATAGAGAAGCACAAAGTCACACAGAGATTAAATTCTTTGTGTAACTCTGTGCGCCTCTGTATCTCTGTGTTAAAATAACCACTAAGCAATTTCTAACAACTCCTTCGCGCTTCGGATAGCACTTTCCGAAGGCGTAGCCCCGCTAATCATTTGCGCAATTTCTGTAATTCTTTCCGCGTCAGTCAAGCGTTTAATCTTGCTGATGGTGCGGTCTTGCGTATCGTCTTTATACACAAAATAGTGATGGTTTCCTTTCGCGGCTATTTGGTGCAAGTGGCTTATGGAAATGATTTGGTGCTTGCCTGCCATGACCTGAAACATCTTGCCCATTTTGAGCGCAATCTCGCCTGAAATGCCCGTATCAATTTCATCAAAAATTAAGGTAGGCAAGGCAGTCTTGCCTGCCAAAATGTACTTGATAGCCAACATCAACCTCGAAAACTCGCCTCCTGATGCCACTTTGCTAATCTCTTGTGGCGCAATGCCTTTGTTCGCACTAAACAAGAAATTCAACAATTCTAACCCTTCGGGAATAGGCTCGGCAAGGCGTGTAGGCGAGATTTTCAGCACTGCATTAGGCATACCCAAGTCGAGCAAAAGCCCTTTTATTTCTTGCTCAATCAATCCAATAACCGCGTGGCGCGTTTGCGCAAGCATTTCGCCTTTTTCCAACAACGTGCTATAGGCTTGTTCCATCTCCTTTTTGAGATGTTGCATTTCGTCATCAAAATTTTGCACCCTGCGCACCTTTGCCTCAAGGTCATTTTGTAGCTTGAGCAACTCTTTTATGCTCTCCACTTGATGCTTTTTCTGGAGATTATACACCAAACTCAAGCGTTGTTGCAGTAGTTCTGTGCGTTCAGGATTGTATTCTATGCCCTCTTCCTCGCTCTCTACTTCGTTGGCTATGTCTTGCAATTCTATGCGCGTACTCTCTAACCTTTCTGCCAAAGACGCAAAGGTAGGCGAGAGATTGGCAATGCTGTTGAGGCTCTGACACACTTGACGCAGTTGGTCGTGAATAGCCAACTCTGAACGAGAAAGCAACTCAGAAGCCAAACTAAGTTTGGTTTTGATGTCCTCTGCACCTTCCAAAATCTGGAGTTCGCGCTCCATTTCTTCCTGCTCGTTTGCTTGTAGGTTCGCCTTTTGCAATTCCTCAAAAAGAAACAGGTTATAGTCATACTCTTTCTGAAAATTGGCGTACTCGCGTTGTATTTTGTTGTAACTGCTTTTGGTCGTTTGGTAGTGTTGGTAGGCAAGGCTGTACGTATCAATCGCCCCTTGATTGCCTGCATAGGAATCGACCACTCGAAGCTGAAAAAGCTGTGTACCCAACAGCAAATTATCGTGCTGGGAGTGAACGTCTATCAAATATTGGCTAATTTGTTTGAGGTTTTCAAGATTGACGGGTGTATCATTCACAAACGCCCTCGACTTGCCTGAAGGGGCAATCTCGCGCCGAATGGCTATCGGTTCTGCATAATCCAAATCTAACTCCTTAAAAAGAGCTTCGAGGTGATAGTCTTCTACCCTAAAAGTGCCTTCAATCACACATTTTTCTTGCTCATTGGACAGCACACGCACATCAGCCCGATTGCCCATAAGCAACCCTATCGCGCCAAGCATAATGGACTTGCCCGCGCCTGTTTCGCCTGTGATGATGTTCAGCCCTTTGTGTGGTTCGAGGTGCAATTCCTCAATCAAGACATAATTTTTGATATACAAATCGGTCAGCATAAGTACGAACTACGAAGTACGAGGTATGATGGTACAAAAATAAGAACTTTTTTAAGAAAAAGCTATGGTATAAAACCTTTAGAAATAGCCTTGCGCTATTTCTGCTAACATTTTTACAAACACCTTCGCGCTATTTCTGGCGCAAAGATAATAAAAAACAGAAATGAATAAAAAATTTAGCAAAAATTCTTGAAAAATACACAATTATTTTACCACTGCATCAATTTCGTAGTCGTGTTTTGCGCCATAGACCATACTAAATTTGCCCTTCACGCCATAGCCCGACAGTATTTCGGTAGGCGAGAAAGTAAGTCGAAGCTGTTTTTCTGAATGATACAATACGTTTGTTATCAATAAATGTGCATCAAGACTTTGCAAACGGTCTTTGTAATATGCCAAACGCAAAGAACGCACTTCCAAACGGTTGTTTTTAGCAGTAAAAATATGATACTTGATATCTTGCGCCACCGAGTCTGTTTCTGTGTATAGGTCTTTGAAAATAGGGCGGTTCAAGTTCGCTTCTGTGAAAATATGGAGTTCTTGCTCCCAATTTCCTACGGTAAGGCTATGATTTTCGCGTTTTTTATCGTGTCGGATAAACTTCTGCACCTTCGTTTCTATGGCAGACAGCGAGCTTACCTGCTTGGCTATCAATGCCTTCATATCAAAGTACAAGACTTTGTTAGCTTCATTCTCCAAAGCAGGTGTTTTGCAACTTACTACTACAAGGCTCAGCACAAACAAATAAAACAGGCGCATAAAAGATTGTTTTTTTTTGCAAAGATAGCTTTTTCATGTGAAAAAGCTATCGGTTTGTGATGATAGCTTTCTTATGAAAAGCGTAGCAAAATAAAAATACGTCTATCACATCTATTTTTCGGATTTCGAGTGTGCAAAAATGTAGGGGCAACCCTTGTGGTTGCCCTTTTTCGCACCTATATTTTGTTTGTTTTATGAAAAATTGCGTTATTCATAAGGGCAACCACAAGGGTTGCCCCTACAAAAATTTGCTATGATAGCTTTCTTATGAAAAAACTTGCTACCAAATGATGATAGCAAGTCCTTTGTAGCGTTGTACCATTTATCGTTTCAGCCAATCGGGGCGCGTGATGTGAATTTCAGTTGCTTTTAAGTCATTCAAGATAGAATACAAGCCAAAATAAGTGCGGTTGATGTAGAGCGAATGACGCGAACCACGCGCTTCCTTGCCTTGTAACACTTCAGGCATTTTTGAAATAGCCTCTCCAAACTCGAAAATTTCTTTGAAATAATCATCATCTGAAAAATCGAAAGTTTCGTATTGAAAAGGACGCGCCAATAACTGTAGCATATCTTTGAACAAACCCACAAAGAAAGTTATCTCATCAGGCGAGTCAGAAGGCAAGATGTACTCCATGTAGCGGAACACCTGCATCATTTTCTCCTCATCTTCTAAGAAATGCGGGTGCAAGACTGCAAAGAAGTTTTCGTAAATATCGGCAGGGATTTCTTTCACACAACCAAAATCAATGATGCCCAATGTGCCATCAGCCCGCATGAGGAAGTTTCCAGGGTGTGGGTCTGCATGAACAGCTTTAGTAGTGTGCATTTGGAAATTGTAGAACTCCCACATAGCTTGTCCTATCTGATTGCGCACTTCTTGGCTTGGGTTGGTAAGCAAAAATTCCTTCAAATGCACCCCATCAAGCCACGACATCGTGAGTATTTTGTCGCAAGAATAAGCAGGCAAGTATTCCGCAAAAGCCAAATTAGGAATATTGCTACAGGCTTGTGAGATTTCGATAGAGCGTTTGAGTTCCAGCGCGTAGTCCGTTTCTTCTATCAATTTGCTCTCTACCTCTTGGAAATATTTGTCTATATCCTTGTTTGGCAGTTGCATAATCATAGTAGCCAAAGGGCGCACCATTTGCAAATCAGAGTGTATGCTGTCTGCCACTCCAGGGTATTGAATTTTTACGGCTAAACGTTTGCCATCAAGATACGCCTCATGCACCTGCCCCATAGAGGCGGCATTCACAGCCTCTAAACCAAAACTATCAAACATTTCTTGGGGCGTTTTGCCAAAATGTTTCTGAAATGTTTTAATTACCAACGGACCCGAAAGCGGAGGCGCGCTGTATTGTGCCATCGTAAATTTGTCCACATAAGCCTTAGGCAAGATGTTTTTGTCCATGCTCAACATCTGGGCAACCTTCAGGGCAGAACCTTTCAGTTGGCTGAGGGCTTTGTAAATGTCGCGTGCATTGTCTTCGTGGAGTTGCTCCTTCCCCATTTCAGGGTTAAACACTTTTTTTGTGTAGTGTTTGAGGTAATTCGCACCAATCTTCACGCCTGTAGTAACAAATTTGGCGGCGCGTTGTACTTTGGAAGTGGGTATGTGTTGTTGGTCTTTCATAAAGGGATGTGAAATTGCGGAAGCGAGTAAGCGGGTGGGTTGAATGAAGCGAGGCAGGCAAGCTGGTAGTCTTGCCTACTTTTTTACTGAACAGTTGTTACATCAGCCTTGAAAAATAAATTTGAAATATTCGAAGGCAGAGTCGAGGAAAGAGCGACTGAACGAATCGCAAGTAAAGTTTACATTTTTTTCAATGTAAGCATCTGTTTTTTCAAAATTCGTACTTTTGTCTTTTATCCAATAATGCAAAACAGATTTTGCCTGTAGCCACAAAATAGTGGGATATACATCTTGTATGAACATTCTTTCTGCAAATTCTTCAGTCATGTATGCCTCTTCCAGCAGTTGCTTGGCGTAGCCCACGAAAGCCGTTTGCATATCTTGCAAGTAATCCGCTTGAAAATCAAGCACTTGCGTACAATGAATGGTAAACTTGATGTAGCTTCGGTTTGCTTTCAGCACTTCCAGCCATGTATAATAGAAAGAAAGGAGTTTTTCGCGTACCGTATAACCTTCATACACTTCTTCATTGGTGATACTCGTGTAAGTATCGGTGAAGAAACTAAGCCAAAGGGCTTTTTCGAGGGCATCTACAGAGGCAAAATACGCATAAAATGCTTTTTCCTCTATATGCAGGTGTTCGCAAAGGGTATATACTGACGAGGGTTTCTTTTGATTTGTCAGCACAAAATCAATGTAACCTTCTAAAATACTATCTATGTTGGTTTCCATATCCGAGAAAAGCGGTGTTTTGTATTACAACAGCAAATATAGCCTTTTTGTTAATAAAATAAATATCTTCGCTTCGTTTTTTTGGGCAAAAAACTTACAGATGTTTGTTATTTTACTATTTTTTGAATGAAAACCTTAAAAAACACTACTTTTACTCGTTTTTTTGTATATAATTCGATAATAGTTTTCTACAGTATCAAGTGCGTTGCCTCCAAACCCGAGTCACAAGCCTCAAGCATCAAGGGTAGGCGAGCATTATCTGCTCCTGCATACACTATCCGCGAGTCGTGGCGGTGTGCATTGGCATCATTCCACAAAAATTTAGGCGTGGGAATAGCCATCGCGTGTCCCATCACTTGCATAAAAACGCTCTCTACTTGGGTAGCAAGGTCTTTTTGTGCCATACGGAAAAAGTCCGCTATTTCTTGCAAAGTATAGTTTGCCCAATACGTTGCCAATTTGGGGCGGTCTTCGGGCTTGAAGCAAAAATACGCTGTAAGCACTTGCCTACTTTCGCCCTGCGCCAACGAATTGACAAAACCCAAAAACGCCAAATTATCTTTCACGACTTCATTTTGCCAAAAAACAGGTTTTTCTAAGGGCTTTTTCAAAATTACATTCACCACAAGCCAAGGGGCGCGTTCTGTATGCTGAAACAGCTTGTAATCTTGTGGGAAAATATGCTTCAAGGCGTGTTTTTGCCCCGCATAAATGAGCTTTTTCGCCTTGATAGTTTCTATAGTATGCGTAGCAGTGTTTAAGGTTTCTACCAAAATATGGTCTTTGGCAGGCAAGATTTTATAAACCATGCGCCCCAAGCGCAAAGCCTCTTTCGGAATTTCAGCCAACAATTTCTCGATAAAATAATAATTGCCTTGCGGAGGCGAGAACGCCACATTTTCGTCTGCTGTATAAGGTCGCGCTCCATAATAATACACACCCGCCAATGCCGACACTTGCGCAGAAGTTCCGCCATAATCATCAAGCATTTGGTAGTCTATAGCCCGCAAAAGTTCAGGCGAGATGCGCGGAAACTGTTTTTGCAGGTAGGCAAGAAAAGTAACTTCATTCAAATAATGCAACTCTTGCGCCATGATGCGCGTAGGCAATTTGATTTTGCCTAAAAAGTTTTCTTCTATGTACGCCAAAAAAGCCTGTGCTTCAGCATTGTTCGGCAACACATCATCTCGAAAAGCCTTGCCGTTCCAAGTCTTGCCTTCTTTGTCGCCTGCAATGATATATTTTTCGTCCTCAAACTCCCAATGCGCTGTGGTTTTGTTGTAAGAAATCACGCCCAAGTTCTCCCAAAAATGCAATAATTTTTCGTCAAAATGTTGCGGATATTGGAGTTCGTAGTGCGCCCCTTGCGCTATGTGCGTGTTGTCGTAGGCAAGTGCGCCTGAAGTGCCACCCCATCTGTCCGAGAGTTCGCACACCAAAAATTCCCTGTCCTTGCCTGCCAATGCCACGCCTGCGCTCAAGCCTGCAATGCCACCGCCTACTATGAGGCAATCTGTAGTAAGGATTTTGTCCGTTTTTTGGGGTGGGTGTTGCAAAATTGTATGACCAATGGTCATATCGCTATGCACAGTAATAGGAAAGTGCGTTTTTTCGCCTTCAGTCCTGCACGCCACTAAGGGCAGAAGCGCAAGCGATGAGGCTTGCCAAATAAAGTCGCGACGGTTCACAAATGAGAGTGCTAATGTTCTTTGATGTTTGCACAAAGGTACGTAAATTATAAGTAAAAAGCCAAAGATACGCGCTGTGCGTCTTTGGCTTCTGTGTGGTTATTTCTTCTTTTTCTTTTTGGTATCGTTGCCTGCCGCTTTGTTCATTTGTTTTTCGAGGTCTTTAAGCGAAGACTTGAATTTTACGGTAACGTTCTTGTCGGTGGCTTTCAGGGCTACATCTTGCGACTCGCCTCCATAACTCACTTGTAGCGTGCCTGTGGCTTCTACCGAGATGCTGAAGTTGCCATTTTTGTCGGTAGTAGTTCCTACAGTAGTACCCTTGATGAGTACAGACGCGCCTGAAACAGCTACATTCTTTTTGTCAGTAACCTTGCCTGTAATGGTGCGTTGCGCCCAAGCGTTCTGCACGCCCACAAAGCCCAACACAAAAAGCAACACAAATGCAATTTTTTTCATAAATAATATGGTTTTTAAAAAGTGGATAAGACGCATTTATAACGAATGGGTAGGCAAGGTAGTATAACCTCGCCTGCTAACTTTCCTGCAAGAAGCCCAACCACGCATGAATGGTAGCGTCCATAGCGCGTTTGGTAGCACGAAGGCGCATCACCAACACATTGTAGCCCACACTGCCCAAAAAGCCCAACAACCAACCCACCCAAAACGGCACAAGATGCACAAACAAAAACGGCACAGTGAAAAATTGGGTTTGCACCAACACAATACACAAGCCCAACACAGGCAAGATTTCTGAAAAAAGTATCAGATAGCCCCATTTGCGCTCATATTCGTGCAAAAGCACGTCCATTTCTTGGTGCAACGAGTCGTGGATTTCCTTAAAAGGCTTGCCTAATTTGTTGATGCCCACAATGAGCAACTTAGCCGAAGGCGTTTTGTGGTTTTGGCACAACTGTATAGAGGTCGCCTTATCGCCTCGCCTGATGAGGGGCTTGATGTTCTCCAACAGTTTGGTAGGCAAGTTCGCAGACGAGTATAAGAGCCAAAAACGTTCCCAAAACAAGTATAGCATCACCACACCCGCACATGGCAATAGCCAAAAAGCCCACGATTGCAGGCGCAGGGCATCGTCCCAAGAGAGTACAGAAGCAGTTTGAAGGAGCATAGCAGGTTGCAAAGATAGTTTTTTTTGACAAATAAACTATTGTGTCTTACAAAGATAGTAGGTCTTGTTATAGATACGTTCATTTTTTGTGCCAATATTTTTTTGAGTTTTGCAAACGTTTGCCGTATTTTGCTAAAAAATAAGAACTTTCAAATTGTATGCAAGACCAACTTTTTGACTCTATCCCTTCGCTTGACCTTGCCGAATTCCTTTCGGGAGATGCGCAACGCAAGCAGAAATTTGTGGCTGACCTTGGGCAAGCCTTCGGACAAATAGGCTTTGTCGCTATTCGCAATCATGGCTTGAGTGATGCGTTGGTAGGCAAGCTATACGCCAATTTTCAACAATTCTTCCAACAGGCTGATGAGGTAAAAATGCAAAGCCATGTAGCAGGGTTGGCAGGTCAGCGCGGTTATACGCCACGCGGACAAGAACACGCCAAAGGGCGCAACGTGGGCGATTTGAAAGAGTTTTATCAAATTGGGCAAACCGTAACAGATGGCGATGCTATCAAGGCAGAATACCCCGATAATGTCTTTCCTACCAATATGCCCGAATTTGAGGCGGTAACGCAAGAAGCCTACCGAACCCTCGAAACGGCAGGCAAGAACCTTTTGCGTGCTATCGCGCTTTTCTTGGGCTTAGACGAAAATTATTTTGATGACAAAGTGCATAATGGCAACAGCATTTTGCGCGGTTTGCATTATTACCCTATCACTAATCCTGACGAAGTTCCTGATGGTGCAGTGCGTGCCGCCGCACATGGCGACATCAACCTCATCACGCTTTTGATGGGCGCGAGTGCTGATGGTTTGGAGATTTTGCGCAAAGATGATACATGGATTCCTGTTACAGCCTTGCCCGAACAAATCGTGGTAAATGTGGGCGATATGTTGGAGCGTCTGACGAACAATGTGCTGAAATCTACTATTCACCGCGTTGTAAATCCGCCACGCGAGAAAATGGGCAATTCGCGTTATTCTATCCCTTTCTTCATGCACCCACGTAGCACGATGGATTTGGCTTGCTTGCCTGCTTGCATCACTGCCGAAAATCCTAAACAATACGAGGACATCACTGCAGGCGAGTTCTTGAACCAACGCCTCGCTGAAATAGGCTTGAAGAAATAAACCGTAACTAATCTGTTAGCCTATCTTTTGCGAAAGATAGGCTATTTTTTCTAAATTGCAAAAAAATCTTGCCTACCAAAAGCAAGATTTTTGAAAAATGAGGCGTGAAAAATGAGAATAATCTACCAAAATAAAACGCTATTTTTTTGAAAATGTAAAATAGGGAAAGTAGTTTTTAGATGGTTTCTTACTAAATTTAAATACATATAAAAATAATTTACTAAACGCTTAAA
>RDXI01000413.1 GCA_004292795.1 Bacteroidota bacterium | reverse complement strand
GTTATAGGGCTACAAAGATATAGCCCCGCTGGGGCAAGCCTATTCAATCCATTGATTTACAATATTTTATATTTAAATCTAATTCCGAACTCACGTTAAAGATAGGACTTTCGTTTAAACTTCCCTCCCAGCCCCTCTCCAAAATGGAGAGGGGCTGGGAGAGGTTAAAAAGGCAAAAGCCCTATAAAGAAAAGAAAAAATCTTGTTAATCCTGTCTTCTGTTTGTTAGCTTAATAACATTGGAATAACGCGCTCATTGGCACAATTTCTTCAAATACTCCTCCGCTAAGGCAGGTTGTAACTGTCGGGCTTTTGTAAACCACGCACAGGCTTCTTCAGCCTTGTTCATTTTCACCAAACAAAGCCCAATGCCTATCATTGCTTCAGCATCTTGGGGTGTTTTGAGGAGTACATGGGAAAAGTCGGATTGCGCTTCTTTGAACTCTTGCACGTTGTAGTGCGCTATGGCTCGGTTGTAATAAGCGTTGGTATAGTTCGAGTCCAACGAAATGGCTTTGTTATAATCCTTCATAGCCTCTACAGTGCGCTTGAGTTCGTCTTTGATATTGCCTCGACTGTTGTAAATGACCGCATTGTAGGGGTCAAGACTCAGGGCATTGTCGTAGTCCGTCAGGGCTTCCTGCACATTGTCGAGCATATACTTGGCGGTGGCACGCAAAAAATAGGCTTCCACACTTGGCTCAATCTCAAGTGCGATAGAAAAATCGGTAATAGCGCGTTTGTATTCTTTCTTATTCATTTTTTCCTTGCCTTGTTTCAAATAACTTTCTGCTGTTTGGGTTTGGGCAGGCAAGGCTTGCACAAGCACGAACAGCAGAAAATACAAAACAAGAAAAAAGTGTTTACAACTACTCATTTCTAATTGTTTACAAATAATTTTTTTGTACGTAGGTTACAGTTTCACTTACTTTTTGCGTAGGACAGCCCTCGCCTATAGCTTTGAACTCCCAAAAGTCGCCTTTGCGTGTAAGTTTGCCCAAGACCATGGCGGTCTTGCCTGCAAAAGTATCTTCAGCCGAAAGGTTAAAGCTCGTGAAGGCTTCTTTGATTTTGCCGTTTTCGGTTTCCCACACGCGAATTTTGGAGTAGGGAATAGCATCAAAAGCCTGTCCTTTGTAGGAGGTAAGCAAAAAAACGAGCTGTTGCGCGTTGGGGTTGAGCTGTGAGAGCTGAATGTTTATCGTTTCGTTGTCCTTGTCATCATCACCAAAAAGGTCGCCTTCGCGGTCATCGCCACTGTGTTTTATGGAGCGGTCAAGCGATACAAGATTGTTGTAATAAATCACTTCCAACGTGTTGCCTTGCGCGTCAAAGAGAGCCACGCTCCCGTCCAAGTCCACCGTTTCGGTATTGCGCACCAAGCCCCACAAGGAGCGTTTTTCGATAGCTCCCCAATTCAAGCCCACTACGATATGGTCGAGTTTTTTGCCTGATTTCTCAAGAGAGATAGCGTTCCCTTTTTTGAGGCTGATACCTGTGCGCTTTTCCAATGAAATAGCCATACGATATTGAAATAAGTTGATAAATGCTTTATTTGCCGTACAAAATTATGTAAAACTTCGCGCTTTCGCAAATTTTTTGTGTTTTGTCTTCGCTTGTTTCTTGTATTTTGTCTGTTCGGCGCGTGCCACTGTAGAGTTCGTAGCGCATAAAACGACATTCTAACGCGCCATTGAAAAGTTTTATTTTGGGTTTGGGATTGAGGCGAATAAACTTTGCCGCTTCGAGGTTGGAGGTAATAACCCAAGCCGTATAGCCTGCCCATTTCTTTTTGAGCGTGTCGCCTATGGATTTGTAGAGTGCGTTGATGTCTTCATCTTTGTCCATGCGCTCGCCATAAGGCGGGTTCATAATCAAAATACCGCCCTCGCCTTCGGGTACGGGCAAGTCTTCGAAAGGGTAACTTTCTATTTTGATGCTTCGTTTTAGGTTGGCTTCGTTTAGGTTGATGAT
>RDXI01000112.1 GCA_004292795.1 Bacteroidota bacterium | reverse complement strand
TACGGCTTCGACCTTCTTACTTTCTATGGGTGTTCCCCCTTCAGCCAGCCGTGCCAGCGTACATACAGCAGAAATTGCCACGAGTGGGGTGTCAGGTTTGATGCACTTGCGTTTTGGGAACGTGAACACGAAACTTTTTAAGATGCTTTTGCTTCCCGGTATATTGGGTGCAATCTTGGGGGCATATATCCTGTCTTCTGCCGAACAATACAACTACATTATCAAGCCTGTAGTGTCTTTTTATACCTTGTTTTTGGGTTATTTGATATTGATGAAGGCATTGAGGAAAAACTCTATCCGCAAACGCATCACGAATATTCCACCTTTGGCATTCATAGGCGGGTTTTTGGACTCTATAGGCGGGGGCGGTTGGGGTCCCATTGTTTCCTCCACCCTCATAGCACGAGGTCGTCACCCCAAATACACGATAGGTTCTGCGAATTTGGCAGAATTTTTTGTGGCGTTTGCAAGTTCGCTTACCTTCATTACAGTTATTGGCTTGTCGCATTGGACAATTATTGTGGGTTTGATTATTGGCGGTGTGATTGCCGCGCCTATTGCGGCGTACTTTGCCAATAAGTTGCCTATGCGTACTATGATGTTGTTGGTGGCGATTGTGATAATCATTGTGAGTTTGAAAAGGATTTTCTTTTGATTTGTCCGTTCATAGTTTTTTATTTAACTTTGCGCCATGACGCAGTCTAAACTACACTTCATTGCTATAGGGGGCAGTGCTATGCACAACCTCGCCATTGATGCGCATCTCAAGGGTTACCATGTAACAGGTTCTGATGATGAGATTTTTGACCCCTCACGCACTCGCCTTGCCGAGATAGGGCTTTTGCCAGAAACTCTCGGTTGGTTTCCTGAACGCATTACTACGGATTTGCACGCTGTAATCGTGGGTATGCATGCGCGTGCCGACAATCCTGAATTGCTCAAAGCGCAAGAGCTTGGTTTGAAAGTTTATTCCTTTCCTGACTATGTGCTGGAGCAAAGCAAACACAAGCATCGTGTGGTGATAGCGGGCAGTCATGGCAAAACGACCATTACGGCTATGGTGATGCACGTCCTGAAGGCGTGTGGCAGGAAGTTCGATTATTTGGTAGGCGCGTCTGTAGAAGGTTTTGAACATCATGTAAGTATTACCAAAAACGCGCCTACTATAATTATAGAAGGCGATGAATATTTTTCTGCTCCTTTTGATGCTACGCCTAAGTTTTTGCGCTACAAGCATCATATTGGTGTGATTAGTGGCATTGCTTGGGATCACATGAACGTCTATCCTACATTTGACGAATATGTCGCGCCTTTCGAAGATTTTGCAGATGCCACGCCCAAAGCGGGAGCATTGATTTATAGCCAAGACGATTCTATTGCTTCGGTTATTGGCGCAAAAGAGCGTACTGATGTGATACAGATAGCCTATCAAGCACACCCACACAAGATTATTGAGGGCGTTACGTACCTCACAGTAGGCAAGCAAGAGCGCGTGAGAGTTGCTTTTTTTGGCGAGCATAACCTGAAGAACGTAAGCGCGGCAAAGGCTGTTTGTGCGCGTTTGGGCATTGACGAAGAACCTTTTTACAAAGCGATTAGCTCGTTCAAAGGGGCAGGCAAGCGTTTGGAGCGTGTGGCAGAAAGGAGTAATTTTGTGATGTTCAAGGATTATGCACACTCGCCTTCGAAGGTCTTGGCTACTACTTCGGCAGTGAAACGCCAATTTGTAGAGCGCAAACTGATTGCGTGCCTCGAACTGCATACCTACAGCAGTCTGAACAGGGAATTTTTGCCCCAATACAACGACACGCTGAACGCGGCAGACCAAGCCATTGTGTATTTCAACCCAAAAGCATTGGCTATCAAAAAAATGCCTATGCTTGACCACGAAGAAATCAAAAAAGCCTTCGACCACGACAATTTGCGTATTTTTGATGACAGCGAAGCCCTACAAGCGCATCTTGCCTCCCTTTCGTGGAACAACAAGAACCTTCTCATGATGAGTTCAGGCAATTTCAACGGCTTGAACCTCAACGAAATAGGCGAGAAAATCCTTGCTAGTTTGTAAATCAACCATATAGTAGGCAAGTATTCTTGCCTACTCATTCAAAGCATTTTCAGCTATGTTACCTTACATCTTTGCGTTTTTTTCTCTTTTTTCGGATATTGACAATGCTCAACATTCAAATTTTAAAAGTATTACATTTGAAGGATTTGTTTTAGACTCCCAAAAACAGCCTATAGCAGGCGTAGCTGTTTACTCGCCTCAATATGAAAAAGGAGAGGTTACTAACCCAGATGGCTACTTTAAATTTACGCTTGATTTGCCTACCCATATATCAGAAGTTGTATTAGTTGCTACATTTGTGGGATATGAGCGTCAAGAGATTAGGGTTAATAGTAAAACACCTTTTTTTAATATTACACTTTCTGAAGAAAAGTACGAAAATCAAGTTGGTACTGATATGTCCAATTATGAACAAGGTGTTTTTATAGGTGGTATTCAACAAATTGGAAGTAAGCCTATTATTGTGCCTAATTTTCGTACACCATATTTACAAATTAAACACTAAAAGCAACCTCACACATTCCCCATTCACTCCTCACTCATTTCCTCCCATGCAAGTTCTGATAGCCCTCATACGGCAATATAGAGTTTTTTTGTTATTCGTTTTGTTAGAAACCATCAGCTTTTGGATGATTGTGCAAGCCAATCATTACCAAAATGCCGTGTTTCTCAATTCTGCCAATAGTTCTATTGGTTCGTTGTTGCAATTCACGTCTAACATAGGCAGTTATTTTCGCTTAGGCGAGGTAAACCGCAAACTTGCAGAGGAAAATATACGCTTGCACAAAGAAAATGAGGAACTGCGCAAACGCGCCAAATTTGTCAAAATCTCGCCTATCATAGACTCGATGGTAGTCAGTCAATACAACTATCAAATCGCTGAAGTAGTCAATAACTCCACCAACAAAGGCAACAATTACATTACCATCAACAAGGGCTACAGGCAAGGCATCAGAAAAGGCATGGCGGTTATTTCGCCTTTGGGCGTGGTGGGGCAAGTTCGAGATGCACACAGTAGTTTTTCTACGGCTGTTTCGCTCTTGCACACCAAAACAAGTGTTTCCGCTCAAATCAAAAAGAACCGCGAATTAGGCACTATTCGCTGGAATGGCAAATCGGCTAAATACGCCCAACTCGAAGGTATAGCTACATATGTGAAGGTACAAGAAGGCGACACGATATGCACTTCGGGCTACAATGCGGTCTTTCCTCCCAATATCACGATTGGCATTGTGCGAAAGATACGCCAAAAACCCGAACAAACCAACTACGAAATAGAAGTAGAACTTTCTACCAATTTCAATCGCTTGGATTATGTGTATGTGATAAAAAATATCCTCAAAGTGGAGCAAGACTCGCTTGAAATGGAAAACTTTGTGGAAATTGATGAGTAAGTTGGTTTGTTGTATGGTTGTATGGTTGTATGGTTGTATGGTTGGTTTGTTAATTAATTTATACTTGTTTTCTACCCGTGGTTTGTGTCCTCACAAACCACAACAGATTTTAAAAATACTATGACTGAAAAAACCTCTACATTTCGCAAAGAAATTCGCCTATTTGATGCCATTATGCTTGTGGCGGGTACAATGATAGGTTCGGGCATTTTTATTGTAAGTGCCGACATTGCCCGACAAGTAGGAAGTTCGGGCTTTTTGATGTTGGTGTGGGGCATTACAGGCTTGATAACTGTAGCGGGTGCGTTGAGTTATGGCGAACTCGCGGCTATGTATCCTAAGTCAGGCGGTCAGTATGTTTTTTTGCGCGAAGCCTATAGCCCTTTGGTGGCTTTTTTGTATGGGTGGACGCTTTTTTTGGTTATCCAAACAGGCACTATCGCGGCGGTGGGCGTGGCTTTTGCGAAATATACAGGTGTTTTGATACCCTTTTTTACGGAAACGCCCTTTTTCAAAATAGGCAATTTCGGTATTTCAACAGTGCAAGTATTGGCTATAGCGAGTATTTGGGTGCTTACCTACATGAACCTGCAAGGCGTGAAAAATGGGAAATTTATCCAAAATTTATTTGGTAGCACGAAGATTATTGCCCTTTTGGGACTTATTTTTATAGGTATTCTTTGGGGAAGCAATGCAGAAGCCATACAAGCCAATTTCTCGAATATGTGGCAACTTACCCAAACGCAAGTTATCAAAGGGCAGGTAAGCCATATTACCAACTTCACGATGTGGGGCGCGATTGCCTTGATAGGTACGGCTATGGTCGGTTCGCTCTTTTCGAGTGATGCGTGGAATAATATTACTTTTGCAGGAGATGAAATTGTAAATCCGAAACGCACCTTGCCTTTGAGTTTGGCGATTGGTACGGGCTTGGTAACGCTGTTGTATTTGTTGGCTAATTTGGTGTATTTGTGGGCATTGCCCTTAGAAGGCATCAATACTGCCACGACTGTAGTAGGGAAGGGGATTCAATTTGCCGAAAATGACCGCGTAGCAACTGCTGTAGCCATTCAGATAGGCGGAGGCATTGCCACAGGCATTATGGCGGGTTTGATTATGATTTCTACTTTTGGGTGCAACAATGGTTGCATTTTGTCAGGCGCGAGGGTGTATTATGCGATGGGTGCAGATGGCGTTTTTTTGAAAGGAATGGGCGTATTGAATGCTAAAGGCGTTCCTGCAGTGGGTTTGATAACGCAAGCGGTGTGGGCTTCGGTACTTTGTCTTTCGGGCAATTATGGCACTTTGTTGGATTATGTGATGTTTGCCGTTTTGTTGTTTTATGTCTTGACTATTGGAGGTATTTTTATTTTGCGCATCAAACAGCCTCACCTACCCCGCCCCTACAAGGCGTTTGGCTATCCTGTTATGCCTGCTTTGTATATCGTGTGTGTTACGTTGATTTGCGTAATTCTGCTCATGGAGCGAACTGCTACAGCAGGCGTTGGCTTGGGCATTGTGTTGTTGGGAATACCTGTGTATTACATTTTCTTGAAAAAATAAAAAATATATTTTCCATTTCAACCAAAAAGCTACTTGAAAAAGTAGCTTTTTTAGCAACATTTATTCTTCATACTGTATCGTTTTGACTTGGTAGTCGCGGTTGCCGAGATAAGCACGTTTTACTTCTTGGTTGTTGATAAGCTCTTCAGGCGTGCCATCTGCAAAGTGTTTGCCTTGCGTCATCACATACACGCGGTCTGTAATGGTCAGGATAGCGTCTGCATCATGGTCTGTGATGAGGATACCAATTTGTTTGCGCTTGAGGTAGTAAATCACTTTTTGAATGTCCTCTGTAGCCAATGGATCGACTCCCGCAAAGGGTTCATCAAGCAATACAAACTTGGGGCTTGTGGCAAGGGCGCGTGCAATTTCGGTGCGTCTGCGCTCGCCTCCTGACAAGGACTTGCCCATGTTTTTGCGCACATGAGTCAGTTTGAACTCGTCCAAAAGTTCTTCCATTTTGTCGCGCTGTTGGGTTTTGGTAAGTTTGGTCATTTCCAACGCTCTTTTGTACATAGGCAAGTCTGTGATGTCTTCTTTGTCAAGAAAAACCTTGCCTGCGTTGGGCTTCACCAAACCCACGCACATATAAAAGCTGGTCGTCTTGCCTGCCCCATTCGGTCCCAGCAAGCCCACTATCTCGCCTTGCTCGACGTGGATAGACACATCATTTACTACGACACGCTTGCCGTATTTTTTCATCAAATGTTCTGCTCTAAGAATCATAGCCTTTTTATTTGTTACAAAAATACAAAAAATTCCCAATGCGCCTTAGTGCCTTCGCAAAAACTTCAGATAGTGCGAGTATTTTCGTTGGTCATCGCGGTAAATGCCTATAGAGTCAAGCGTATTGATGCTTACCATATCATTCGCATGAATAATTTTCCCATTGCCCAAATAAATGCCCACGTGAATGACTTTCGTTTCGCCTTCGGCAACAGGTTTGCGCTGAAAGAAGGCAATATCTCCTGCTTGCGCATCTTCGAGGGACACTTTTTCGCCTTGTTCCGCTTGTTGATACGAGTCACGCAAGAGTTTCAGCCCATGCATCTTGCCTACCATCTGCACAAAGCCCGAACAGTCCCAACCCGCAGGACTCTTGCCTCCCCACAGATACGGCACGCCCAAAAAACTTTGGGCTGTTTCGAGCATTTTGGTTTTGTCTAAGGCTTCAGGCAAGGCAGTTGTGCCTTCGAAGGTGTATTTTTTGCCTTCTATTTCGAGTACATTATTGGCGAAAAAGGGCAAAGTCGCGCCTGCGGGTACGGCTATTGTTTTGCCTTTGTAGGCGAGGCTGTTTTGCTTGCCTACTGCCACGTGCCACTTGCCTGCTGTGTATTTTTGGTAGGTTTCGGGCTTTATTTTGGTGATGTTTGCCTTAGGAATCCAGCCTTTGTATTGGTCGTAGGCAAGTTCAATTTCGCTCCACTCGCCTGAAGTTTGCAAGACTTTGAAGGCATCGCCAAAGATTATTTGGCTTACCTGCTCGCTTTTGTGGTCAGCCGTTTTGCGCATAGGCAGGCAAGTTTCGAGGCACAAGCCATACTCGGCTTCAGTAGGCAAGGAAAAACTAAGCAGGAAAGAAAGGAAGAAGTAGGTAAGCATAGGAAAAATAATAAGAAACAAAGATATATTTTTATTCTCAAAAAACACTACCTTTGCCTTGAAACATAAAATATTGCTGATATGAAAAAAATCTTATCTATTGATGGCGGTGGCATTCGTGGCATTATGCCTGCTATGGTCTTGGCAGAAATCGAGAGGCGAGCAGGCAAGCGCATTGCCGAGTTATTTGACCTTATCGCAGGCACTTCTACAGGAGGCATTCTAGCATTGGGACTTAGCAAACCCGATGAGGCAGGCAAGCCCCAATACAAGGCAGAAGACTTGATACAGCTCTATCGAGAAAAAGGAAGCACTATTTTCTCGGCAAGTGTTTGGGATAAAATCACCAATGCGGTAGGTTTTATAGATGAGATGTATGATGCCAAAGGCATAGAGAGCGTATTGGAATTTTATTTTGGTCAAGCAGAACTCAAAGACGCGCTTACCTATTTGCTCATCACTGCCTACGGCATAGAAAACAGAAGCGCGTGGTTTTTCAAAAGCAAAAAAGCTCAAGAAGATGGAGAATACAACTTTTTTATGCGAGATGTAGCGCGTGCTACCTCTGCCGCGCCTACCTACTTCGAGCCTGTCAAAATAGAGTCTATCAAAAAAAGCCCGCTACACGATTATTATGCCTTGGTTGATGGCGGTATGTTTGCCAACAATCCTGCTATGTGTGCGTATGTGCAGGCAAGAAATACCTTTCCTGCCGAAGAAGTAATGCTCGTATCATTGGGAACAGGCACACAATTCAAGCCCATTTACCACAATGAAGCCAAGAATTGGGGCAAAATAGGTTGGGCAAGCACTGTGATTGATATACTTTTTGATGGCTCAAGTGCCACTGTGCATTATCAATTAGACAATCTCCTGAACTCCAGCAACCAAGCAAAACGATATTTCCGTTTTGATGAAGCCCTCGACGACAAACATAACGACCTCGATAATGCTACAGACGAAAATATCCAATATTTGATAAACCTTAGTGAGCGTTTGGTGCGCAATCAAAGTGCGGAAATAGACATCATGGTCGAAATGTTGTTAAAAAATGCCTAAACCCTTCTATCCTATCTCTTTATGAACCAAGAAAAAAACATTGCCATAGTCGCGGAGGCTATGATACAAGGTATGCATCAATACCTCGAAACAGAAGTTTTGGGCAAACTCTCGCCTGCAGGCAAGACTGCTATCCAAAAAATGGTGCAACAAAACATCATCGAGGAGGCAGATATGGCAAAATTGCTCTCTATGGACGAGCAGATAGCCCTATCCGAAGAATTAGATCTCACAGGCATCGATACCTATATGGGCGAAACGCTTTTCGAGGAAGTGATAGCACAATATCCAACCGAAACGACTGAAGCTGTGCAAGCCTTTGATGATGGAGATGGTTTTCTCCTCGCCTTGCAAAAAGAAATGGGCAACATCTTGAAAGAAAAACCCATGTATGCAGTGGTGCATTATTTCTACAAATTGGGCGGGCAAGAGGAGGCGTAAATATAGGCGTTTCTGGAAAATACAGGGGCAGAAGCTACACAAAGAACTTTGTGTAGCTTTGTTTCTTTATGTTGCGTTTTTGATACATCTTATGTTTTTTACAAAGAAGTTTGTTCTTTCTCTTACCCGCAAATGCACGCACTAAGAGCTGAAAAAGCGGAAAAATACAAAATAATCTTTTTTTCTTACATAAAAAAGCAAGCAAAAACGATTGTTTTAGCTATATTGAGCAAATTTAAAAAATTAAAAATTATTCTTTTTCTTACATAGAAAATAAATTCATTTTGGGAGTAATTTTGTATAATCAAGACAAACTTTATAGCATAACTATTTGAAAATCAACAATGTAAATATCAGGCATTATTTTTGATAGAATATGCAGAATATTGCATTAAAAATATGAAATCTTTTTATATTGTTTGTGGCGGGTTGTTGTTGTTGTTGCTTACCCACATTACATCGTTTGCACAAATCTGTAGCGCGTCTGTAGGTTCTGGTACAGTGCTTTGGAGTTCGCAAAATAAAAATATGAAACGTATTCTATTATTTCTCTGCTTTCTTGGAGTAAGCACTCCTTTTTTACAAGCACAATGTACGAGTTGCAACATTACCATAAGCAGTAATAGTAGCTCGTCCCAAACCCTCAACGGAAGTAATCAGCGTATTTGTATTACAGGTGGGACATATACAGGCAGTATTACATTGAACGGAAGCGGAAACAGAATTTGTATAGGAAGTAGCGCGGTAGTAGGTACAGGCGCGACTTTTATACTCAATGGCTCAAACATTGTTGTCGATAATTATGGGAGCGTTACTATCGCCAACCTTTCACTCAACACAAATGGCACTTACAACAATCATGGCACTACCAACATCACAGGGGCATTAAACCTCAATGGAAACCCAAGCCGATACAACCAAATAGCGGGTACAACTACGCTGACCAATGGCTTTAATGTCAATACCAATGCCGTACTAAATGTTTCTGGCGGAATGTTCCGACAAACCAATACATCAGCTACTTCTAACAACAATTCGCTTGGCACTATCAACGTGAGCAATTATGCAATACTTGACCTTGCGGGCAATTTTACGAACAATGCCACTGTAAACGTACAGCAAGGCACGGTTAAAGTTGGTGGAAATTTTACAAATAATTCAGGCGCGAATTTTAACCTGAATAATGGTTTGTTGCAAGTGTATGGCTCGGCTACCAATAACGGCACTATTCAAACCAACGGAGCAGGTTGTAGCAAAATGCAAATATCAGGCTCTCTAACCAACAATGGTTCAGGGGTTATTAATGGCACATCAGGCGCGAATATTGATGTTTGTGTGTCAGGAAGTATTACCAATTTTGGAAGCGTAGGCAATCAACAAACTGCTTGCTCTTGTAGCGTTACATTACCACTTTTGTTGTTGAGCTTTCAAGGCGAGTACAAGCCTTCACAAAAAGCTATAGACATCACTTGGGTAGCTACTTCTGACGCAGAAGGCGAGCTATTTGTCGTACAAAAATCATTTGATGGAGGTCAATTTGAGGACTTTGTAAAACAAGATGCACACCTAAGCACCACACCTGTTACATACAAAGTAACAGATAATACTATACAAACAGAAAGCCGATACATCTATTATCGACTGAAAATGCTGGAAAAAGGTGGAAAGACCTCCTACTCTCCCATCATAGCCATTAACATAGAGCAAGATTTTCAAATAAATGTATTTCCGAACCCAAGCCAAGACGGGATATTTTGGATACGCCCTCATACTTCCACGAAGCAGGCAAGCCTGAAAGTGTATGATGTGGTAGGCAAGTTGATACTCCAACAACGCTTCGACTCGTTCCAAGATGCTGTAGTGAAAATAGACCTGTCAGGACAAAGCAATGGAATTTATATGCTCGTTTGGCAAGACCAATACAGCACCCAACGAAAGAAAATCGCATTTGCAAAATAAGAAAACGCCCCTTTTGGGGCGTTTTTAGTTGCCAAGCAGTGCCTTACGCATTTCTTCGGTCAGTTTCACACGAAAAATATCACAATCACCTATAGCATTTTTGTAAGAAGCGAAATAAATGTAATCCCCTTTTGCAGTCATGGTAAAATAAGCGTCCCATTCCGCTGTGTTTATCCATGTCCCCAAATTGATAGGCTCACTCCAATTTGTCCAAGTATCATCGAGGCGGTAGGCAAGAAAAATATCGTGGCTACCAAAGCCCAAATGCCCTACAGTAGAAAAAAACAACACTTTGCCATTGGCAGATAGGAAAGGGCTTGTTTCATTCGCGGCGGTGTTGATGGTCTTGCCTAAGTTGATAGGTTTTGAATAGGTCGTTTTGTCTTTATCCTCCTTGAAAGATACACAAATGTCCTTGCCTCCGTATGTATCTCCGCGCTCCACAGTCATCAAAAGGACTTTTTCGTCTTGTGTCAAAAAATATTCGCTGTAGTTATTCTTATTGTAAAAATCTTTTATTTTCACTTCTTTTGGTTTTGACCACTTTTCTCCTTGTTTTATACTGTAGGAAAGCCCTTTTTCCATAGAACTATCTGCATGGTAAATATTGTTGAGCAATAATTTTTGGTCATTGCCAAAAGAACAAAAAGCCGAATTATGATGCACGGTATTGATAGGCTCTCCTACATTGTAAGGTTGCGCATTTTCTTTGTTGAGGTCTATTGCCCAAACATCTTGCTTCTCGCTCCTGTTGTTAGGGTGTTTAGCGCGTGTAAAATACAATGTGTTGCCATCTTGGGAAATCACAGGCGAGATTTCTTGGTTCTTGCTGTTTATGCTTTTTATATTTTCTATCACAACATTTTTGAAATTGAAAGCGCGTACTGTAATCGGTTTGGTGTTTTGAGATGTAGCAATGCCTACCGCATCTATTTGAACCCAGCCATCACACCACACTTCAATCTCTACAAAATTAACAGAGTCCACAGGCGAGGCAGGATTGATATATAAAAAATCTTTCGCAGTTGTGCGTTTTGGGTTATCTTGCTTGTAAACCTCTTTACGGCTTGCTACATTTTGCGGATACTTTTTGAAAGGTTGGGTAGGTTTGGGCATACAACCTACTTTCACAGAAGTAATAAGACCTGCGCAAAGATTTTCGTTGATAACAAGTTGTTCGAGCTTTATCATTTTATCAAAGCCTACTATCAACGTTTGTTGTTTCTCGCCTGCGCTCTTTTTGGGTGTCCAAGCGCAAAAATTATCCTTACCTATCACGCTATTAGGCTTGCCTAAGGCTTGTTTGGCACTATATTGAAGATATCCATATTCACTTTCAGCATAAATAACATAAGATGCCCATTGAAATTCAACATCTTGTGCCTTGCCTGCTGTGGCAAGAGCAAAACAAAAGAAGGATAACAAAAAATGTTTCATAACACAAAAGTACACGCTTTTTGCATAACTTTCTGGGTTCAAGCGTCAAAATATTTTTGTGCAAGCTTTTTAATTCTGAACCCACGTTTGCGCAAGCAAGCAGGCAAGTTGGATACTTGCCTGCCTGCTGTTGTTCAGTAGGCAAGTATCCAACTTGCCTGCCTGCTGTTGTTCAGTAGGCAAGTATCTAACTTGCCTGCCTGCTGTTGTTCAGTAGGCAAGTATCTAACTTGCCTGCCTGCTGTTGTTCAGTAGGCGAGTATCTAACTTGCCTGCTTAGATAATCTATTTTTCCTGCCCTTTTGAGGAGGCAAACAAGCACGTTGAACACTCAACGCACTTTTTTTGGAGAAGAGCAACGCGATTTTTTGGCTATCCTAAAAAAAAATATGGGAAAAACATGATTTTTTTCTCCTTTTTGTAACCTTTCCCCCTGCATCTCGTAAATATGACTGTAAAACTACCTTTCCTAAAAATAACTATTTATCTATCAACCTACAAAAGCCTGAAAATGAAACAGTTAGTGTTATTTCTATCCCTTTTCTTGGTGATTGCTACGGTGTCTGCCCAAGATAAAACGCCTAAAAAAGACAAAACCAAAGGCAAAACGACCAAAGAACCCAAGGAAAAAGAGCCAAAACTCTCCAAAGCAGAGAAACAAGAGCAAAAACGCAAAGCGGCGGAATTGCGCAAAGAGTTCAAGGAGCAATACAAAGACCCCGAAAAATTCAAGCAATTCAAGAAAGACAACGCCACAGCCAAGCAAGATGAGGCTAAAATGAAGGACGAAGTAGGTCGTTTGCAGAAAAACGAGGCTACCCACAAAGAACAAGTGGAGTCACTCAAGCAAATGAACTCTGAAGACGAAGCAAAAATCAGAGAGCTACAAGAAGCCCTCAAAAAGAAAGAATCCGCTTCGGGTTCAGCCTCTAAACCCTCCCTTACCATTCCTACTACGGGTACATTCTACGCGGTGCATATTGGAGATGCCAACCCCCAAGTATTGCAAAAAATACTTGAAAACGGCACTGAAATACGCAATACAGAAGACCACTTATATATTTTGGGCTTATACCCCGACATCAGAGCGGCACAAACACTCCGTTTGAAAGTAATGGAAATGGGGCTTCGAAGTGCCAATGTGGTTACTATCAAAAATGGTAAACTCAGTATGTAATACCCTCAAAAACTCAACCTAATTTTGATATAATATCATCATGAAAAAAATTGTACTGATTGCCTGCCTTTTCTTACTCATCGCAAGTCAGCATTTGTTTGCACAAAGAGTTTATTCCTCTCGCTATAACTACCACACAGTAGGCGTACACCTCGGTTCTTTCAACTACTTTGGCGACCTCAACCCTATGCCAAATACCTTTAGTATGAACTTGGGTATGAGTTCCATCGTTGTGGGTGGAATGGGCGCGGACATCACATTCAAAGTAGCTCAAAACATTCGCTTCCGCACTATGTTGTCTTGGGGACGCATAAAAGGAGATGATGCTTCTTCGGCAGACCCCAATAACCCTGATGCTCTTTATCGTTATGCGCGTAACCTGCATTTTCGCAATGACATTGTGGAAATAGCTGAACATATCATTTATGATTTGGTGCCAGGCAAGGGCAGATTCTACAGAAGAAAATCTACCGTTCCGTATATATTCACAGGCGCGGCTATTACCCTAAGCAATCCCAAAGCGCGTACTCCTGAAGACATAGGCGACAAATGGGTTTCTTTGCGCTCTTTGCAAACAGAAGGCAAGAAATATAGCTCTGCTGTGATAGCTATTCCTGTTGGTGCAGGTGTGCGTTTCAAGATAGGCGACAGACTTGATATAGCTACCGAATTTTGCTTGCGCTTCACATTTACCGACTACCTCGATGATGTGAGTGGAAATTATTTGGGCGTTGCGGATTATAGCGATGACTTGGCAAAAAGAATGTATAACCGCACCGCTGAACCTACCTCACGCTTCAATGACAAACCCCGTGATATGGAAAAAGTTACGGCTGTTTTGGGTGGCGTTTTCAATGATGGCGGATACAACCGTTTGCAAGGCATGGGTATGGCAGGCGATACACGTGGCTTGCCTGAAAAAGATGCTTACATTTCGTTCAATGTACAAGCCAACTATGTGATAGGCATTAAGAACTATCGCCCACACCCTAAGAAATAAGCTATTTCCTTCATATTTGGTTATATTAACCTCCTTGTCTTTCTTCGGGAGGCAAGGAGGTTAAAACTTCTTTAAAAATAGGTACATTATTTGCTAACATTATCATAACCTCAACCCTTTTCAAAAATGAAACAGATACGTACAATTTGCATTATGTTGGTAGCTCTCGCCTTTGCCTTGCCTGACATGGCGCAGGCACAAAAGAAAGATAAAAAAACAAAGAAAGATACTACCAAGAAAGACAACAAGAAAAAGCCTGACAAAAACGCGCAGAGAGAACTCAAGTATGAAATGATGGAATATTACTATGACATCGAAAAGTACGAACTGGCTCGTGTGGAGATGCTCGCCGCTAAGAAAAAGTCGGACTCGCTCAATCAGATTGCGCAAAACCTCAAACAAAAGGAAACGAACAACAACGAGGAAATGCAAAAAATCCAAGATGAGCGCACCAAAAACCAAGAAATGATACGCAAACTGGAAGAAGACCTCAAATCGGCTTCTACCAAAAAAGAAGTCCCTCAAGAAGGCACTTTCTTTAGCGTACAAATCGGTGCTTTTACGCAAGGTATGGGAACATTGCACGAAATGTTCAAACGAAGTGCGATAGACCTCAAAGTGGAAGACGACCCAAGTGGTATGAAAAAATACCTTGTGGGAGGTTACAAAACATACGAGGAAGCGGCTTCGGCACGCAAGAAATTCATGCAAATGGGTGCGAAAGGTTCGTGGATTGTAGCCTACAAAAACGGTAGCCGAGTTCCTATGACTGATGTGCGCACTACGCCCATTCCCGAAGAAGAACTAAAAGAATTGGAAAATATCAAAAAGCAATAATGCTGGCTCTCAAAAAGTTTGAAAAACTTTTTTATTCAATAAGATAGATAAATTTTCAAACCCTATCTTATTGAGCAAAGAAAAGCCCGAAAGTCGCAACTTTCGGGCTTTTCTTATTTCTCTGCTTTGATTTTCTCCACCACTTTGAGCGATAGGCTTTGCACTTGTGCAAGGGCTTCTTTCAATTCGGTAGTCAGTTTTTCAATCTGCTCTGTATTTTTCGCTATTGTGTTCTCAAGCGAAACAATCTGCAATTCGTAGGTTTGTTTCTTGCCTTCCACCTCTTTCTCCAAGAGTTCAGCACGGTTTTTCACTTCTTTCGAGGTTTCTTTGATTGCCTCTTCGCGTGCTTTTTGTGTAGCTTGTTTCAATTCCTCTTCGTAGCCCTCCACTCGTTTTTTGTATTCGGCGAGCTTGGCTTGCTGGAGTTCGAGAGCTTTTTCGCGTTTTTGCCAATCCTTGTTTTTGAGAAGGTCAGTTTCAGCGATTTCGCGTTCTGCCATTTTTTTCTTCTCTTCGTATTGGTCGGCTTCTATTCTGTAAAGCCTTTCCAGCTCATACTTATACAGCGCGAGTTCTTTGTCGCGGTCTGTTTTCAGGGCTTCGAGCATTTCGGTTTGTAGCAAAGCATATTCGGCTTGTTCGCGCTCCCATTCTGCACGTTTTTGCGTGATTTGCTTTTCGAGGTCGGTAAATATTTGTTTCTTTTCTGCTTCATGCGTCTGAAGCCACGCGATTTGCTCTTGGTTCAAGATATAGAGCGCGTCAGCCGCCACTTGCGTATCAAGCACTTGCTTGTAGTGGTTTTGCTGGATTTCGATAGACTTGCGGAGGTCGTCTAAGCGTTGGAGTTCATTGTCCAATTGGGTAGCAAGCGATTCAATCGAGTTGCCGAGGTCGAGCTGAAGGTTGGCGAGTTCCTTCACAATGTTGTCGGAAGTGTAGCCTGTAGCCTTCGCTACGAGTTCCTTTTCTTGGGCGCGGAGCGCGAGTTCTTCCTTAGTCGCAATCTTGGCTTTCGCTTCTTTGCGTTCGGCAAGGAGGGCTTGAAAAGCGCGTACTACTTGCTCTTTGGATTGGAGAATGGGACTTGTCATTAATCTTTTCGTTTTGGTTAAATATGAAATTGTTTTACTTTGATGTTACAAATATAGGCTAAATTTTTGTAATTACCAAATTTTTATATCAAAATTTTCTATTTTTTTTACCTATTGACTATCAATGAGTTACGAACTGCTATTTTTATGAGCATTACCTTTCCTACAAAAAAATACACACCCACAAAAAAAGCTCCCATCATTGAGGAGCTTTCGAGAGATATTACCAATATTTGTAACGATAATCTTTTACCTTTTTAAGTTTTTTCAAGGCTTCGTGTGTGTAATAGCTTGCCAAGTCTTGCCTACTTTTTGTGAGGGCTTCTTGTGTGGCACTTATCGCTTCTTTTGTGGGCATGATGGCAGGCAAGTCTGCTATTTTTTCTATCACAAATACACCTGACTTACCTGCAATCGCCTGACTGCGTTGTCCTTGTGCAAGTCCCATAGCCGTACCCACCGCGTTAAGTTCAAGATGAGGCTCGCCTCGCCATTGTTTTTCAAATTCGAGCAAGGTAGGCAAAAGATGAGCAGGAGTATTTTCTTGGGAGAAAATAATGCGCATAGATGCCTCGCCAACAAGCACATCTTTATCGAGTGAAACTTCTATAGTATCCTTTATATTTGCCACAAGCCCGCTTTTTTGTGCTATATCTTCAAGGCTACTTGCTTGCAAATCTATCTTAGAACATATATAGGCTGTTTTTTTATCTCGACAGACATCATCTATAAGTTGGTAGCGTACTGCTCTTATGTCCGTTTTGTCTTCATGCGTGAGCATAGCTACCCCTGTCAACAGCCAATAAGTTTTTTTATCAGCATTCACAGCTTGTTCTATAGGTAGTAACTCGCCTTCTGGGGTATGAAAGGCATTGAGATAGATGTCTTTTGACTCCAAACTACCCAATAATATTTTAGCATAATTATTAATAATAGAAATTTCTAACGCATATTGTGGGTTTTTCTTCACAAAATCTCGTAAACCTTGCAAGGTTTTAGCTTCTTTTGCTATGCTATCCAAACGCGCCCTTATGCTGTATTCAGTTTCGGGGCTTGCCTCCAATACACGCTCAATCGTAGCCACTTGGTAGGTAAGGTCGTTAGGCAAGGACGTAACCGCTACAATGTGATAGCCAT